>DFFT01000073.1 GCA_002372325.1 Succinivibrionaceae bacterium UBA3769 | reverse complement strand
CATTTCATCGACTTCATTTTTCATTTCATCGACTTTTGCTTTGTGATTAGCCCTTTCAATATTAAGCGCCAGCAAGTTTTTATTCTCTTTCTTCATAAATGGTTCCCATAAATTATCATTCCCGAGAAAATCCATGTCCATCCTTATGATATCTTCCATTATACCATCAGTGTCCGTCTTCAGGAGAGCCTCGATATCTTCATATGCGCCGCAATTCAAAAACGCCAGGTAAAATTCCAAAAAGGTTTTGGGAGTCTCCGCTTTTTTCCTGAATCTTTTCAGATCAATGATCAGGACATTAAGTCCTTTGCGATGCGGCTTCCCCAGGACTTTATCATCGGTAACTCCGCACGGCATTGATTTCCAGGTAAAACACCAGTCATCAATGTCGCCTGGAACATCTGTGCCGAAACCGGCCGTGGAAATAACCGCTATCAATCCCGGAGCGGTTCTCAGATCCTTTATCGCCGTGCCTTTGTTCTGCGCTGCTTCCATAGCTGACCAGCTGATGAAAAACCTCTCCGCGCAAAACGTGTAATTTTGGATCTCCAGCCCCAGATACATCTCGTCCGGCGATACACCGATGTTCCGGGCCGGCTTTTTTCGGGCAGCTTTCCGGCCGTTTTCCTCCTTCTGACATATGTCCTTCTGATCTTCTTCCTGATCTTTTTTCCGGGAAAGCTTTGCAAATATGTCCAGCTTAAAGGCTCTGCTTTGCGGCATTATCTGAATTTCGTTATCGCCCTTAAAGATCTCGAAAGTCCCTAAATCTTCACGATAGAACAGCTCCAGCATTTCCAACGCGAGCCTTTCCAGAACCCGGCCCTGCAGAATATGCTTGGCATAGCCGTCCTCGACTCTTGAAATGACGGTGTCGCCTGTTTCTTTAAAAAGTTCGTTATAGCGCCGTCTGTAGGTGACCAGCGCCTCAGCGTAAAAATCGTGCACAAATCCCCCCTGCTACGCATAAAAATCCTGTTTTCCGAAACCCTGACAAAAAAAACAGAGGTCAGATATGGGACATTTTTGCGGCCATGATTTTGGCCAGGGTGGTATGCGCCATAATGTCAAACTTTCTGAAAAAGGTTCTCTTCATGAGCCTCTTCATGGCTTCCGGAAGCTCGGCGGCGTCTGACACCTTCTCGCTTTCTCTGAAGAGATCGCTGACGGCGGTGTTTTCTCCGATGCCGATGCCGTAGATTTCAACGCCCAGCTCCCCGCAGCGGTCAATGACCTTTTTGGCGGTGTCAAAGCAATCCGGCTTGCCGTCCGTAATCACGATGATGATATCTCTCTGATACGGGCTTTTCTCCGGGAGCTTTTCCACTGCATGAAGAAGAACCTGGGTCAGCGGGGTGCAGCTGTGGGGCAGCTGATCAAAATACCGGGCCCGGCTTTTAACGCTTTGCTTCGGAGTTCTGATGGTGTCAAACTCCGCATAGGTGCCCGGAAAGTAGGTCACCTCGGAGGTGAGGTTGCTGATGTTTTCCATGCCCAGAGCCAGGGACAGAGCCACCTGATTGGCCACCTCGTATCTCCGGATATTGGAGTCCGGGCAGAGAGCCGCCATGGATCCCGAGGCATCCACCAGAAGATGCACCGTGGTGTTCACGCACTGTCTGATGCTCTTGCTCTTGAAAACGTGGAAATTATTGATGACTCTGCCGGCGTAAGCCAGAACGTCCACCTCCTTGCCGGAGGTTTTCCGTCCGTTCATCCACTCGTCGTAGGAACGCATCATGCTTTCGATCTGGTACCGGAAGCTGCCGTTTCTGATTACCTTCTGGTACAGCTGGTCATTGAGAGCCGGCCGGGGAATTCCCGTGACCGTGCCGCCGAAATCCTGCGATCCTCCGGTGGAATAGGAGCGGCGTTCGATCTCGCCGGCGATCGAAGGAGCATTGCCGTCGAAGGTTCTGGAAAGAGCCTTCATCCGGCTGATCCGCCCCGCCGGAGCATTATCCGGAGTCTCCGCATTAAGCATTTCAGTGAAGTCATCCGAAAGTCTCCTAAGGAGATCCTTGGGAAAGTCCATATCCTTGAAGATCCGCTCAAAGCTCACCTTGCGGCTCCGGGGCATGCTGCTCTGCTCCGAAAACAGATCCTCCTCCGCCTCGGCGGGGGACAGCTGAGCCTCATGTTTCTTCACGGCCCGGTCATACTCGGCATTGTTCTTGCGAATATACTTCCGGATAAACTCCAGCGCCGCTGCCGCCACCTGCATCACATCATCAGATGTCTGCCGGAATGCCACCCGGTAAATGATGTGATTCAGCATCCCGATAACGGCTTCCGGAAGCAGGGACAGGAGAGCCATATGGGAAAATCTGAGGAGATGACGGACGCCCCGGCCGGTAAATCCGGCTTCCCAGTGGGAACGGCAGTTGCAATAGAGAATCAGAAGCGTGGTGAGATCCCCGGCATCCCGGAGCTGTCTTAAAAACTCGCAGGATTCCCGCTTCAGGGTGTCATACTGAAAATTAAAGGTCTTAAGAAGTCCCGGCCAGGAGCGGGTTTGCAGGAAATTTACCCGGGCATCCTCCAGGGCATTAAACATCCCGAAATCAGCGGAGTCCTGCCGCAAATCCTTAAAGCAGCCGAAATCGGTGAACACCAGATGGCCGCACTCATGGGCGACGTAGCCGTAGGCCATTTCCTGGCCGGAGCTGTCGCTTAAGTCCAGTCTGGGGATAGTGATCTGTTTTCCGTTTGTGTAGGCCGTGTGACCGTACATCATAAGTTCAACTCCGTACCGTTTGGCGTAGGAGCCGATCAAAAGAGGCAAAACACCGCTGCTAATCTTCATAAATCTTACCTTTCTAACTGACAATAAACGTTTCGTGCAAATCTTTGGCTTTCGAATAATGTGTTCGCCTTTGAGGGAACGGCGCTATTCTAACAGCAATTATTCGGGAACGTAAACAATTATTATGTTTGGTGTGCAAGATATTATGATTTTTGGTTATTTTTTAATCACTTTGGCTATTTTTTATACAAAAGTTCCGAAAAACCGGGGTCTTTTATGGTGTCAGCCCTCAAAAAAAATGAGCTGCCGGAGATCCAAGTAACGTTTTGAGAGCATTTTGAGGGTATTCCGGCCGATTTACGATTGTTCAGCGGGATTCCCTGCCGTTTTCCTTCCGCTTTTCATTCCTCCTGCTTTTCATTGCTTTCTCTCGTTATCTTTCCTCCGCCCCGCCGGATCGCGGCAGGCCCCAGTATGGAAAAGAAAAACCATGCAATCAATACTGGCAAAAGCAAAGGTTAAAGTCCCAAGGAATAATAACTAAGAAGGAAGACGCCTCCGGCGCTTCCCGGTTAATAACTAAAGGGGCTCCGCCCCTTTACCTGATACTGCCTCGTGCTGCAAAAACTGAGGTGTATGACAGCATAGACCGGCGGCAGCAGCCGCTTTCCCGTTTGCCCAAACCGCATGACCGAATGCGGTGTAAACAGAGACGTTACCGCATGACTTACTGGATTTGGCGGGGCCGGAGTCCTACAATATGAGGATGCTTTCCGGAAAAACAGGAGAATCATCATGAAATACGCAGTAATATCGGATATCCACGGCGACAGCTCATACCTGAAGATTGCCCTGAATACCCTGCAAAGCTCCGGCATCTCCTTTTATCTTCTTCTGGGCGACCTTATCAATCACGGCCCCAGGAATGGTCTCTCCCGGGAATACAATCCCATGGAAATCCCCGATCTCCTCAACCCGCTCCGGCATCAGATCATCGCTGTGAAGGGAAACTGCGACAGCGAGGTGGATCAGAAGCTTCTGGAGTTTCCCCTGACCTCTCCGGTTAATACTCTGATCATCGCCGGACAGAAGGCCGCAATGAGTCACGGTCATATCTGGAAACCCGCTCATGCTGAAAATCTGGGCCTCCGCAAAAATGACATCTTCATGAGCGGACACACTCATGCGGCGGTACTGGAAAGAAACAGCGCCGGCATCATTATTTTCAATCCGGGATCCCTGACCTTCCCCAAAGGCCCCCGGCCGGAGCATACCATGGGCATCATTGACGAGGAGGCCGGAACAGTCACGCTGACGGATATTTTCGGAAAAAAACTGTCATCCCTGAAGATCCGGGAATAGCCGGAATTCGGGGAACATCTTTTCTGACGCCTGATGCTCACAGAGGATGTCATCCCGGCATTCTGCCATTTGTCCCATCATGCCTTTAGGAGCAATGATGACCTTTGTTATTACTGCGGCGCTGCAATTCCATAACCATCTTTCATAACATCTTGCGGATAGTAATTCCGCGCCATGTTAGAATGAGGATGTTACAAAGTAAGGGATTAAGTTATGGGCAACATTCTAAATCCAGGCAGAGAAAACAGTTTTACCAGACTGGTTAAATCAAGAAAAACAGAGATCTTTATAGACAAAACGGATTTTCTGGAAGTAATGTCTTCAAAGATCAATGACGAAAAGCGTTTCTTTGCCGTAACCCGTCCGCGCCGGTTTGGAAAGACTGTAACAGCCCATATGCTTTCTGCATATTTCTCCAAAGGCTATGCGGGCCAGAGTATTTTTGACGGTCTCGAAATAACACATAAGGACAGTTTCCCGGAACATCTGAACAAATACGATGTTATTTACATCGATATGAATTCCATCAACAGCAGATACAACAATTATTTAAAAAATGAAAAAGTTCCTGGTGTTGCCTCTTTGGCAGATTATCTTGAATATTCGATAATCACTGAACTCAGAGAGCAGCAGAACTTTGCCGCATGTTTTGAAAAGCATAACATTAAAAATACCGGACTGCTCGTTGCGTTATCTTCCTTGCAGAATGACTTAAACGCGCAGTTTATCTTCATTATGGATGAATGGGATTTAGTATGCAGAGAATATCGTAACGATGAACAGTTACAAAAAGACTATATTGATCTGCTGAAGGATTTGTTCAAGACTGATGACGGTCAGGCCTGCTTTGTTCTGGCTTATCTCACCGGGATACTCCCTATCAAAAAATACAACTCTCAGTCGGCGCTGAATACTTTTCTGGAATATAACATGCTGGAACCGGAACCGTTTGAAAGATACTTCGGTTTCACGGAAACCGAAACTGCTGAAATAGCAGCGCGGCCGTCATGCAAGTTATCTCAGGAGGAGCTTAAAGACTGGTACGAAGGCTACAGGCTTAACGGCATCGATATTTATAACCCTAATTCGGTGGTTTCCGCTGTGCAGGACGGCAGATGCAAAAGCTACTGGAGCAGATCATCCTCAAATGAGGAAGTCGCGCAGCTTATCAATATGAATTATGCCGAGGTAAAAAGCGACATTCTGAATTTAATTGAAGGCGGCCGAGTGCAATTCGACACCAGCAATTTCCAGAATGACATGGTAAGCATTAACAGCAAGGACGATGTGCTTTGTCTTTTGGCATGTCTCGGATATGTGGGATGCGAAAGCGTCAAAAACAGCGATGTTCTTAAAATAGCCTACGTTCCAAATAAGGAAATCAGATCGGTGCTGACCGGGATTGTCAGAAAACAGAACTGGTATGAACGCATGGATACCATAGAGCGTTCCGAGAATCTCCTGAAAGCAATAAAATCCCTGGACGGTAACAAGACCGCGGAACTCATTCAGGAGATTCATAACTCTCCTGCGGTGTCGCTGCTGGATTACAATGATGAGGAATCCCTCACCTATTGCGTAATGACCGGGCTTCTCTGGTCAACCTTGGATGATTACACCTGTCACCGGGAGGAACAGGCCGGCAAAGGCAAGGTGGACTTAGTGTACGAGCCGAACATAAAAGGCGCTGCGCCGCTTATTCTGATTGAGTTTAAATACGGGAAATCCGCCGAGGAAGCTCTTAAGCAGATTAAAACGCAGGAGTATTTTCGGCGCTACACGAAGCTTTACACAAAAAATATCCTTCTCGCGGGCATCAACTACGATCCCAAGAG
>DFFT01000001.1 GCA_002372325.1 Succinivibrionaceae bacterium UBA3769 | reverse complement strand
GCGGCATCGTCCTTGGCGCTGTTGATTCTGAGACCGGAGGCCAGACGCTTGTAGGAGGTATCCAAAGCATTGGTGGAGTTTGCCATCATCCGCTGAGCATTCAGTGACGATGCATTGGTGTTAACGTAAAGTGCCATTTTATTGTCCTCTCAAACATATTCTGAGCGCTTTTTTTTGCCGGCGCATTTTATAATTTTCCTGCGGTCTTTGCCGCTCATAACTCTTTAGCGGCATCTTCCTGGAAACTTTACTGTATTAATTTGAAAAGTCAGCAGTTTGCAAAAAAGGAACAAAAGCGTCCTAAGTTTTTCTGATGCCGATCCGGAGCGGCCCCGGTACCTTATGCCTCCCGGAACACCGCCCGCATTCCCCCGCCCGGGGAGATAACTAAAACGCAGACCGTCCATGGCGATAACAAGAAGCAGATTCTCGGCCGGCAGATTCTCTGCCAAGTACGGATTACAGACACCTGATTATCCTTATAGCGGGCCTGACAGCGATGTGATGAAAAATGACATCGTGCCCCCGCGCAGCAACCGTGCCGTCATCATCTACGAACGCTGCGCAGCTCTGATGATTCCCAGGCGACCGCAGCCACCACCTGCAGTTCCCGTTGTATTTATCCGTCCATACATCATTGCCGCAGGCATGCTCCGTAGGCTGACAATGTCTTTCGCTTTTATCAAGGAAATACTGTTCCGCCTCCGCAATGCTGAGACAGAAAACACGATCCTGAGTATTATTTCCGCCGCTGGTGCCATATTCAGGGTTATCGTCATTTACCACATCTGAGAGTTTGATCCATCGCTGTTCCTCCTTTGAGAACGCCAACCTCAGAAAATCATCGTTAAGCCACTCCCGAATGCCGCTTTCCTCCCATGTGATGTCCTCATCATCATAATGATACGTAATGCAGTCCAGAGCGTAACGGCTCAGGAGGAGAGCCTCATTGCCGCAAACATCCAAGACCAGCCATTCAATGGGCTTTACGTCATAGTAGCTCTTATGGGGGTAGGTCCCGAACTTGACATACTGTCCAAGCTTAACTCTCATATTGTCAGCCGTGGGATATTTAATGCCCTTTACGGTGATATCTTTCTGTTTGTCATTATCTGGTCTGCAGTAATCCGCCCGGGATCTTTTACAGCACTTGGAGATTATGGTTTCAAATTCCTCATCGTTAACTTCGCCGTACTTTTCAACATACTCGCTGTAATCCGGCCCCTTCCGGAATTTCTCCATCCATGTCTTGAAGTACATTGGAAAGGGAATGACATAATCCTCCAAACACACAAAACCGGAAACAATTCGCCGGAGCTTCTCATAAGAGTCTGATTGCCAGACCTTTACGGAAACCTCCAGAAGAGCGGCGTCATAGGTATTAAAGATGTAGCTGAGAAGCCCGGTTTTATTACCGCGGCGGAGCTCCTCCACATACGCGTCAAACTCCCCGGCATCTTTGAAATGATATTCGCCAGGCCCGAAGACAACGGTGTTATAGAGATCCTCCAGAAGCTCCTTTAAAGCCTGTCCTGACTTGGCATCCGGATGAACGGCGGCGAAGAATTCCAGCTCCTTGCGGTACTCCTCAAGATATATGAAGTATCCGGAAAACCCCAGTTCGCTTTCCACCTTTCTGAGGTATTCCGGTATCTCCGCCAGATCCCCGAAGTCCCTCTCGCCTATCCTGAGATTTCTCTTTTCCGACAGGGCATAGCCCAGAATCCAGGCAGCCTCAACATCCGTGCGCTCCTGAAGCGAGATCTGCTCATTTGCTTTCCGAAGAAGATCTGAAGCAGCGGGGTTTTTCAAAACAGCTTCCCCATAGAAATCCAGAAAGGATCTCTGTAAAAGCCGGAGCGAGCTTAAGAATCCGGCATTTCCGGATATGGCATAAGAGTTCGCAGCCTCGCCGAGCTCCTTAAGACTCCCGAACTTCTGTCCGCCGCAGAAGATGGTTTTAAGTTCCGGGGAGAGCCGGTACATGAGACGGTAAAAGACCTGATGACTTGATACCGTACCTGTATTATTCTGAAGATTCGTCTCCGCTTCAAGGCAGATGTTTTCTAAATCAGGGGCAAAGAGACTGAAGTGGTGGGTCAGGATCCCCCGCCCAACCTCCCGGATTCCGGAAGCGGGATCCTTAAGCAGTGCTTTAACCAGAGATTCCTGCGTCTCATGAAAAACCCCGCCAAATTTGTAGGGCGGGAATTTCCGCGGCCTGACCGCATCTTCGCTTTCCCCCGGCACCGGGACATCCTCGCCCTGAAGCCATCTCCTGACCTCGTTATAACCCCAGCGTCTGTTGGGATTCCCCTTTTCGTTACGATGGGAGATATCCTTGTAGGTGAGCCCCTGTACCAGCTTTTTCAGGTCTTTCGGAAAGTCTTCCGGGAACTCGATTTTGCTGACGGCCGCCAGTCTTGCCACATCATCCTGAGACAGATCAGGATTCTGAAATGGCGTAAAGCCGGTAAAGAGCTCAAAAACGGTGATGCCGAGAGCGTAGTAGTCGGTTTCCTTGAGGAAGATCCCCTGAAGAGCCTCGGGAGCGGCGTAGCAGGGAGTCATGCCGGTTTCTGTTACCACAAAGGTGTTCTTCCCGGCATGGGAGCTGATCCCGAAGTCGATAAGGACAATATGCTCCCCGGCGTCATCAGGAATCAGATTGGCAGGCTTAAGATCCTTGTGGAGGATGCCGGCATCGTGCACGGCTTTCAGGCCTTCTATAACGGAGGGGATAATGAACGTTCTGAGCTCCTCTTCAGAAAACCTGACTCCCTCGGAAAGAAGTTCCGCTAGGGTTGACATCTCGCAGTACGGCCGCGCCGCATACTGATGGCCCTCATATTCACCATAGCCCGCTACCGGGGCTACAAAGGGACTCGTTACGGTCCTGAGCTTTTCCAGCACGTCCGGCTTAACGGCATTTTCCCGGCGGTAGTACTTGAGGAGGAACTTCTTTTCGGAGAGACTTCCGATTCCGGAGCAGAGATAGATATCCGCCTC
>DFFT01000002.1 GCA_002372325.1 Succinivibrionaceae bacterium UBA3769 | reverse complement strand
CTTTGAGCATTCTACTGCATATGCCAGTGAGGGATTCATTCGTGATTTCATGAATTCAGAGGTGGCAAAGCATCTGGACTCCCCATATAACAAGCTGCAGTGGATGGGAGAAGAATATCTGATTGATGAACTGAAGGATGAAAAGACGCTGGGTACAGATGGAGAAAAATATTCTCCGGAAGTTTTGTACTGGATTGGTTATCTGTATCGCTACTGGGCCTGTACACGAGGCGAGCAGAGCAAGAGAATCTACCGCCAGGCACCGGCAAAGACCATGAAGCGCAATTATATGGCTTTTCACACGTTTGATCCGGATGTGGCGATTGACGACCTGATCGAAATTCATCGACAAAGACAGAAACAGTGATAGAAACAGTGATAGCCAGAACCTGAACGACCGGTATCATGATGTTGATACATATCAGAATTTGATGGCTGTTATGGATAAAATTTAGGTGCCCTTTAAAGGGATAGAAGGAGTGAGCTGTTGCAAAATTTGCAACAGCTCAAATAGCTACCCGCAATATACGCATTCCGAACCGGAAAAGACCATTGCATAGGCCTTGACCTGTTTATCCTTGAATTCAAGTGCAGTCTTGTAGGTTTGTACCTGCTCGGATGCTTCCTTTTTCAGACTTTCAATCTTTGCTTCAGTCGCGTCTTTTTTAGCGGCGTACTTCAGCTCGATAAGGTAGATACATTCGTCCTCCGTTCCGTCATTTACGGTTATTACCAGATCAGCATACTTTTCTCCTTTGCCGACAATTCGAAGGGACTTTTGCATTTCTACAAAAACACCGAACATGGAATCTAGTTTGGCGTGAAGCACCAGATTCAGCGCCATTTCACTCATGTGAGAGAGAACCTGATTAGTGAAGATTGTGCTCAAGAACTCAGTACATGAGTTTGCAAATGATGAAATGTCATCATTAACATCAAGCAGGGATGAGATATCAAGCACCTCGTCTTTAAACAGACTGTTAGGCTTTAACCGTAAATCGACAGCGCATTGAGCAAACAGCTTTGACATGAAGATGTTTGGAATTTTCAATGACAATTTGCTGCTGCTGGATAGCTTTGGATCAATGGTGAGGTATCCAAGGTAGTACAGCATGGATAACAGATGAACTTCGCTATACTTATCTGTTTTGTTTAAATTGATGTTTTCGGCAAGACTTTTAATACTAAAAGATCGACCGGTTAAATAGGTATCAATAATTCTGTCAGCTAGACCTTTTTCAGCAATGTCAAAAAGCTGTCTAAGTTTTGAGCCGTCATGGTCTGATGCAGGATCCATATAATCTTCAGGAGCAAGGAATTCTTGTTCCCTCTGCATTTTATTTAGGTAGTACAGACACATAGACGAATTATATAAAGTATTCTTAGCAAGTCTGCTGAAACAGTATCCATCGTAAACTGGTTTCATTCTGGAAATTACTTCATCAACGGTTACCCCAATGCTTTTTATATCAACCAGCTCAGGAATGAGCTTTTTAAGTTCGGTTTCAGTTAAACCCGCATATTCATTAAAACATTCGTCAGAAGTGACATTTAGTGCAATATTAAATCCTGAGGTCAGGGAATCAAGGGATACAGAAGATACGCCGGTAATGAATGTTTTGGCGATACATCCTGCATCGGCTGCAGCGGCTTTTATTGCAGCATAAAAATCTTTGAGGAAACCTCCGTCACTGGTTATAGTTTGGAACAGATTAAAATCACGTGACAGAATCTGGTTGGCGAAATTATCATATTCATCAATCATCACATAAAGTCGGCCTGTATCGGAATAGCTGGCATAGGCAGAAACGAAATTATTAAACAGAGTAACAGAATCTGATTTGTCCAAATTATCATAGTTAAATATGAAATCAGGATATCTTCTCTTAAAATTATCAATACCAAAAGCTACCGCAGAAAAGAAACTGTTGTACATAACAGTACTGCTTTGTGTGCCAACCCGGGAAAAGTCAAAATTCAATACATGATAGGTGTTATGGCTTTCCAGATGTTCATTGTATATATTAGTCTCGCAGAACAGTTCTTCATATCTGTCAGCATATGATATGTCGTAGAAGCATTTCAGCATCTGGATAAAGGTACTCTTGCCAAACCGTCTCGGACGCAGAAGAACCGGATATAAGGTCATTCCATTATCATCCAGTGACTTAATCATTGCGCTTTTATCGGCAAAAGCTCTTTTGAGCTTGCGAAACGATTCATAAGCAACTTCACCATAAGGGGAGTTTAACAATTTAACTTCACTTTCTGACATAACGAATCCTTTGTTCCAAATTCATATCCGGCATCTTTGAGCTTTAAAAACATATGTGTATAATTTATGGTTATTATGTGTCGGATATCTGCGATTCACAATACTTTCTTTTCAGATGTTAAAGGGTTTCGCTACAAATAGCAACTTTTATGGGATACTATGGTGATGAAGACATGAGATTTATAAGTGTGTGCTACTTTGACATTAGTACAGCACGCTCGACCTTACGGACTAAAACGTCAGTGCTTATGTTATTTCGTCACCAATGCCACGGGAATTCGCCACGGGAATTGCTGTTAGGTTGATACGTTAGTGCTAATGAATGCGAACTGAATTCCGGAGATGATGCCAGTCTCAGACATGCCAGACTGCAATGTGAGAACGGACTTGCGCATGTGCTGTTGCCGAAGGATGCCGTTTCTGGAATAGGATGTGATGAGTTCCTGTGGAGTCTTACGCTGAGGAGTTACACAGAGGCCTTTGCCTGTGTAAGCGGCCGCATCGCAAACAACATGCTGAATATGATGCTTCACAGGAACAGCGATATTGATAGCATAAAGCCGTTGACAGCATAAAGCTGCGCACCATGACCGACATGGTTGAACGCGAAGGATCGAAAATCATCGGCGATATGCGCGAGTACGGGTTCCGGATACTTAAGGAACATGGCTGGAATCCGGAAACGGGCCTGCCCGAAGAGAATGCCTTCATTGAACCGGGCATTCCGGCAAAGGACGGTAATTCATTTGCAAACAGCCGCTCGGAAGAGGATGAAAGAAAACACCGGGAAGAGATAGATGCTCTGGCGGAATCGATTAATCAGAGGCTGCAGAAAAAGGGGCTGAAAATACCGGATAACCAGGCGCTTAAATATGATATTGAAACTGATTCATCCGGCGGCGCTGTAATAGCCTCTCTGGACGGAGTAGGGGTGAAACGTCAAAAGGACTCAAGACCGCCAAAAGATGACAGGGAACCCTTCTTTCAGCAGGATGAACTTGACGGGCCGGAGGATCTCAAACGCGCTCCTGATCCTAAGAAAAGACCGAAAGTGGAAACTGCCGTGGCGCACATTGAGGCTGACGGCCAGAAATACATGCTTGCCCCACGAACATGTTTGTTTTATGTGAAATTGTACTGGCTTTCTTGCTGAACCACGGCCTGCTTAACGGAAGAAAGCTTCTGTTTTTGACAGATGGCGGAAGGGACATCAGGGGAGCCGTTGAAACCATTTTTGCCTTCTGTCCGTATACTCTGATGCTCGACTGGTTTCATTTGAAGAAACACTGCCTTGAGCTCCTCAGCATGTGTATTATTTGGTGGCAAAAAGAATTTCAGCATTCAGTACGAGATTAAGAGAAACCTTTTCCGCAGGCTGTTTGCGGGTGATGTAGACGGTGCAAAACAGTACCTTGCCTCATTGCCGGACAGTCATATCAAAAACAAGAGTATTCTGCAGTCTTTGTCAGACTATCTTGAACGGAGACGCGATTCCATTGCCTGTTATATTCTGAGGCACGAAATGGGGCTGCGCATTTCAAGCAATCCTGTAGGAAAAGCCAATTCCTTTTTTTTCTGAGACGCCTGTACAGGCATTTCTGTCAATACGAGATCAACAACCTGATCAGAAACTGCTGCACTATCAGCTTACATGGAAATTTCTGCTGATTGATGTCAGGGACTTGATGTATGTCGGCTGTTTGGTGTAGAAGTTTTTATCCACCCCGCATGCAATACACAGTTTTGATACTTCCTTCGTGAGTCCTGACGCCCAGAAGTGTCTGCTCTTTACGGCATAGTGTATCGCAATAGCCCTTGTTATATCTATTACATCAGGAACGCTGAAGGTATGCGGCTTAAGCGTTTTCTTGCGCTTATCCGTGAATACCCGTTCCTTTGCCAGATGTGATTTTAGTTCCGCAAGAATGCTGAGAGCGACAAAAGCCACCACAAATCTGCCTTCCATCGTATCCTGGTGCGATCGAGAACACTGAAGTACCAACGCAAATTCGTTCAGTGCGGTGGTCTACCGAAATAATAGAAAGGGACAGGTTGTTCCTTGATTTGCTGGGAGTACGCATCGATGGTTAGTACCATACCATTATGCGATATTTAGGTGGAATGGCTATTTGTAAAGGATGGCGGAGTGTCGAGGGTATGTGGTACGATAACTTTGAAATGACGGTGCGGGTGGTTTAGTCATACTCTGCCAGAGGGTTTAGGTAATATTTTGATTTATAGAAACCAAAAGAGTGATAAACTTCACAAAACCTCCGAACTAATTCCCAACTTTATTCCCAACTTTATTCCCAACTTTATTCCCAACTCGTCATAATGATTTTGGTTGGGATAAAGTTGGGAATAAAACAGGTGTGATTCTATGGACATAAAGAAAATTTTCCAATATGGAAGATCTCAAGGCGGCGCTGGACTCATGAAATACGACAGAGCGAAGCTTTCAGCAGACGACGATAAATAAGATCTCCTGTATTTGAGCGAAGAAGAGGGCAGGCATGCAATTCAAGAAGGGATTAGGCTGGAAGGCCTGTTATGACGAAGAAAAAGGCATTTACACCGCCAGAGTTTCATGGCGCGGTGATGCTTCCTACTATGAGATCGATGCCGCGGTGTTCAATCGCCTGAATACCCCGGAGATGGGGAATGACTATCCTGATGATCTCATAAAAACCGGACGTCTTCTTTACGAAAAGAGGGATGGCTCCATTGGTCCGGCTACGGAAACCGTCTATGATGACCGCTTTGCTGAGCTGTGCTCCTGGGCGGAGATCCGCCGCTGCGATAATACTTCAAGCAAGGAGATGACGGATTTGTTCACTGACCTTTGGGGAAATGAGAAAACCAAGGAACACCGGATGAATCAGAAAGAAGAAGAGGAAAAAAGCTCATCATGAGACGATCCTTACGGGACAGGGCAGGTTATAAGCCGGAAAACTCTTTCCGCTCCCCGCTGATCTCCGCAATGTCATCGGCCTTGATTCAATGGCGTTCCCAATTGGAAAACCCGGCTTGGGCGTCAATTTGCAGATCTTCCTCTGAAACCTGAAGCTTTGGATTGCGGCGCTTTTCAGAATGAGGGACTGCGGCTCAGAGGGATTACTGATAGAGAAATTGGCCCTGCACTGCGTGGTCAATCTGAGCATAAGCTTAGCATAATGGCCGAGAACAAGACCTGAGCTCTGTTTCCGGAATGTATTCCCTGCCCTCCTGAAAAACTGCAACAGGCTGTTGCAGTTTTTCAGGCTGATTGAGCTGCAGCAGTTCAAACCGGAAGAGCGCCGCTGACGCAAGGGCTTGTCAGTGATTGTTAAGGGGCCTTAAGAGCAAGAGGAAGATGTTGTTTCATTCCCTTAATTCTGGCGGCTTTCCCTTATTTTGAGGTGAAATTTAAGGGAATGCATGGCAAAAAAAGGGAATGAACCTGAAAAGCAGTAAACTGGAATCAGAAACACAGGCTAAAAAATAACTTGATCGGCAGTGACCGACTAAGTCACCGATCAAGTTACCGGCTAAGATACCGATCATGTACAGCGCGGATCCAGCAGAATTCCGCACCGGCATAACCTCAGGCTTCAAGGAGATTCCGCCTCATGGCGCAGGTGTTCCGCCCGGATTAAACTTCGTTAAGAGAACATGCAGAAAAACATGTAAGGCGGCGCCTTGATAATGCCTCCTTCCTCGATATAGCTTTTGGGATGAATGATATAGGACTGTTCAATGCGTTTGGAAAAAATGTTCCTGAAATCATGCAGGGATGTTGCCGTATAGTTCCGGGATGATTTGACTTCGATGGGGTAAATTTTGAAGCTGGTTTTGCTGTTATTGGAAAGCAGGAAATCAATCTCGATGTCGTTGCGGTGCTTTTCCGGGCTGTATCTGGTGTAGAAATACAGCTTCCTTCCCGTGGCGGCAATCATCTGGGCGATCATATTTTCATACAGCATGCCTTCGTTTAATGACAGGCGGCCTCCCATAATGGCCTTATATAACTGCTGGTCTGAGATTTCATTCTCGCTGAAGGCAAGACTTACCAAAAGCCCGGTATCGCCAAGATAGCATTTCACTGCGGCATCGTTTTTGCTGAGAGCAAAACCGACATTGGGGTCATTGCATTTATAGCACAGGTTGCAGATCATGGAATCATCCAGCCAGAACAGAGGTTCGTCGTATTTCGAGTAGAGGCCGTCTTCGTCTATTTTGCTGAGCACAATCCTTTTTTCATGTGTCGACAAATACCCCGGAAGATTTTCAAACAGGGCGGAAACCTTGGAGCTGTATCTGCGGGCGGCTTTTCGGATATCATCACGGTAGAGATCCAGAATGTCCCTTTTTTCAATATCGCTGGCATAAAAATCGCGATTGCCTTTGATATAGGCCACAATGCTTTGCGGCATCCCGCCTACCAGCAGGTACTCCCGGAAACAGCGCATTGCTTTGGCATGAGTTTTCTGTTCCAGGGCCTTTCCGTCTTCATAGCAGGCGCGAATGTGTTCCGCTAATAATTCTTCCCCCATCGCCCAGAGAAACTCTTCAAAATCAGCGGGATACATTTTGATTTTGCGTTCTTCAGAGGGGATGGTGATATCCGCCACGTTTTCCCTGATGGAAATAAGCGAACCGGTCTCGATATAATCATACCGGCCGTCCGCCACCAGGTATTTAATTGCTTCCCGGGCTCTGGGAAACTTCTGGATCTCGTCAAAAATGATGAGAGACTCCCGCTGATAAAGGCGTACGCCATACTCAAGCGCCAAGTTCTGAAAAAAGACATCAAGCTGATGCAGATTCTCAAAATTATCCCTGATGTTTTTAGGCGCCTGGTTGAAATCCACCAGAATATATGACTTGTACTGCTCCCGGGCGAATTTCAGAGCGAGGGTGGATTTTCCGACACGACGAGCTCCTTCGATCAGGAGAGCTTTGGTTCCTTTCGTTTCGTTTTTCCAGCTCAGAAGTCGCTGGTAAATCTTTCTCTTTATTTTCATGCAACCGCCTACCATTACCTCTGCTATCAGCTCTGCCAGCCATATTCAGCTATACGCATAGTACATTTTATCAAATTTTCGTGCTATGCGCAGAGTTCGCTAATTAGAATTTATGAGCAGCGCGCAAGGTAAACACAAGTAAATGACGGCGCAGAGGGGGAGGGTGTAGTTATGGTCATACTATGAAAAAGGCAGTGCGGTTCTTCCGGAGCAGGGCGGCTTTGCTGCGGGGGATTAAGGAGGGTCTGCAGATAACGCCGGTGTGCCTGCCCCGGGCTTCGCTGCTGGCGGGCATACTTCCGGCAGAGGGACGGCACCGTCGTCCCGAAGGTATCGGTATGCGGCGCTCTAAAAATCTCCTGGTTACCAGTTTTCGTAGCGCTGGCGCCGATCCAGCCGCCTTATTTTTTCCATATCTTCGGGCGTCAGCTCAAAGTCGAAGATATCACAGTTTTCCGCGATATGGTCAGGATCAGACGACCCAGGGATGGCGATAAAGCCTGCCTGCAGGTGCCAGCGGAGAATGATCTGCGCCGGGGTTTTTCCGTATTTGCCGGCCAGCTCCGTGATGATTGTATTGCTGAAGCTCTCGGCAGTATGGCCTCGGCCCCCGAAAGGATACCAAGATTCGATCACTATGCCGTACTGTCTGACATAGTTCTGAAGCTCCGTGTTCTGGTAATAAAGGTGGTTCTCGTTCTGAATTACCGCAGGCTTGATGGTGGCAAATGACAGAACCTTGTCCACCGCTTCCTTGGTGTAGTAATTGGAAATCCCGAGGGAACGAATCCGGTGATCGTTTACCGCTTCCTCCATGGCCTTGTAAACGCCTGCATCATCTGATCCGGGCTGATGAATAAGCAGAAGGTCAAGATAATCCACCTGGAGATCCTTGAGCTCATCATTGATGATCCTGCCGGCGCGTTCATAGTTGCCGCCGTAGATTTTCCCGGTGATAAAGACCTCCTCCCGGGTTACAATTCCTTCGGAAATTGCTCGCTTAAGGCCGCGTCCGACGCTGACTTCATTACCGTAATATCTTGCCGTGTCGATAAGGCGCATGCCGGACTTAAGCGCCTGATAAACGGCTTCTTCCGCTGTGTTATCAGTGAGCGCCCATGTTCCCAGGCCGATGACGGGCATTTCATAGCCGCTGTTCAGAAGCACGGTCTTTTTGGAGAAATCAAAGGCGCCCTTACCGCTCTCCTTCTTGCCGGCAGACAGGGTGACGGTGACATCCCCGTTACTCAAAAGCTCCTTTAATAGTTCCTGTGACTGCCCGGTGATCCGGCCCAGCTTTGTATATGCCCAGGAATTGCTGCCGTAAAACACCACCAGCTGATTACCGGAATACAGCATGATATCCCCTGCCTGAGCAGTCATTCGGCGGTCGTTTCTCGGGAGGCTGTGACCTATTGATCCCACCTGCTCAAAGCCGCCGTACATGGACATTTTTATCGTAAGGGGAGATTTTGCCGCCAGCTTCATCAGCGCCGAAACCGCCTCATTTTGCTCCCATGCCGCTGAAACCGCTGTTTTGCCGATCCGCATTTCCATTGTCATTATCTCCTTTTGGCTGAGACCATTCCCATTCCCGGCCGCTTCATTAACCGGGCTGATACTTGCCGGAAGAGCGTCTTCTTTAGCAGAGCTTCCGGCTGCAGTTGCCTGATGGGTTACCGTAATTGCTGTTCCGCAGAAAATCAGAAGGAGCATCAGGCTTAAAAATATCACCAGCCGCCGGTGTCTCATAAGTCCCTCGCAAAAATGATTATTTCAGTCCTTTTCAAGGCCAGAGCCTTTTGCCGGAAATGACTCCTTTGCCGAAAATTATGACACCATTTTCGGAATTGAGGCGCTTCCGGAGAGCAGGGAACTCCAAACTACTGTCCTGCTGTTTACAAGTTTAAACGGAATTCCAAACTACTATCCTGCTGTTTACAAGTTTAAACGGAATTCCGGCTGACAGGAAGTGCGGACTGTTCAGGCGGAGACAGAGCAGGGCGGAGAATATTCCGGCCCCTGCCCCGCATCTCAGACATCTGACATGGCGGTGTTACCGGCGGAGCTGGCAAGGATCTGATTTCAGGCGGATTACGGGATGATTTCTTCGATTTTTCTGAGAAAGTCTGCCAGAAGAACCTGCTCTTCCGCGCTGTAGCTTTCGATAAGCTCCCGGCATTGCCCCTCGGCATCTCGGATCTGCTGCGCCATGGCCTGATAGATATGCTCGCCGGAGGAGGTCAGCCGGTAAAAGATCTCCTTCCGGTTTCCTTCCATGCGGTTTGCGGTGATAAGCTCCTTTTTGATGAGCCTCCCGCAGATTTTTGAGATGCCGCCTCTGGTGATGCCGGTATTTGAGGCAATGGTGGTGGCATTGGTAATTTTTTGTTCGCCGATATAACGCAGAGTAAGCCGTTCATGAATGGTCAGGTTGTATTTTGCCCCGTTTGCTGTTTCCAGAATCCGGTTTATCTCCTGATCGATATTGTTATGGATGGCGCAGATTTTGGTGATGATTTGAACGATAAGACTGAGCACTGGTTCTGTTAACTGAGACATACGGTAGATCTGCCTTTTTATTTACCGGTAAACAATAATGTAAAGTTTATAACTTCGGCTGTAAATTTGCAAATTTACTGCTCCGGACAGTGATGATTGTTGACAGGTAAACAATCATCAAATAGAATGAAATTGTTTACAGGTAAACAAACATCAAGACGGAAATGCTTAAGTCCGGAGACTCCTGAGGATTTTGTTATGCGTCTATCTTTGGTTCTTTTCACCATATTGGCGGCAGCCGGCGGTTATTTTCTGTACACCCATCATCAGAAAAGCCTTGTCGAGATCCCGGATGGAATCTACGGATCCAACGGCCGCACGGAGCTTAAGCGCATTGACGTGGCTTCGCTGTATGCGGGCCGGGTGGAGGAGTATCTGGTAAAGGAAGGGGACAGCGTAGTAAAGGGACAGGTCATTGCCCGCCTTAAGGATACCAGAGCGAAGGGACAGGTAAAGGAGGCCCGTTCCGCCTTAGCAGCCGCCGAATCGGGGGTGAAGGCGGTTTCGGAGCATCTCGTAACCATCGATTCCGAAATCAAATCCCTGGAGGATCGCATTCGCCTCGCCAAAATTGAGCTCGAAAACGCCCGCAAGCTCCGAAACGAGAAGCTTATCGGCCAGACCGAGCTTGAGCGCCGCATAAGCCAGCTCACGCAGCTTAACGCCAGTCTGGAAACCGCCAAAAGCAGCCGAGCCGAGGCCGAGTGGAATCTTAAAAGAACCTCTTATCAGGCGGAGCAGGCCGCTGCCAGCCTGGATATTGCTCTGGATGCGGAAACCGACATGGTGATCACCGCTCCCTTGGACGGCTATGTGGAATATACCCTGGCAGATCCGGGCAATGTTATCGGAGCCGGAGGGCGGGTGGCGGCTCTTCTGGATCCTCTGGATTTCACCCTGGATCTTTTTGTGCCGTCCAAAAGGACTGCGAATCTCCGGATCGGAGATGAAGCAAGAATTGTCATCGAAGGCATGGATGCCGTTATTCCGGCAAAGATCAGCTTTATTGCGCAGGATGCCCAGTTTACCCCCAAATTTGTGGAGACGGCGGAGGAGCGGGCCCGGCTCATGTTCAAGGTTACCCTCAGGGTGGATGCCGACGTGCTTCGGGAATACCGGGGCGCCTTTAACGGCGGGATGCCGGCTCTGGGCTATGTGAAATATGACAGAAACGCCGCCTGGCCCGCGAGTCTCGCCGTAAAGCTTCCGGCAAAGCCTGAAGGCTCAAGATAGTCTCAGGGGGCAGCATGTCTGAATTTGCGGTAGAGGTAAGCTCCGTTACCCACAGCTACGGCAAGCTGGAGGCCCTTAAAGGCGTGAACCTCCAGATAAGACGCGGCTCCTCCACCGGCATTGTGGGAGCGGACGGCACCGGAAAATCCACGCTGCTCTCCCTTATTGCCGGCATCAAGATCCTCCAGACCGGTTCCATTCTTACTCTGGGCCGGGATATTTCCAAAGAATCCTCCCGCTATCAGCTTTCCCATGCTGTGGCCATCATGCCTCAGGGGCTGGGCAAAAATCTTTACCCCACCCTCACCGTTCTGGAGAATCTGGAGTTCCATGCGCGGCTGTTCGGCCTTGACCGCCGGCAGCGGGAGAAGCGCATGAAGCTCCTTCTGGCCGCCACCTCCCTGTCACCCTTTGCCGGCCGGGCGGCCGGCAAGCTCTCCGGAGGCATGAAGCAGAAGCTCAGTCTGTGCTGCGCTCTGGTGCACAGCCCGGATCTTCTGATCCTGGACGAGCCCACCACCGGCGTGGATCCCCTGTCCCGGCGCCAGTTCTGGGATCTTCTGGCGGTTATGCGGAATGAGGATCCGGACATGACCCTCATGGTCTCCACCGCCTATATTGACGAGGCCGAGGGTTTCGAAAACACCGTGATCATGGATGACGGCTGCATTCTGGCCCATAGTCCCACGAAAGATCTTATTGCCGCCGGGAAGAGCCGGGATCTCGAGGAGGCTTATCTCCGGGCCCTCCCGGAAAACAAAAGAGGCAAAGCGGGGGGTTTTGTGATTCCCCCCTTTGAACCGGAGGCGGGGGAGCCCCCGGTCATCGAGGCCAATGAGCTTACCAAGGTGTTCGGGAACTTCACTGCCGTGGATCATGTGAGCTTCCGCATTTCCCGGGGGGAGATCTTCGGGTTCCTGGGATCCAACGGCTGCGGGAAATCCACCACCATGAAAATGCTCACCGGACTTCTGGAGCCGTCCTCGGGAACAGCGGCCATTATGGGACGGCCGATAGACAGCCGGGATATTGCGGCCCGGATGAGAGTAGGCTACATGTCTCAGGCCTTTTCGCTTTACGAAGAGCTTTCGGTCAGGGCCAATCTCCGGCTGCATGCCCAGCTGTACCGCATCCCCAGGGATCAGCAGAGCAGAATTATCAGGGAGACCATGGAACGCTTCGAGCTTACCGGAGTCGCCCGGGAGTTCCCCAGCGTGCTGTCCCTGGGGGTGCGGCAGCGCCTGCAGCTCGCGGCCGCCTGTCTCCATCGGCCGGAAATTCTTATCCTGGACGAACCCACCAGCGGCGTGGATCCCGCGGCCCGGGACATGTTTTGGGATTACCTTATTAAATTAAGCCGGGAGGAACGGGTTACCATCTTCGTTTCCACCCATTTTATGAACGAAGCGGCCCGCTGCGATCGCATTTCTCTTATGCACCGGGGCCGGGTGCTGGCGGTGGGTTCTCCGGAAGAGCTTAAGCGCTCCCGGAAGCAGGATACCCTGGAGAAGGCCTTTATCGGCTATCTTGAGGATCAGATGACCGACGGGGATCGCATTTCCGCTCAGGAGATGTCAGCGGCAAAGGATGATAAGAAGGACAAAAAGAAGAAGGATTTCGTGCCGGGGGGCTTTTTTTACAGCTTTTTTATCATTTACACCTTTGCTCTCCGGGAAATGCGGGAGCTTTTGCGGGATCCCATCCGGATTTTCTTTGCGCTTTTCGGGGCGGTGGTTTTGGTGGTTACTGCCGTGCACGGCATTTCCTTTGATCTGGCTCCTTTGCCCTTTATGGCGGCGGATCAGGATAATTCCCCGGAAAGCCGCCGCTTTATCTCCGAATTTGCGGGATCCCCTTACCTGATTCAAAAGGAAATTCCCGCAGGGGCTAATCAGGATCCCGAGACCCTCCTGCGAGAGCAGAACGTTCGGCTGGTGGTGGAGATCCCCCCGGGCTTCGGGAGCGATCTGCTGAAGGGCCGGAAACCTGAAGTCCAGTTTCATATTGATGCGGTTTTCCCGTCCATCAGCAACAATATCGTAACCTACGCCACCGGGATCACCGGACAGTATCTTAAGTACGAGGCTGACAGGAGTTCCCGCCCCGGGGAACTGGTTCCCGGCTATGGGATAGAGACCAGGATGAGGTATAACGAAGCTTTTGAAAGCGTGTATGTCATCACTCCCGGACTTATCATGGTGGCTCTGGTGCTTTTTCCGGGCATGATGACGGCTCTCGGGGTGGTAAGAGAAAAGGAGCTCGGCACCATTTCCAACCTCTATACCTCTCCGGCCCGGGTCTACCAGTATCTTATCGGGAAGCAGATCCCCTATATCATTGTGGCCTTTGCCTGCTTTCTCCAGCTTTGCGCGCTTGCGGTGTTTTTCCTGGACGTTCCCGTAAGGGGATCCTTCGCCGCTCTGTGTCTCGGGGCCTTTCTGGCCATTACCGCCTCCTCTTCCTTCGGACTTCTGGTCTCCTGCTTCGTCCGCTCTCAGATCGCGGCGGTATTCGGCACGGCGGTGCTTTCCATTGTGCCCAGCATTAACTTTTCGGGATTCATGTTTCCGGCCTCGTCTCTGGAGCTCTCGCAGCAGATCATCAGCAAAACCTTCCCTGGCTGCTGGTTTCAGCTTATCAGTCTGGGCACGTTTACCAAGGGCCTCGGCTTCGGAAGCTTCCTCCATGCCTACGGCGCTCTGGTGTTACTGATTGTCTCCTACCTCACTCTGGCAACGCTGCTTTTGAGAAAACAGGAGAAATAGCATGAATTTAAAAAATCTGAGAGTGCTGATTCGCAAAGAAATCAGAAGCGTGCTGGGAGACGTGGTGTTAATCGCGCTCATGGTTTATTTCTTCACCGGCGCTGTCTATACCTCGGCCACCGGGGCGGCAACGGATGTGAGAAATGCTGCGGTGGCGGTGCTGGATCATGACAGAAGCGCTCTTACCGGCAGCATTGTTCAGGCTATCCTGCCGCCCCGGTTCAAGGCTCCCGAGTATATCGGGGATGCGGATGTGGATCGGGCTCTTGATATGGCCAGGTACGTTTTTATCATTGATTTTCCCCCGGGGTTTGAACGGGATCTCCTTCAGGGCAAGCAGCCCAGCATCGGGCTTACCGTGGATGCCACCGCCATGACCCATGCCAGCGCCGGCACCGGGTATCTCAGCCATATCATTGACGAGGAGATTACGCATTTCCTCAGAGCCGGAGCGGATCCCCGGGAAGCCTCCTCCGGCGGCATTAATGTGGTCATCAGAAACAGATTCAATCCCAACGCCTCCAGCATCTGGCATATGGGAGTTACTCAGATCATCGGCAATTTAAGCCTGCTCACCCTGATTCTGGCGGGAGCGGCCGTCATAAGAGAGCGGGAGCGGGGCACCATTGAGCATCTTCTGGTAATGCCGGTTACTTCTTCGGAGATCGCCTTCTCCAAAATTATCGCCAATGTGCTGGTGATTCTGGTGTTCACCCTGGGCTCTCTGTTTCTGGTGGTGAACGGCGCTCTGGGGGTGCCCATTCAGGGATCCGTGCTGCTGTTTTCACTGGGCACGGCCTGTTATATTTTCAGCTTCGCTGCTCTCGGGATCATGCTGGCCACCTTTGCCCCCCACATGCCGCAGTTCGGGCTTCTGTGCATTCCGGTGTACATGGTGCTGTATCTCCTTTCCGGAGCCATGACCCCGCTGGACAACATGCCGGAGGGGCTCCAGCAGGCTTTGACCGTTTCCCCCACGGTGCAGTATTCCATTTTCACCCATCAGGTAATTTTTCGGAATGCGGATCTTGAAACCATCGGCCCAGAGCTTATGCGCATCATCGGCGCCGGCAGCGTGTTTATTGTGGTAGCCCTGATGAAATTCCGCGCCATGCTTTCCAGACAGGGATAGGAGGTTTTATGAGAACGCAAGAAATGCAGGAAATGCAAGGAATGCATAGGATGCAAAGAACGCCAAAACTGCCAGAGCTTAATAGACTGCAGCGGCCGCTGGGAGCCTTGCTTTTTGGCGCTCTGGCCCTGATATCAGGCTGCTCCGTGGTGACCACAAGCGATATCAGCTCCTCGGTTAACCTTCCGGAGGCTTACAGCGAGGGCCAAAGCGCGGCGGCTGACAGCGGGACGGACAACAGCGGCGCTAATACCGATATCAGAAGCTGGTGGACCAGGTGGGAGGATCCGGAGCTTAACAGACTGGTAGCCTCCGCTCTTGAGGCCAATCCCGATCTTAATATCGCCCGGAGCCGGATCCGGGAAGCTGATGCCATGGCGGCCATGGCCGATGCTGATTTGAACCCGGCAGCGGAGTTCGCTTTGGGGGGCAATGCCGGAAAAATGTCCGCCACCTCCCCGTCCCCCATGTTCGGCAAAAAGATCCGCGGAAATCCCCGTTCCATCACCGGCTCTCTTTCCGCCTCCTGGGAAATAGACCTTTTCGGGAAAAAGAAGAGCGAATCTGACATGTACGCCTACCGGGCCTTAAGCGCCAGGGATATGGCCAATGCCGCCAGGATCGCCGTTGCCGCCAGCGTGGCCCGGACATATTTTGAGACGGTGGCGGCCGGGGAGGAGCTGGAGCTCCTCCGGGAGTCCATTGCCAGCCTGAGCGAGATGAAGCGTTATGTAAAAGGCCGCTTTGATGCCGGTCAGGCCACCTCATACGACCTCGAGCATATAACCAACGAGATCACCAAGAAGGAGGCTTTTTTGCAGCTTCTGGAGGCCAAAAGAAAAAATTACGTAAGAGCTTTGGCCGTGCTGACGGGCAAGACGCCCCAGGATTTTACTGACACCTTTCCCCGGGAGCTTAAAACCGCGGACAGGGCTCCGGCTCCTCCTCAGGGCGTTTATCCTGCCGATCTCCTCCAGAATCGGCCGGATCTTCTGGCTAAAAGCAATGAAATCAAGGCTCTGGCCGCTCAGGTGGCCTCGGCTACCGCCGATCTCTACCCCCGGCTCAGCCTGTCCTTCATCTGGGACTCCGGCACTATTCATATCAGCAATGATTTTGCCAATGTAAAAACCTGGGCGGGGCTCGCGGGACTGGATTTCTCGGTGCCGATCTTCACCGGAGGCCGCATCAGGGCGAACATTGACCTTGCGGACGCCAAGCTCAAAACAGCCCTCATTGAATATGACAAGAAACTTCTGGAGAGCCTCGCGGAGGTTGATAACAGCTACAGTCTCGCCAGGGGCTACAGCGACCGGGAGACCGCACTTTTAACGGCTCTTAAAGAGGCCAGGCATCTCTGCGTTACCACAAAAAAGATGTTTGAACTGGATGCCTCGGATTATGACCGGGTTATTGATGCCCGGCTTAATGAAATCAGCCTCAAAAATGAGCTCCTCGCGGCGAAGCTTGATTATCACCGCAGTCTCACCGATTTATACCGGAGTCTCGGGGGCGGCTGGGATCCCGGGGCGGCAGCCGCCGAAGAGTCAGGACAGAGTCAGAAGGAGCCGGAGGACGGCCGGTAAAAACGCCGCGGGCAACGGAAGAAAGCATCTGTTTACCGGTTAAGTTCCAATCCTTATCATGGATATAATTTTTGCGCAGTGTTAGAATGCCTCCATCATAAGGTTTCCGGAGGTTAAGTCATGGGCGGCATTCTGAACCCTGTCAGCGGCAATTCCTTTGTTGATCTGGTTTCATTCAGGAATAAAGCAGTTTTTGCCGACAAGACTGATTTTATCGCCAAAATCTCTGCGAACATCAATAGGAACAGACGTCTCTTTGCCGTAACCCGTCCCCGCGGATTTGGCAAAACCGTAACGGCGCATATGCTCCTCGCCTATTACTCAAAGGCCTATGCCGGGCAGCATATTTTTGACGGACTCAAAATAACGGATGAGGATAACAGGGACAGTTACCTGAAGCACCTGAACAGGTACGATGTCATTTACCTCGACATGAATTCCCTCAGAGTCAAATACAGCGAGTACGCCAAAGATGAAGCTCTTCAGATGAAGGGGGTTACTGCCTTTGCTGATTATCTGAAATACGCCATCATCGAGGATCTGAAGGAAAACGCCGACTATGCCGGAGTGATCGGCAAAAGCAAAAAAGTCGGTAAAAAAAGCCTGACCGCAGCATTGAGGGCAGTATGCGAATATACCAAAGAAAGATTTATCCTGATTATGGACGAGTGGGATCTGGTTTTCCGGGATTACCGGAATGATACTAAGCTCCAGAAGTCTTTTATTGATCTTCTCACCAGTCTGTTCGAATCTGATGGCGGACGGGGATGCTTTGCTCTGGCTTATCTTACCGGCAGGCTGCCCATCAGGAAAAATAGTTCCCAGTTTGCCTTGAACACCTTTTTTGATGAGAATACCGCCATGGCTCCGGTGCCGTTTGCGAGCTATTTCGGTTTTACGGAGACTGAAATAGCAGAAACAGTGAAACTGCCGTCCTGCAAATTAACTCAGGAGGAGTTTAAGGTCTGGTACGGAGGCTATAGGCTTAACGGCATGGACATTTATAACCCTGCTTCAGTTGTTTCCGCTGTCAGAGACGGGGAATGCAAAGGTTATTGGTGTGGCGCATCGTCAAATGAAAAAGCATCAGGTGAAGCCTCAGATAAGGAAGTGGCGCGTCTTCTCAATATGAACTTTCCCGGCATCAGGGAGGATATGCTGAATTTGCTTGCAGGAGGAGAGACGGTTTTCAGCTGCGGTCGATTCCAGAATGACATGACAGGCATAAAAAGCCGGGATGACGTGCTTTGTCTTCTGGTATGTCTGGGGTATCTGGGCTGTAAAAACCCAGACGGCGAAACTTCTGCCGCTGAAAAATCCTCAGACGAAAACAGGGATGATAAGACAGAAGAGACTGAACCGGAACAGTTAAGACGGCTTGATTATCTTGGAGCCGCCCGCAGAAGAAATCGCCGCATCGCCTATGTTCCGAATGCCGAAATAAAAGCGGCTTTGCTGGACATTGTCAAAGAGCAGAACTGGAATGAATTGCAAGGTGCCCATAAAACGATCCCTGCGCCTTCTGAAAGCCAGCAGGGATCTTGACGGAGATAAAACGGCCGGCTCATTCAGGAGGTTCATAACTCCCCTGATACCTCCCGCAAAATCCCGCTCCTTTCCGTCCGGTAAACGGTCACCTTCTCAGATATCCGGCAAACTCACATAATAAAGCGACGAATGCGGTAAAATATCACCCTGCGAATTACTTTCTTTCTCCGGACTTTTGCCGGAACTGTCCCGGGTTGGTTCAGGGACAGAATGAGAACAGGGGGAAGCATGTTACTGTTTGATAAAGTCGGCGCCACCATATCCGAAGGGATTTCTCTCGTCCGAGACCGGGAGATCCGTCTGGGGGTAACCGGACTTTCCCGGGGCGGCAAAACGGCGCTGATAACCTCGCTGGTTAACAATATTTCAGCCTTCGGTCTCAAGGGCTATGAGGATCGCATGCCGCGTTTTCCGGAATACGCTGCCCGGGGGATCAGCTACGGCGGCATTGCCAAGTCCCGGGACTTTTCCGTTACCAGCTTTCCCTACGGCTCCATCATGAAAACTCTGGAACAGGATCCCCCCGAGTGGCCGGAATCCACGGACGGCATCAGCGAAATCCGGCTGGAAATCCGCTACCGGAACAGCCGCTGGTATCTCATGGGGGACGAAGACCGCATTTTTCTGGATATCTGGGATTACCCCGGAGAATGGCTGATGGATCTCATGCTGCTGGATATGGAGTATGAGGACTTTTCTGAAAAGTGCCGGGAACGGCTCCGGGTGCTGGACGGCGTGGTTTCCGGCAAGGAATTTGCCGATCGGGCGGCTAAGCTGAACTGGCAGGGGGCGGTTATTGACGATGACCTTCATGAAGCGGTAACGGCCTATACCTTCTGGCTCCGGAAATGCAAGGATCAGGGCTTTGCGCTCCTGATCCCGGGACGCTTCCTGCTCCCCGGGGAGCTTAAGGGGGCTCCGGCTCTGGAGTTTATTCCCTGTCCGGATCCGGAGGCGGGCAAAAACGCCGGGAGTTCCTCCCTCTACGCCGTGCTCCGGGAAAGGTACAACTATTACCGGGATCGGATTGTCAGGGGCTTTTACCGGGAGTGCTTTTCCAGACTGGATCGGCAGATTGTGCTGGTGGACTGCCTGAAAGCGCTCCGGGGCGGCCGGGAAACCTTTTACGACATTAATGATGCTTTTGATACGCTCCTGAGCCACTTCAGCTACGGGAACAGCAGTTTTCTGAGCAGGATCTTTTCTCCCCGCATTGACCGGGTGCTTTTTGCGGCCTCCAAGGCGGATCACATCACCAACGATCAGCATCAGAACCTCCTGTCCCTTTTGCGATCCATGGTGCTGGGGGCCATGCAGAGCGTGAGATCCTCAGGATCCCAGGCGGAGTTTGTCACCCTGTCCGCCATCAGAGCCACCGAGTGCCGGCATTACAAGAAGGGGGATCTTGATACCGACATTCTGGTTACCGGCTATCCGGATGAAAAGCCTTACTATCCCGGCAGCATCCCCTCCAAATGGTCCCGGGAGGATATGGAGTTTTTCCAGAAGAATTTTGATTTTCGCGCGTTACGGCCGCCCCGGCTGGGAGCTGACAGGATCATCCCTTCCATGAATCTGGACGTGGTGCTGCACTATATTCTGGGAGACAAGCTATGAAGGAAGAAATGCGGGGCAGCTTTGTAATTGAAGATGAGGCGGAAACGGTTAAAAACCTTGACGGAGATCTGCTGTCTCAGCTTCGTAACGAAGACCCCGGAAACCCCGCCGCCGCTGCTTCTCCGGAAAACATCGCTTCCTTTGAAGTGGATGCCGATCCGGAGGAACTGAAGAATGCCGAACCGGAAAATGACACCGCCCAGGTAGCCACTACGGTGGATCTGGGGGAATCAGACGAACCCGAGCCCGAAACGGCCCGCTTCTGGTCCAGTCCGGTGCTGTGGGCCCTTCTTTTTATATGCGGGTGGGGCGGACTGGAAATCATGACCCTGATTGCCGATGCCTATGCCAAGTCCCCGTATCTGGGCTACGGCGCGGCCTTTTTCCTGGGCTTTCTGCTTCTCGTCACTCTGTGGATGCTGTACCGGGAGCTGGGCACGGTGCTGCTTTTCAAGGAAGCGGATCGCCATCGGGAAGAGGTGCGGGAGACCAGGAAAAGCGGGAGCTTTAACGAAGCCCTTAAGCTCTGCGAGGAAATGGCCCGGGCCTCCGGCATCCGCCGGGGGCGCCCCTTCAAGGCTTTTGTGTCCAAGCTGGAGAGTCACTTTTCTGCCGACGAGGTGTTCCGGCTTTACGAGACTGATATCCTGGCCGCTCAGGACAAAAGAGCCCGGGAGATCATCGTAAAGCGTTCCGCGGAAACCGGTGCCGTGGTGGCGCTGAGTCCCCTGGCCTGGCTGGATATGATCTTCACCTTTGCCCGTTCTCTGCGTCTTATCCGGGAAGTGGCTGAGGTCTACGGCTTTAAGCCGGGAGTCTGGGGCCGGATGCAGCTTTACCGGAGGGTGGCAAAGAATCTGGTGTTTATCGGAATTGCGGAGCTGACTACTGATGCCGTGGTGGATGTGGTGGGAGCCGGAGTTACCGGCAGGCTTTCCGCAGCGATGGGGCAGGGCGTGGCGGCGGCCATCTATTCCAGCCGTCTCGGCTACATGGCGGTGAAGGCGGTGCGGCCGGTGCCTCTGACTCCGGAGGTGCTGACCCTGGGATCCCTGAGAAAGGATCTCCTTAATGCGGGAGCCCTGGCAAAACTGCTCCGGCAGGAAGGCCGCAGTTCAAAAGAATAATCCCAGAGCAGTCCCGGAACAGGACAGATGCCGGCCGGACCGCTTTCGTAATATGATCCGGCGGTTTTTATGATTTCAGATGAGGAGAACTAACCTATTATTATGCAGAAGCCCTTTAATCAGGATTCCTTTTGGTCGCGTATTTCCTATATCACGGTGCTGGCTCTCCTTACGGCCTTCGGCCCCGTGTGCACAGACGTTTATCTGCCCTGCGTTCCGGAGATCACTCAGTTTTTCAAAACCGATCCCTCGGCGGTGCAGCTGACCCTGACCTCCTGCTTTCTGGGCATCGCTATGGGACAGTTCTTTATCGGCCCCTTGTCTGACGCCATCGGCCGCCGGGGACCTCTTCTGATATCCCTGGTGCTGTTTGCCGTTTCCTCGGTACTGTGCGCCTTTGCTACCGGGATCCCCATGATGGTGGCCTGCCGCTTTCTGCAGGGACTGGCCGGGGGCGGCGGACTGGTGCTGGCCCGGGCCATGGCGGTGGATGTCTTCCGGGGGAGCGAGCTCACCAAAACCATGTCGGTGCTTATGGGCATTCATTCCATAGCTCCGGTGGTGGGCCCTCTGGCGGGATCCCTGATCATCAGCTGCTGTCCCTGGGAGTATATCTTTTTTGCCATGGGCCTCTGGGGACTCCTGCTGGCAGCGCTGTCCTTCTTCCGGGCTCCGGAGACCTATGTTCCGGAAAATGCCGGGGATTCTCTCTCCCGGAGGCTTTCCGCCAATCTTACGGCCCCGCTTCAGGAATTCCGGAACGGGAACTTCATTACCCTGGTGCTGGCCAGCGGCCTGATGACGGCCGGATTTTTCGGGTTCCTGTCTGCGTCTCCCTATATTCTCCAGAAAACCTACGGCTTCACTCCCGGGGGCTACGCGCTGTTTTTCTCCCTTAATTCCAGTCTGCTGGTGCTGGCCTCCATTGTCACCGGCATTCTGGTGCGGAAATTCCCGGAGCCGGCGATTGTAAAAACCTCCCTGGCAATCCTTCTGGCGCCGGCGGCGGTAATTTTTGCGGTGGCTTTGCTCCAGCCGCAAAATCCCGCCTGGTTTCTTTGCGGCGTCATGTGCTACACATTTATCAGCGTGATCTTCAACACCGCTTCCTTTACTGTGATCATGAGCATGAGGAAGGGGCCTTCCGGGGCGGCCAGCGGGATCTTCGGAGTTCTGGTTTACACCACGGGATCTCTGGCCATGCCCCTTATGGGCATTATGGGGGATACCTCCATAGTTCCTCTGGGCTGCGATATGCTGTTTACCAACATAGTGGCTCTGGCCATATTTGTCTGGGTGCTGGCGAGATGCGGCAACCGGAAAGAGAATGGCAGTATTGCCGGCGGAGAGCCCGGGAAGGAAAGCACCGTTCCTGAAGGGGAACCCCGCAAAGAAGCTCCCTGAAAAGGAGAGATGAAATGCCGGGAATCCGGCATCAGAAAAGGGCCGTGAGGCCCTTTTCTGATTCTGAAGCGCCCGGGATAAAAACGCTGCCCGGGGCACGGGAAAAATCCTTAGAAGGTGAGTCTGAAGCCGGCCATGAGATCCAGGGAATCCACATCTATTTCATCCACATAGGTCTTATCCCAGACCCGGCCCATGCCGGTGTAGCGGAGATTCAGATCCACGGCTACGTGCTTGTTGAAATTGAAATTAACGCCGCCGCCAACCTGATAGGCCACATTGCTCCGGTCATCGGAGTAATGCCGGCCCATGCTGTAAAGATCCGCATCATGCCAGACCCCGCCGAGACCGGCGCTCACATACGGAGCCACGAGACCGTCCATGGCGTAGAAATCCACATAGGTATTTACCAGAAAGCCCCGGGAGGTAACCTCCATATGGTCGCGGAAAGTGCGGGAGCCGCTCCGGGAATTATAGTTGTAGTCGGCTTTGGAGTTAAAGAATCCTTCCACCTCGAACCGGCCGCCGATTATGCCGCTGGTGGTGTAGGGCACGTTGATGCCAACGTAGGGATGCACTGTAAAAACGGTATCGTCATCAAGATGGCAGACATCGTAGCGGTGGCATTCCACATCGGTGTTGGTGAATGCCGCGCCCAAACGGGCGCCCACATAAGGCCGGAAGTAGGTATCATACCGGCTTATCAGTCTCATGCTGTCATCAGCTGAAGCCTGAGCCGGGATCAGGGAAAAGGTCAGCGCTGCCGTGGCGGCCGCCAGGGGGAGAATCTTTTTAATCATATCGGTTCCTTCGTTTTGGTAATCTGACAGGCGCCGGCAGCGATGGTACCGGCTGCAATAACGGGACTGTAGCAGGATAGTAGCATTAGTATTCTTATGGGCGTTTATTCATTTAACTATGTGAAGATGCTCACAGTCTAAATTTGGATCCGGCGAAAAACTGCGGCAGAAGGGAAAGTTTTCAGAAAAAGACGCTGCTTTCGGTGAACTTAAGCTCTGCAGGAAAGCGGCAAGGGAACTGCAAAAGGCAGGGAACAGCCCTGAAAATACCGGGCGGCTGCCAAAACGCCGGATAAACTTTGTCCGGCGGTGTTCTGCTGTGTCCCGCAAAGTTCCGCATGCCGCTTCGGGACTTTATGAACTCAGTAATTGGTGATAATGACCTCCTTTCCGGTTCTCTTGGTGGCATCGCTGTTAATGAACCGTCTTACAGCCATCTCGTGAATGTTAAAGCCCTGATAGAGCTCATGCACCAGGGGCACATTGTGATTGCTCAGCATGAGCTGCGCTCCCTTCTCTGAAAGCTCCCTGAAGAGATCCGCCAGCCGCATGTGATCCTGCAGGGCAAAGCCGTCCTTGGTATAGCTGGTGAAATTGGCAGTGTCGCTTACCGGCACGTAGGGGGAATCGAAATAAACGAAATCTCCCTCTTTGACATCAGCGCAGGCATCCATGAAGTCTCCCTGCATGATTTTCACATCATTGTCCCGGAAATACTGTCCGATGCCCCGGAGATTGTTTTCATCCATGGAGACGCCGCCGGTCTTGTTGTTGTAGGGAACGTTGAAAAGCCCCTTGCCGTTAACCCGGTAAAGCCCGTTAAAGCAGTGCTTGTTTACCCAGATCATGAGAGCGGCGCATGGGGCATCCAGTTCTCCGGAACTGATTTTTTCATTATATTGCTGCCGTACCGCAAGGTAGCGTTCCTTGTCGCAGGGAATGCTGTCCAGCTCCCTGATGGCGGCGATCACGGCTTCGGGATCGGCCTTGAGCTGGCGGTAGACATTGATAAGCTGCTCATTGATGTCGTTGATAACGGCATGCTGCGGCTGAGTGTCAAAAAGAAAGGCTCCGCCGCCGATAAAGGGTTCGTAGTACGTTCCGAAGGTGTCCGGCAGCAGGTCTTCCAGATGTTTCAGAAGCTGTGTTTTGCCGCCGGCCCATTTTACGAAGGGTGAGATTGCAAGTAGCATGTGGTGTCCTTTGCTTCCTTTTCTGTCGTTAATGTTGCAAGTTAATTAAGTCAGGCCTGAAAGAAGTCTTTCAGGCCTTAAATTCCAGTGATTTCAGGTTCCCCGGTGACTTCGGGGTATTGACACATCTCAGGTTATAGTCGCGCAAGGATATCATTTTTCCGGTCATAAGACATGGATTTTGGTATGAGACAGCGATTTAGCTTCCAGATTCGGCCTGATCCGTATGAGTCGGAACGGAAGCAAAATACTTTTCTGGAGTGGCATCTTCAGGAAATACGGTTTGCATTCACTAATCTGAGGCTTTGTCCGGTAGTTTCTTTTCCTTTACCGCACAGGTCTCTTTGAAAAAGATAAAAAATGGCCGGCGAGAATAACATGGCAGCTACGGTCAGCGACGTAGGGCGATTTTGGAGTTTACGGATTGGAAATGTCAGGAGAAATGTCAGGAGAAAGCGGCAGACTTTGCCGCTCATGAATGCGATACCGAACCTGAAACAAACCAGTTCGGTATTGCCTAATCTAAGTTGCACTAACTCTGTTTATTCCTTTAGGGCAAACATAGTTACAATCGTTTCGACCATGCGTTCAGTGCGGGCCTTTATGATATCCACAGTCCATTGATCCTTGTCGCAGACATCGCTGTTGAGATTAAACCCGTTAAGGTAACCGATATATTTGCCGTCTGAATCCTTGCGTTCCTTCTTTTCCTGAAACGATTTGTTACTCAGAGAACTGTTGTAAGCGGTAATGGTAAGGTTCCCAAAGGTATGCACATACTCGGCCTGAAGTTCCTTTGCTTTTTGACGATCTCCTCCGGCAATCATATTAACCCACGGATTCGGTATATTGTCCCCCTGTGGAAAAATATGCTCTATGGACCAGAAGTATTTACCCTTTTCATTGGTTTTCCACAGATCCTGTTCATTCTCCCGAGTCATGCCGCGTTTAGCCATCATGCAGAGGATAAAGCGGGTGGCACTGACATTATCATCATATACAGGCCCCTTGAGTTTCTCTGCAAAGACCTCATCAGAAGCCGAATTATCCGCAAGCTTATTGCGAAGACGTGCCAGAATAGCGTCTCCGGTCAGGTTGTTTTGTTCGATTTCCTCAATAAAAGACATGAACATTCTGGTAAGATCCCGTGTCGGCGGTATATCTGTCATATTACGTCTTACAAAGAAATTAACCAGAAGCCGGCATACCTTGACAATTTCGTCATCATTAATCTGGAGAGAATTATGATTTTTAATGAGGTACAGGAGAAGGAGGTATGACGGAGCTCCTTGTATCCGCTTCAAATCAAGGTAACTTTCTCGTTGTGCCGCAGTAAGACCATCTTCCTTATTCAGAATAATGCTGGCATACAAGGAGGCGTTTTCTGTCAGCTTTTCCAATGCTTTGACAGGATTATCTTTGATGATTTTTTCATAAATGCCGAGCATAGTGGAACGAGTGGCCATAGTACCAAGCGGGTACAAACGGTCTTCCTTGTAAAAGGGAAGGTTCAGTTCTTTTCTGAAGGCATTATAGTTCTGCCGGAAGAATCGTTCCTGTTCATAGTACTCTTCGCCAAGATCCTTCAGAATTCCTTCCCAGCGGTTATAGTGGCTGTCGATATCCTTTTCTCCGGCTCTGTCGAGATGGGCCAGGAGCATATTTTTGATGAGATCGATAGCAGTCAGCGGAGCTCCGCGATCATTGAGTGATGCAAACAGCGTATACGCATCGGAATGACTTGGGACGTCAATTTTAACCAGAATAGCGGAGTTAACCTTGTCCAGGATTGTGAACAGAGAATTTATACCATCAGTATCATTATTATCATTGAGATAAGCCCCGATGCGTCCGCAAAAATAGTCATAGGCTTTTACTACACGTCTTACACCAGCGTATGACGGCATATTTCTTTTCGGAGTGATAATACCGATTAATGACAGAATGCCGAGATAGTCATCTCGGTTGCTTCCCTGTACTTGAGGAACAACCCGAATGGCGGAATCGGTATTTTTGAGCACCAGTTTTCTTTTAAGCTGAATAATATCGGTCAGCTGCTCGTCGTTTAGCTGTTCATGGTGTTTGCTTAGTACGGTATACAGTGCTGCGAGGAATAAACTCAGGGTGGTGAGCCGCTGCTGGCCGTCCACGACCTCAAATTTAGGAGCGTTAATGGCATCGGTTGCAGTGTCAATGCAGATGATGGAACCAAGGAAATATCCTAAATCATTTTCAACAAGGTCATCGAAAAGCTGTTCCCAGTTATTTTTGCCCCAGGTGTAAGCCCGCTGGTACTTCGGTATTTCAAAAATATGCCGGGTATCAGGATCAAAAATCTGGGACAGCGGATATTTGTTGACGTTGATGTTATTTAAATTCATCTTTGAACTCCGTTGTTATGGCAGTACGACTGCTTGGGTTCGGGCAGTGTTAGGGGATTGTCCGGACAACGTCTGATACCACCATGCCATTGAAAAACGGGAGAGAGACACCAGCCTTCTCCCGTAAGATAAGCCGTTATTTCTCATCAAGAGGATGAATCTTCAACGGCGGGAGAGCCTTAACGATTTTCACGGTTTCCATGCTGACGGTAATGACCTTAAGAAAGAGCGCCAGCGGGTATCTGGGGGCTTCAGCGAATTTGTTGAAGTCGTTAACAATCCCCGTTTTCTTATCCACAGACACTCCGGCTTTTTCCACAACCCAGTCCAGAGCGGACTTTCGGTTCACCGCATATTCCTGTGCCTCCAAGGGGATATTGGAAACTGTAATGGCGGAATTGAAGAGGAGCTTAGTTTTATCATTGGCGTCATTGCCTTTTTTGCCGGGGATTTTGGCCCATTGCATTTTGGTGACCGTGTAGTTCCGGGAGTCTTCTCCGGTGATGGTGACACCGGGGTATTCGGGCTGTTTTTCGTAATTCACATGCAGATCCGCCAGCTTTCTTCCGGCATCGGCAAAGGCCCTGAAATCCTGGTAAGACGCTACTCGGGGGATGCGGGGCAGTTCCTTGGCAAGGTTATTGGCATACCGAGCGAGGTAGTCCGGAGAGTGCAGTATCCCGTAGACATAGTAGAATACATCGTCCTTGGTGATTCCGGCACCAGCGCTGCCGTATGCTTCCTGAAAATGTCGGAGACCAAAATCGGAGATGGCATCGGTCTTTTCGGTTCCGAAATTATCCGAGACGTACAGGTAGCGGGGGAAACATTGTGCTCCAGCCTCCATAGAATTGAGATCCATGATGCAGTTAGTCATAAGACATGAAAAATTCTTATTACCTACGCCGGTAACTGAAATGACCAAATTCTTGCTGTTGTCTGATGGGAAAACATTCTGCCATCTGCTAGGTCTTTCAATAAAACAGGAATTCTTCTCGTAGTAAAGGTACTGCTTAAAAAATGGCCGGTACAGAGTGGTAATGATGTTTTTCGGGAGCCAGCTTAACTGTTGCAGCTTATGGAATTTCTTTTTGCTTCCGTCGGTCCATGATATTTCTTCTCCTGACTTTGTAATGGCCGAATCAATGGCAGTGCCGGATTTCACCTCTGCTACGGCATTATTCCAGGCCTGAACGGTTCTTCTTAAACTGTTATGAAGCTCGTTTTTGTCAGAGTTGTATACCACTGGATCTCTGCCTGATAGAATCCCTACAACGTAATCATTAAAAATCGCATTCTGCCTCTGTTTCCCCTTCTTTTTCTTATCGTAAAGAGAGATATATTGCTCAAAGCTGTCATCTTTAAAATTCAGCCAGTCCCCGTGCTTATCTGGTACGATCTCTTCCCATTCCATCTTGGATACGGAAGCATAGTTCGAAACCTCCTTAAGCTTTTCTTCTCTCGTCAGATAGTCTGCTACGGTGTGGAAGTAGATCTTTCCCTTTTCCTGAGCCTGAGGATTTTTAATCAGGAATACGATAGCTATAGGAGCTCGGCTGCCTTCCCCGAATATTTTCCCGCCTTCCTGCCGGGAGCGTTCCCCTGATGTTCTTTGATTTCCTTTCAAGTGGTAGATGTAGATAGAACTGAACTCTTCCGCCATGCATTTCCGCATGCCGTCAGCACTGGCTGTTTCCAGCCAGCCGGCATTGGTAACGAATCCGATAATGCCGGACTTGCCTATCCTGTCTGCTGCCCAGCGGTAGGCTCGGATGTAGGAGTCGAAGAGCTTTCCTTTCAGAGTAGCATCAGTCCTGGCCACATAGGTCTCCTTAAGCCTTTTATCCAGAGCCTCATAATGCTCATTGGCATTATTGTCATTCTGAGATTCCTGGCCCACGGAGTAAGGAGGATTCCCCACAATGATCCGGATTTCGGCATTGTTTTCCCGGCAGAGGTTATCGTTGTTTTCCGGGAGGGCGGTAATGAGATTCGCCTTGCCGTTGCTGGCAAAGGTGTCAGTCCAGACCGTGACATTGTTGGGGCGGTAATCCTTGTCGTCAACAAGATTGTGGTAGGCGGTTTCAACATTCATGGAGGCGATGTAGTAAGCCAGAGGAACAATTTCGTTGGCATGAAGATCGTTCTCGTACTTGTATTTCAGCTGATCTTTCGGAATGAGCCCGCTTTCCATCATGCGGACTATGAAGGTTCCGGTGCCGGTGAAGGGATCCAGAACGTGAATGCCGTGAGCGCCGACAGACTGGTTAAATTCTTTCTTAAGGAGGTCCGCCACAGACCGGTTTATGAAGTCCACCACCTCCACCGGAGTGTAGATAATCCCCAGCTTGTCCCGGAGCTTGGGGAAGGCCTTTTGGAAGAACCTGTTGAAAATGTCCTTAATAATGGTCTGCCTGGTTACGGAATCCTGAGCGGCGCTCATGCGCAGGCTGACATTCTTGTAGAAGGGCTCCAGAAGAGAGGTGCAGCGGTTCATGCCGTCCCTGTCGAGTTTGGACAGCATTTCGGACATGGCCTTGGAAATGGGGTTCTGTTCCGCAAAGGGATATTCCTTGAAGATGGCCGCGAGGACTGGCTTGATTACGATATGCTGCCCGATCATTTCGATCACTGCATCTTCGGAAATCTGCCCGTTTAAGGTGGTCTTTATTTCATCGCGGAATTCCTCCAGAGCTTTCCGGGATTCCGGACTTTCCTTGACGATGTCCTTAATGTGGTTTATCTGGGTTTTGCAGATCTCGGCCACATCCTCAGCCCAGTCCTCCCATTCCCGGCGATTTCCCACTCTCTTGACAATGAGGGTCTTCAGAGATTCTTCCACCACAGCATTGCGGTACTGCTCCGCGAAGAGATCAAACATGGTGTCGGCTTTGGTTTCGCTCTCCTTCGCGCCCTTTGTTTTTTTGCCGGAAGGGAGAGTTTCTCCGGAAGCTCCCCTGGTTTTGGAGAACTTCTTGTCGGTTATGGAGATCACCTCGATATGCTTGCTGTTGATTTTGCCGGTTTCGCCGTCAATAACCCGGGCAAAGGCAGAATCGATGGATTTAAGCGCATTCAGCACCTGCCATACCACTTCAAATTCCTTGTTTTTGTTCAGCAGAAGATCGGGAGAGGCTCCGGTGGGCAGCACGACCGGAAGAATGACATAGCCTCTTTTCTTGCCCGGAGATATGCGCATCACCCGTCCTACGGTCTGTACCACATCTACCGGGGATTTCCGGGGAGACAGGAAGATCACGGCATCCAGAGACGGCACATCAACCCCTTCGGAGAGACAGCGGACGTTAAACAGAATTTTGCAGATGTTCTCCGCAGGTTCCTCCCGGAGCCAGCTTAAAAGGTCATCCTTCTGGGTGGCCGGCATGGCTCCGTAAATATATTTGGTTTCGAATTTCAGCTGGTGCGCTTCGTTGTAGGCTGAGTCGTTCCAGTTTTGACCGAAGCGTTTTTTGAGAAAAGCCCTTTCTTTTTCCTGATATTTTTCCACTACCCGGCCGAACCAGTCAGCGTACTGCCTGGCCGCCGGACGTTCATTGTTATCAGGGGACGTCTCTATAACCCGGGCAAAGCCCACGGCTCTCTTCATATGCTTTGAGGCGGGAACGGCATTGTCATTTTCGTCGCCGTCTTCTTTCCTGATATCCAGCTTTGCCAGAGCCCGGTAGGAGCCGATAATTTTGGCGGCATTGCTGATATTCACCGCAGACATTTCATCGGATGACAGGAAGGAATAGTCCTTCTCCAGCAGGGATTCATCCAGAGTCAGGACGATAACCTTGTAGTCAACGAGACAGTTCATGGAAATGGCTTCGCTGAAGGTTACCGTGGCAAGATCAGGGCCAAATACCTTTTCGTCATCCATGGAGTAGATAACCGCATCTCCGGAACTGGCCTGATCCTTGGCAACGGTTCCGTAAACCCGGGGGGTGGCAGTCATGTAAAGACGTTTCCGGCCCTTGATGAAGGAATCGTTATGGACTCTCAGAAACAGGCTTTCCTCCCGACTGTAATCATCGGAAACAGCATAGCCTCCGGCAGTGCGGTGCGCTTCATCGCAGATAATGAGATCGAATTCCGGGATGGAGTCATTGCCGAAGCTGAACTGCGCTTCATGAAGCACATCGATGGACTGGTAGGTCGAGAATATAACCGTGAGATCCCGCGTTTTCAGGAGGGCTTCTTTGATCTTTGCCGTCAGGGATTTCGCATCAGTGGTAGCCGGGTAGGACAGCTGATCCAACGATATCAGGTCGTCCAGTTCCAGGGGATTGGATTTTCCGGTGGTGCTGTCGGAACAGACCGCAAAGGCACTAATATGAAAGGAACACTGTCTTTTCCAGTCGGCGAGAGTCTGGGACAGCAGGGCCAGGGAGGGCACCAGAAATAGCACGAACCCTCCGGCTCCCACATACTCCTCCGTAAGCTTCATGCTGGTAAAGGTTTTGCCGGTGCCGCAGGCCATAATAAGCTTGCCGCGGTTCACTGTTTTAAAGCCGGTGACGATTTGGTCGATCACCCTCCTCTGATAGTCCCGGAGCTGCCTTTTCCGGATATTCTCCTCCTTGCCCTGAAGGTAAGCGCTCCAGTCAACGTTGGAGCTTTCAAGGTCGCTTCGTTTGATTACTGTAACAGGAATCTCCTTTCCCTTGAGGCTGTTCAGGAGGTTTTCGCTCCAATTGTTATTGGTGGCCACAATAAGCCTTCTGGTGAAAAAGGTTTTGTCTGAGTTGGAGATAAAGGAATCAATTTCTTTTTTGCTGACGGTATGCTTTTCCTCGTACATCTTGCACTGAATGGCCGTATAGGTATTGGGGTCTTCAGCATTGACGCCCACAAGGTCAATGCCAATATCTCGGGCGTTTACGGTCAGATCGGGATGCTCCCGGGCCCAGTCCGCATAGGTCATAACCTTGCTGAAGAAATCCCGGTACGCTTCATCCCGGGTGAGCCAGCTTCTGACCAGAGTTTCAAACTTGGTGCCGTAATCCCTTTTGGTGATGACGGATTCCCGGATTTTTTTGAGCAGGAGATCGAATGCCTCTTTATTGTGTTCCTCCGCAAAGGTATCGTTGGCAGTGTTAACGGCGGTGTTGCTGAAAGTATTGTCAGAAGGGGAGTCAGCTTCCTGGTTAATGGGGGCAGTGTCATTCGTCAGGTCGGTCAAAAATTCATCAGTCATAGGGGCTTCCTTGCAAATAATACAGCTTCTGCACATCATGAATAGTTTTTATTATTCAACTTAGCATTATTTTTTTTTTGCAAGTAGAAATGAGGTTGATTTTAAACGACTGAGAATCAGGTCAAGTTTCAGGGAATTTAGGGGCTGTTTTGCGGCGGCAAGTTTCGTGCTCGTTTTTGAACCCCCTGCCTCCCACTGTAATGAGAGATACCAGAGAAGAGCAGAACAGGCTATCTCGCACTGATTCCCGGCGGCGGCAGCATATTTGGCAGCCGCTATCAGTTTTTCTTCTCATTTTTCTGCGATCTGCTCCGACGTCTCCGGATTTTTGTATAATAGGTCATTTTTTGTACTTAACCCTCTTTAATTAACTGTTTTACCCATGAAAGAAATAATTAACGCCATTGCGAGCGGTCTTGACTGGTTTGATGATCTGGTCTGGGGACCGCCGCTTCTGATACTCCTTCTGGGAGTGGGCATTTTTCTGACATTTTCTCTTAGATGTCTGCAGGTTTCCCGTCTGCCTCTGGCTGCCAAAATGGTGTTTACCCCCCATAAGGAATCCCAGAGCAAGAAGGGCGATCTCACCAGCTTTGCCGCCCTCTGCACTGCGCTGGCTGCCACCATCGGCACCGGCAACATTGTGGGCGTGGCCACCGCTGTCAGCATCGGCGGTCCCGGCGCTCTGTTCTGGATGTTCGCAGCCGCATTTTTCGGCATGGCCACCAAGTATGCCGAATGCCTTCTCGCAGTGCATTTCCGGGAAACCGACGCCCGCGGCAGGTATGTGGGCGGCCCCATGTTCTATATTAAAAACGGCATCGGCCGTAATTATCCGGTACTGGCCAAGGTTCTGGCTTTCATGTTTGCGGTTTTCGGGATTATGGCCGGCTGCCTGGGCATCGGCACCTATGCGCAGATTAATTCCATCGTGGAAGCCGGAGCTCAGCTGGGAGTAGACAGACTGTACAGCTCCATCGGCGTTACCCTGGTGGTGGGCTGGATTATCTACGGCGGTCTTAAATACATCGCCAACACCTCCAGAACCGTAGTGCCGCTGATGGCCATGGTGTATATCGTTTGCTGCCTTATCGTGGTATGCCTCAATATCTCCGCGGTGCCGGATGCTCTTAAGCTCATTGTGGAATCGGCCTTTACCACCACCTCCGCCGTGGGCGGCTTTGCCGGCGCCACTGTGCTTATGGCCATCCAGAAGGGCGTGGCCCGGGGCATATTTTCCAACGAGGCCGGTCTCGGTTCGGCTCCGATAGCGGCCGCTTCCGCCAAGACCAATTCCCCGGTGGAGCAGGGTCTTATCTCCATGACCGGAACCTTCCTGGACACCATGATAATCTGCATGCTCACCGGTCTTACCCTGGTGCTCACCGGAGCCTGGTGCTCGGACGTAACCGGCGTGGCTATGACCACTCTGGCCTTCTCCAGCGCCCTGGGATCCGCTGCCGGACTATACATTATCAACATCAGTCTGCTCCTTTTTGCCATGACCACCATCATCGGCTGGAACTTTTATGCCAGCAGATGCGTGATCTATCTTTTCGGGGCCCGGGCTATTACTCCCTTCAAGATCATCTACATTCTGTTCGTAGCCTCCTATATCCTCATTGTGCTCTTTGTGGATATGGCTGATGCCACTCAGAAGACGGCTATAAACACGGTCTGGACGATTTCCGATATTGCCAACGGCCTTATGGCCTTCCCGAACCTGATTGCTCTCATTATGCTGAGAAAGGTGATCTGGAGCGATACAAAAGATTACTTCAAGAACCTGAGGATGAAGAAATTAAAGAATCAGGATGAGCGGAATCAGAAGGAACAGGCTCCGGCCTGACCTTAACTCCTTAATCCGTCATTTCTTTCCAAAGCCGCGGCCGGTTTCCTCTTAATCTGCCGCGGCTTCTTTATGTCCGGAATCTGACAGGCGGCAGGGGATCTCCTGTCACGATTCGGAAGCCCGGAGCATGGCGGGGCGGTATTCCGGTTTTATAATTTCGCAGTTAGCGGCAGGGCAGATGCGGGAGAAGAAAAATGGCGGGCAGAGCAGTCTTAAAAGCTCTCATAATGGCGGCGCTGATAATGTGGCCCGGAATCCCGGCTCCGGAACGCAGCTTAAGCGCGGCCTCGGGAGGATATGCTCTGGATCCGGACACCGAGCGCCGTATCGGCCATGTCATTTCCGGAATGTCCTTGGATGACAAAATCTCCCAGATGATCATTCCGGCCATGAGAACCTGGAACAAAGAGCCGGTAACCGATCTCGAAAAGGTTCCGGAGCTCCGGGATATTCTGTCAGCTCATGCCTACGGCGGCATCATTCTTTTTGGCATCAATCTCAAAGACAATGCCGAGACCGCGGAGCTCCTTTCAGATCTCCGGGACATCCCCGCCCAAACTCCGGGGCGAACTCTCCGCATTCCCTATTTTCTGGCCGTGGACGAAGAGGGCGGCCGGGTATCGCGGCTCCGCCAGGGCACCCGCATGACCGGCAGCATGGCGGCGGGGGCTACTCCTAATGCTCCCGAAAACGCCTACCTCACCGGATCGGTTATCGGGGAGGAGCTGCGCTCGCTGGGCTTTAATGTGAATCTCGCTCCCGTGGTCGACGTAAGCAGCAATCCCGCCAATCCGGTTATCGGGGCGCGATCATTTTCCGACGACGCGGAAACGGTGGGCCTTCTGGGTTCTGCCTACGCCCGGGGACTTATGGAGCAGGGGATTATCCCGGTCTTCAAGCACTATCCCGGCCATGGCGATACGGTTACGGACAGCCACCGCAGCCTGCCTGCCGTCTACGGATCCCGGGAGAAACTCATGAATGCCGAGCTTTTGCCGTTCCGGGAGGCGACGCAAAACGGGGCGGAAATGATCATGACCGCCCATATCGCCTGTCCGGAGGCCGATGAGCTTCAGGTTTACGGGGACGGGGTTACCCGGGGCTACTATCCCGCCACCATGTCCGCGGTCTTAATCGGGGAGCTCCTTCGGCAGGATCTGGGCTTTGACGGCGTAGTGCTTTCCGACGCTCTGGAAATGGAGGCGGTGCTTATGACCGGGCTGGTGCCGGGAGAGCCGGAATCACTGGAATACCGCATCAACCTTGCCGAAAAGGTTATTAACGCCGGAACGGACATGCTGCTCCTCCCGCAGGATCTCCGGAACCGGGAGGACGGCGTGTTCTATGATGAGTATATTGCGGGAATCGCCCGCCTGGTTTCCGAAGACTATATTCCGGAGGAGCGCATTAACGAAAGCGTCCGCCGCATTCTGAGACTTAAGGTGAAATACGGCATTTTCGATATCCGTAATCCCGGATCCGGCCGGCCCTACCTCCCCCTGGCGGAGGAGGTGTTTCCGGAGTCTGCCGGGCCGGGTTCCCGGGAACACCATGAACTGGAACGCCGCATGGCCGGGGAGGCTATAACCCTGATTAAAAACCGGGACGGCATGCTCCCCCTGACCTCGGACGCGAAATCCGCGGTTATCCTGATGCGGAAAGAGGAGGAGCTTCCCGCGGCGGATTATGCCATAAAGGATCTCCGGGCCAGGGGCATCCTGAGTCCGGAAACCCGGGTAACCGCGTTTTATTATCTCGCTCCGGAAAACGGGGGCGGCGGGAATAACGGGAACAAAGGTAACAGCGGCAATGACAGTCAGCTTCATTACACTCCGGAAATGCGGGAAGAGATTCTCCGGGCTGATGCGGTTATCGGGTATTCGCACCTAAGCGGGAAGGAACTCCCGGGGGCCGGCAATGACTCATATCAGGCTCTTTCCCGGGCAATCAATGATGTCCATGCCGGCGGCGGCCGATTTGCGCTTGTTTCCGGGAATCTTCCCTATGACGCGGCGTTTTATCCCGAGGCTGATGCCGTGGTGCTTTCCTATATGGGAGCCGGGCTTGATATCCCGCCGGAGACCGCCGGCCCTGCCGGAACAGAAAGAGCAGCCGGAAACGCCAATTTCAGAGCCGCTCTCGGGAAGATTTTCGGGGAAGGGGAGTTTACGGGGGTTCTTCCGGTAAATATTCCGGAGATCCTGACGCTCCCCGGAGGCAGCGCAGTGTACGGCCCGCGCCTTCTGTACCGCCGCGGCTTTCGGGAGCAAAGCCCGTAAATCAGGAGCAGTGAGGCCCGAAGGAGGAATCCCGGGGAAGGTAAAACCCGCCCCGGGGATTAAAGAGCAGTGCCGTGTTTTCAGTTGTCGCTTTTATCGCTAAGGGGCTTGCAGGATTCCTCCATGAATTTGAGCTCCTTCAGGCTGCTCTTTTCAGGTTTGATTTCAGCGGCCTTTTTGCCGTCGTAATAGAACTCTATCCGGGAGGCCCGGGAGACTGCGGCGATAAACTCCTTCCAGTTATCAGCGTCATTGCGGTTTGACGTTATCACATTGGGGAAGCCGTATTCGTTAGCTCCCCGGTTAAAGGCATAGGACTTCCCGTTAATGACAATGGCGAGCCTGTTATCCTTCTGAGCAAAAAGATCCGTCTCATTCACCGTAACCTCAATGCTGTGCTCGGAGGTTTCGTTAAATGCTTCGTTGCAGGCGATCCTGAAATTAACCTTTCCATTGGAAACGCTGTATTCCTGCCAGCCCTGGCCGAAACCGCCCTGCCAGGCGGAGGGAGCTGCCAGAGCGGATGCGGAAATGACAAAGGCCAAAAAGGCCGCGCTGCTGCGAAGGGGGATAGCCATAGGAGTTCCTTGTTTTCTGAAAGTATCGGTTGTTAGCGGGTGCGGGATCTGCCGAAAATCACGTCAGTCAGGGAGCCTCCTTCCTGGGCCCGGATCTGCGAAATCGGACAAAATCTTTTGTTACCATATGCCAAAAGTCAGGCTGTCGCAAGCTTTGCCAGGGCATTTTATGATGCGGGAGGCGTTGCGGCCTGGCTTCAGAGCCGGAGCGTGAAACAGCATTAGGCAAGGAAGAGGAATCCGGCTTGGAGTGGGATAAGGCTCTCATGCGTTACCCCGGGTTCATGCTAAAATTCCCGGCAGAAGGCGGGCAGAAGCAGCGCCACTTACGGACGGTCAGTCATCATATGGAAAAGATTATCAATCGCTGGCGAAAGTATCTCTATCGCATTTATCTCATTATTGGAGCCATTATCGTCGCTGTATGGTGGGGGTTCCATTCTCCCGCTGACAGCATGAACGCTCTGGATTACGTCAGGCAAGCTGAGAGTGCTGACTCCAGGCAGGCATCGGCAGCTCAGCATAAAACGTCGCATCTCCGTTTCCGGAATGAAAAGCTTCTGGGGCAGCATTATGACAAGCACGGCCGTGAGATGGGCTTTACGTCTCCCGCCGCGTATGAACAGGCGGCCGGAGAGGTGGCGGAGAACCCGAATTCCCTGCATAAGAAGCAGCGTGATGACGGTGATGATGTCTATTTTCTGGAATCCGGCAACGATTTTGTGGTGGTTTCCGGTGACGGCTATATCCGCACCTATTTCCGCCCTCATGACGGCATTAATTACTACAACAGACAGTAAGCTTCAGGTCTTCTGCGGCGTAAAACAGAGGTAAAAACGGGATGGCAAACATGACGAGAACGGGCAGAGGATGCATAATTCTGGCGGCTTTGGCGCTGCTGCTTCCGGGGGCAGGCGCTGCCGCTTCTTCCGGAGATAATGCCCTCTCTTCCTTTTACGAGGTTCATGCCGGAGCCTTTCGGATTGTTCACCGGGCCTTCAAAAGCGCTTTCGGAAAACCGGCCTTCTGTCCCCCCGGAAATGAAATAATCAGTCTGAGAGAGGTGACCGGGGGCGGCATGCGGGGAGGTATTTTCCGCTTTGAAATCGCAAAGACTCCGGAGGGCGCGGCCAGAATCACCCGGGAGGTTCGGGAGTGGCACAGCGCCCCTCAGGAGATAAAGATTTATGAAGCTGACATCTCCTGTCTCCGCCGCATTGAGGAGATTATCCGGAAGGAGGTGGATTTTCGGCTCAGCGATGCTCCCTATCCGGAGATTCAGGCGCTGGATGCGCCCACCTCAAGATATGATATTCAGTGCTCAAATGGCACGTTCTGGTCAACCGATTCCGGGCGATCCCTCCCCCGGAGCTTCCGCAGCGCCATGAAAAAAATAACCGGCATCATGGAGGAAGGGCTGGCTCATGGCAAAGTTATCCGGGACGAGGTCATCTGCAATGAAGAGAATTACTGCCGTCCCCCGGAGGAGAAGGCCCCTGAAAAAAACGCGCCCCTTTCAGAAGACAAGGCCCCCTGATGACGAAGGAGGCTTCGTCCGGACAGGGTTCCGGCTTTCCTGAGAAGCTGAAATGCCTTTTCAGGAAAAGCCGCTTTTTTCAAAAACCCCGCCTGGTGTTCTTCCGGGAATCCTGGGGCGGGGGCATGACCGGCCGGCATGGCGTGATTACCGTGACGGAAACAGACACTGGCGCAGTCATTATCAGAAGAGAGGAAACCGGGCCGGGAGTCTCCTCCCGGTGTTCTTCCGTTATTGCCGCGGCCGGCCGGGGCGGCCCCTGTCTTGCCCGGATTCAGCAGATCTTTGATAAAAGAGTCTGCCGGCTTCTCAGCTGTTCGCCCCGCATTCCGTTTCTGATTCTCGATAAGGAAAACCGTTACTATGCTTTTCGCTGGGATAACGGCCGGGAGTGGGCATGCGATACCCGGCATTTTCTGACGCCGGGGTTTATGGAAGCGATGCGGGAGATCCATGAGGAAATTGCCCGGACGGAGGAGGGCGGAACCCCGGAGTCCGAGGAGATTCCCGCTTCCGGCGCTGATTCCCACTGAGGGCTGATTCCCTCTGAGGGCTGATTCCCGGTTTTCTCCCGTTATAAGTCATCCTCGTCCGCGGGGTTTTCTGCTGAATCTGAAAACGCGGCCCGGAAGTCGTCAATAATGTCTGTCCAGGACATGGCGGTTTCGGCAAAGTTCCGGAGAAGAACCTCCAGCCCCGCGGCATCCAGATCCCTGATGCGGTCATAGCGCTGAAGGTGGAGATGATTGTCTGCGGGATTCAGGGCGAAGATGGCTCCTCCGGCTCCCTGACCGGCAAAATTTGCTTTGAGAGCCTCCCGGAGCAGGGGCTTTTCGGCATCCTGATCGATAAAGCCCAGATCCGTTCTCAGCAGCAGAAGATCCCCGGCCTCCTGCAGGAGAATAATAAGATCCTCGTATCTGAAAGCGGCGCCGCCCCGGGAGCCGTCGGTTTCAATTCCCGTTTTGGCGGCAAAGGACGCCATAAGTTCACTGAAGCTCATGAGTTAACCTTAAAATGCATGTTAGTCTTTCATAAAAAACGGAACGGCGCCAAAGCCGGTATTTCTCCGGCCCTGGCGCATCCCCCTCTCAATCAGGCTCACGGAACCCTGCGGCCTAAATACCGATATCCGCCTGGAATACGGCATCGGAATCCATGTCATTGGCCTTGTCAATCAGCTTATCCACCACTTTGTTGGGCAGCAAGGCCGTAAACGTGTTCATCCCCAGATCATCAACGCCGATGCTGTGCAGTCCGGTGAAGATATCCGCAGTGCCGAAATTTTTGACGATCATCTGCGTTACCGCATCCTGGGCGCTGAACAGCGTGCTCATAATGACGCCGGCCAGGCTTTGGGGCTCGAAATCCTTGTTTCCCATGTTCTGCACAGCATAGTGCAGCATCTCCATCTGCATCAGGGCGCCGCCGGTGGCATGGGAGAAGTCAGTCACGAACTGTTCGAGAGCCGCAGCTTTCTCTTCCGGTATCTGCGTCTTGTTGTATGCGGTTTTGAGATCCGTAATGTACTGGGTCAAATTGATGTTCATGTTATCATCCCACTCCAGTCCGGATCCCAGACTGAAATTATTCCGGAGCATTTCCGTGAGATCCTCTGCGGTTTTTATGGGATCCTGAGATCTGTTAAGTCTGTTCCTGACATTCTCCGTGTATTCTCCTTCGGGTTCATAGGGCACTGCGATGCCACCATTTCTGCCGCAGAGCTTCTTAAGTTCAAGGATGAATTTGGGCGTGCCTTTAACCTTTTCCTTGTTTTTAGGATCCAGGAAGATGTCCCTGAATTTGCCCAGCACATCCAGATCGTCCCGGGGCTCGGCAGGCGGGGGAGCTGTTAAGGTCAGGGACTTATCCACCAGCTTTCTGGTCTGATTTATGATGGTGTTCATTTCAGCCATGGTGTTCTGCAGTCTTACCAGGGACTGAATGAAGCAGTTTATCTGGGGCGGCATTTCCAGCCCCAGCTTCTGAAGCTCCGCAAGAGATGCCTGCATGCGGGTGGCCACGTCATTTGTCAAATCGCCCTTGGCCATAATGGATTCCACAATGGCGGTAACCTTGCTGCGGTTTTGTTCCAGCGCATTCCGGCCGTCTTTGGGCAGGAGTCTTTCAAAGCCTTCAATAAAGAACTGCGGCTTCCGGAGGGTTGATCCCATGATCATCCGCAGCATTTCCACCCGTTCATCCACCATTTTCTGGCGCTGTTCGGTGACCTTTTCGCCGTTCGGCTGCGTTACCTCAACGGTCTCAAAAACAGGCTTCCCGTCCTTATCAGCCTCGGGATGCTTCTGGAATTCGAAAAAGTTTCCGAAGTCGATAAAGGTGGCTTTATCAGGATTTGTCATGATATTGCCGGCGTGGAAGTCTCCGTGAAACTTGCCGCTCTGCAGGAAGGCTTCGGAAAACCACACCTTGGCTGCCTGAGTCATATTCATGCTTATTTTTTCCAGATTGTCCACGCAGTTGGTCAGGTATCCGTAGGTTCCCAGAGGAGCTGTGGTCTTGATGTCATCCCGCATGACGGGTTCCTTGTTGTTCCAGAGCAGCTTGCCGGTGGCGGGATCTGTTTTGTACATCCCCTTTACCAGAGTCTGGAGGGTGCCGGTGATTTCTTTCAGTTTGGAATCCATGGTGTCCCCCGGGGCCTGGGTTACCACCATGACATTCTTGGAAACGGGCACCAGATTATCGGCAACCTTCATGCTGTCCACCCGGGAGCCAATGGCAAAGGAAGGGTGCTCCTTATTGCCGCTGATGCTGTAGATCTTTTCGCCTTCCTTGACGTTTCTGGCTTCGTTCCGGAAATCAAATTCCTTCATGTACTGATCCAGCTGTCCCTGCCAGGTTTTAGCCATGCCGGCGCCGAGCTTTTTGGCGGCTTCGGTGAAGATCTCGGCTTCCTTTTTAACCCGTTCCTCGGCATCGTGCCGCATGATCTTCACGACGAAGTCCTTGGACTTCTGATTGCCGTCCTTGTCGGTATATTTAAAATGACACAGGAAGGCTTCTCCCACGGATGCCGCGCCCAGGGATTTCACCAGGGTGATATCCTGGATCTTGTTGTCTGTGTCCTGGGACGCCTTAATGATGCTCATGAGATGAGCCTGCACGATCTTCCGGGGAATGGGAGCCAGCCGGGATTTCATGTCGTCCAGGGCTTCGGCGAAGTCGCCCACCACGGAGCGGGGAATGCCCTGCAGCATTTTCTGCATCAGGGGACTGGTGCCCTTCAGAATGGCCCCGGCGAATTTGCTGGCAGCGGCCTTTTTGGCGCTGGCGATTTGTTCGGGATCCTGCAGGGGATTGCCTTCGGCGTTTTTAAGTTCAAAGGTGCCGGCATAGCGCAGGGCGGCGGCGAAGGCCGACTTCTTTTCGGCGATGGACATTTTAGTGAAGTATTCGCTGAGCACCTGCTTGAAGAGACCGATCTGCCCCGGGGAGGAGGAATCAGTGGCGGACTCGTTCATAATATCCTTCAGGGTTTTGCCGTCAAGTTCGGCCTTGATATCCTCGGCGGATTTGTTTTTATAAGGATCAGAGGACAGACCTCCCAGTTCATTCTGCTTATTGTCGGCGCTGATTTTGAAAACAGTGTTAATAAAGCTCTGAATATGATTGCAGCCGTTACTGGCGATACCGTTAATGATGCGGTTGAATTTTGCAATTTCCGTGGCGGGCAGCCTGGCGCCATCCTGAATAAAGGCCTTAAGCTCATTCTGGAATCCGGGCTTGCCTGCGGCCTCGGCGAAGCTTTTTCCGGTGGTCTTTTCGTAGTTTGTCTTGATAATGGTTCTTATGGCGGCAAAGCTTTGTTTAAGAATGCCGGTGATTTCATCGTCCGCGGCGCCGTTCAGGGCGTTTTCATCCTTCATGATGGCGGCAAAGGAGGCGATCTTTTCGGGAGAGGAAAGCATTTTGCGGAGGGCGGCGTCCGGTTTCGAGTCAATAGCTTCCGCTACCATGGTGTCATCGGAGAACACCAGGTCGGCCACGAAATTCTTGATGTCAGCGGCGGAAGGCTTCGGTTCGGCAATATCGTTCCCGGGAACGGCAATGTCATTCTCAGGGCCGGCGACATTGTTCCCCGGAGCGACGCTGTTCTGAGAGTTTACCGGAGCATTCTTTATTAACTGCGGCGCATCAGCCTGTATCAGGAGATTCGCCATCTTGCCAAGATCTTCCGCAATCGGAGCGCTGACGGAAAATTCTTCATTACTGTTCTTTTTGACCATAGGAATATCAGCAACATCCTTCAGCATCGCCTTCATGTCGTCTGAAAGTGTGGAATTATCTCTGGCCAGCTTTTCAAGATGCTTTTCCATCTGTTCTATGGAGACAATATCGCCTTTGAGCGCTCTGTCGGCCACATCCATCAGAAACTCGGTATTAAACTTGCCGGATTTGGTGACATCCTCGCCGAATTCCTGCCAGGAAATCTTTTCGCATACCTTGATGGCAAAGTCGCGGCTCAGGCTGGAGCGTTCATTCGCCGACATAAGGTCGTTGAGCTCGCTTTCGTAGACATGCGTCATCAGACTGGAAAGATTGCTTTTTTCCAGAGTCTGGTTTTCATTCACGGCGGTACTGATCATCCGGCGCATCAGGGTGTCGGCATCCATATTCAGCTTTACCTTGAGAGGCGGCTTATTGCCCACGTGAGCAAATATCATGCCGTTATCATCCTTCACCAGCTTGACTTTCTCATCGCAGAGCATGAAGGTTTTGGATTCTTTTGCTCCGGCCGGAAGGAGTTTCAGAGCTTCCTTGCACATGTCCGTGAACTGGTTGCAGAGTCTGGTTTTGCTGTTCAGCCGGTCGTAATCGGAGCCGTGTCCGCCTAAGCTGTCCGTGATGTCTTCAATGGCTTTGGTGAGGCAGGAGCCGGAAAGCGACAGAATGCTGAGGGCATTTACAGATGACTGCATCCTGGCCTCGCTGAAATGGCTGTTAAGAAAGGCGTTGTTTACTTTTTGCCGCCTTTCCACATTGCCGGCGCTCATGCTTCTGGTGCTGATGATATCCCGCATTTCCTTTTTGCTGAGGTTTCGGGCATTGATGGTGTTGGTGGCGTATCTGTCAATGATGCTGCGAATGGCATTTCTGGTAAGGGGCAGGAAGCGCGCTTTGGTATCAAAGTTATCAATCTTGTTATTCTTATCGTAGGACAGGGTCTCGGGAATGCCGAGCTCGCTTCTGATCTTTTTGATGTTTTCCGGAGATACGCCGCTGCTAGACAAAGCGGAAATGAATTTTTCCTTAATGTCGCAGATTTTTGCCTGAGACAGCACCACGTTGTTCTTGCTGGTCCGGTGCACGTGATTGTTAAGCTTGATGAGAGAGGCATTGCCGCGCCTGTCCATGGCAATGTCAACAATTCCGGCATTGTAGGTGCCGGTGGCTATTTTATTAAAGTCTCTGAGGGTAAGATCGGTCATTTTGCGCACCTTTTTAGTGTTATCTGCCATTTCCGGAGGAGGAACTGCCAGATATCATGATTGTTTGAAAACAGCTATCTTTCAGGACATCGTCTGACTGCCCGTTCGGTTACAAATCTCAGATTTCGGGAGGCCTGAGGCGGTTAAACCATAATGGCAGGGGAGACATCAGAGCATCCGGAATGCTTTCCTTTCCTGAGTTCGTGACTGCGTCCGGGGGCGGCTTTTCCCGTTTTGAAATCGCAAAGACTCCGGAGTTTGCCTCGTCCGGTTCAGCCGGCAGCGAATTGTCAGACATTGCGTTTATTGCATTGCGTTTATTGCGTTTCTGAAAATTGTCTGAAAGAAAACACAAACTCCTTCAGGCGAACGGGCGTCAGGGCGCCCGGCTGCAAATTTCAGGAATTATCGGTTTTCCGGCTATACCATTAAGTTTGCCGGAGACAGCAGATCATCAGTTCTGCTGCCAGAACCTGCGAATGACGGCGATGGCTCCGCTGATGAGTCCTCAGGGTATTCCTGATTTTCCTGGATGCTTCTGATAATTCCGGCATACTTCATGACAGCCTCGGAGAAGCGATCCATGGTGTCAATAAGCTTTTCCCGGGTGAGGCGATCCAGCCAGTCGCAACGCTGCAGGAACAGGTGTCCGTTTTCGGGATTCAGGGCCAGGGAGGATCCCCGGACGCCGGCAAACATGTAATTGTCTTTCAGGCATTCTGAGGTCAGACGATCCAGAAAAACCTCCAGGCACAGCCCCAGATCGGCAGTCATGATGAACTTGTCTCCGGCAGTCTGAAATACGGTTTCGCAGCCGTCAAGCTCGAACATGAGCACTCCGTCCAGATCTTCCAGGTCTGTTCCCATGGCATCGTTCAGGGTGGTAATTATTTCTGCAAAATCCATGTAGCATCTCCATATAAAGAGGAAGGGGGCGGGGAGGGGCCGCTCTGTCGTCTTTCCTGCCGGCCATGAAAACTGTAATTCCGCAGTGTCCGCATGATGCGATTTTCGCAGATTGATCTGCCGCAGAGCATTATTTGCATCATCGCATATGCGGCTCGGGCGGCATCTGAAACCGGAAGAGCCTGTTAAGACCCTTGCACGGCAGGGCGCAGGAGGAAAAGCGCTCCGGAAGACATGAAAGAGCATTCTCACGCCCCCTTAACGCCGATCATATCCGGAAAATGTCCGATGTAAAGAATCGCATTGATAAACGGAGAACTGAAAGACGTTTTTGCCGTTGAGGCGTTCCGCCATGTCGTTTACCTTGTTCACCTCGGATCACTTCACGCCGCAGTTAATCTGCGGCGTCTCCGGATTTGCCGGATGCGGCGGCCTGCCTGGTGAAATTCCGGGCATCATCCCCGGCGGCGCGGGATTTCCCGGCAAGCCTTCTCGCAATGGAGCGCTTATTGTTCATCGCTCTGCTGCAAAGAATAGCTGATCCTATGCAGCTAAACTGATTGCCGTGGTTCTGCGGCATAAATGATCGGAAGTCATTCCGCTGATTTTCAGTTACTTTTTCTCGTTTCCTCCGAAGAGGAATATCTGGTTAAGGATATTTGCCGAGCTTAAGGTGATTTTCAATGGGATAATCCTGAGTTTTGCCGCCCTTAAGGGGATCAGCTGAACTGATATCATCGGCAAATCGGAAGTTCTGTACTGGATTGGCTGTCTCTGCGGTTCCGGGCATGCTCGCGAAATAAGGAAAGCCGGAAGATATGCCGGCTGGCTCCGGCAAAAACATCAAAAATAAGGCCGGTTCCTCAGGAACCGGCCCCTTGCTGTTTTTTTTACTGTCCCTGTTTGTTATTGTCTCGTTTTTTTGTCGCGGTTTCCGCTGTTTCGGCCGTTTCTGTTTCCGGGAGCTTTTTTCAGTCGTTATCCAGCACCCCGAAGTGCTCCTGAGACACCTTCACCCGTTCCGCCGCCGGGAGCTTGCCGTGCTTTTTAATGTAGGTCTGAATAAACCGCAGTCTGGGGAGCAGTCCCGCGGAGTTGGCGGTCTGAATCGCCAGTCCCGGCCGGGCGTTAAGCTCCAGAAGAAGCGGCCCCCGGAGCTTGTCCAGCACGATGTCGGTGCCGATGTAGCCCAGTCCTGACATGTCATAGCAGCTGGAGGCCAGATTGAGCACGTCCTGCCACAGGGGCACCCGGAGCTTGTAAAGATCGGCGCCGGTGTCCGGATGAATGTGCACGGGCTCGTTTTTCTGGACGGCGCGGATAGCCTTCCCGGAACGGACGCAGATGCCCACCCCCACCGCGCCCTGATGGAGATTGGCCTTGCCGTCGGAAGCGGCGGTGGAGAGGCGCATCATGCACATTACCGGATAGCCGCAGAAAACGATGACCCGGACATCCGGCACCCCTTCGTAGCTGTAATCCTGAAACACGTCATCGAAATTGATAAGATCCTCGATGAGCGCGAAGTCCTGCTTGCCGCCCAGGGAGAACAGTCCGGCCAGAATATTGGTAATATGGCGCTCCACATCCAGAGCGGTGAGGCCCTGGCCGTTGGGCTTGTAGTACACCCCGTTTTCGGAGCGGGAGATCACCAGAATCCCCTTGCCGCCGGAGCCGTGGGTGGGCTTGATGCAGAAGCCGTTTCTGCCCTTGACGATCTCCGGGAAGTTTTTCACATCATACTGATGCTTGATGGAGCCGATAAGGGCGGTGGTGGACACATGATTTCTCATGGCCATTTCCTTGGTGAGCAGCTTGTTGTCCACCAGGGGGTACAGCTCTCTCTTGTTGTACCGGCCGATGAAGTTCACGTTCCTCTGGTTCATTCCCATGATGCCCAGACGGCTCAGCTTAAACGGCGAACAGTACTTCTTAAAGGGCCAGAGGTTCATGTCAGGCCTCCTTCTTCACGGCTTTGGTCTCTCTTTTCAGACGATCGGCCTCCAGCTCGCCTTCCTTCACCGGATGGGCGATTTCCTCGGCCAAGGGGCGGAAGCGCTTGAGTTCGGTGAGGCGGTAGCCGGTGTAGTTACCCATGATGAGCACTCCGGAGAGGATCACCAGCATGAGTCCCAGGAAGTTGAAGGACAGGTGCTGAATGTTCGGATTGGACATGGCCAGATAGGCCATCACCGCCACGAACATGGAGCCGCCGCCCTGGATCAGGACTTCCTTATAGCCTTCCTCCTCCCAGAGCACGGACATTCTTTCGATGGTCCAGGAGAGAATGATCATGGGGAAGAAGGTGATTTTAATGCCGTCGGTAAGTCCCACCTTGTAGGTGATGAAGCTCAGGGTGCCGATAATGGCGATCACCGTGATGATCACCGTGGAGATTCGGGCCACCAGAAGCAGGTTCAGGTAGGACAGCCAGGATCTGATGACCAGGCCGATGCCCACAATGGCCAGAAAGCCGATAAGCCCCACGGTGAGGTTGGTCTGCAGAAAGGCGGTGGCGATGAGCACCGGCATGAAGGTGCCGGAGGTCTTAATGCCCACGATAATGCGCAGGAACACCACAATAAACACGCCGATGGGCAGAAGCAGGATATTCTTGAACACCGCCTGCTCCTCAATGGGCAGGGCGTTTACCGAAAGGTCGAAGCGATCCTGGTTTTCGGCATTAGGGCTGTTCTGCCGCATGGCGAAGGCCTTCTTTTCGGAAACGTTGTTCCGGATAATTGAGAATACCACCTGGGAGTCCTCGCCGCCGGAGATTTCCAGCAGGGAATTGGCATTGCTTTCCCAGATAAAGTAGGTGCCTTTTTTGGGCTCCTTTTCCGATTCCGGATCAATGATGCGGTAGGAGTTGTCCGGATCGAAAATCGCCAGGTAAGGCACGAGATGCTGATTCCGGCGGCCGTCCTCCAGCTTGACCACTCTGATGATGCGGGCCGGAATTTCATGCAGGTTCAAAAGCTTGACGATAAGCTCCTGCCGGGTGAATTTTGAGAGCAAAAGCCGGGCATTCTGATCCTGGGTTTTGATTTCCTGAAAAATCGCCTGGGTGAAGGACAGGGGATCGGAACTTCTGCTCCAGGCGGCATTGCCGATCTGGTTAATGGCCGTGAGGTAGGGCTCCTCCAGCACCACCTTGCCCACCCGGGGCACGGTCACCATGCTGTTTTTAACGGAATTGTCCGCCAGAATGCCCAGTCTGTAGTACAGGATCTGATGTCCCGTTACCGCCCGGTTTGACCATTCCGCTCTGGTGTGTCCGGAGCGGTCGTTGAAAAACAGCCCGTAGTTGGGGCTCGCGGTGTTTTCGGAAACTATTCTGAAGCCGGGCTGGCTGTCGGGCACGGCCAGAGAGATCTTCACCGGCTTGCTTTCGTCGTAGGAAGCATTGAAGCTGATTTTAGCCTCAATATCCCAGGCGATGTTTTTGGAAGATGGAAACCATGGCACATCGAAGGTAACGTGCTCGTAGATCATCAGGGAGATGCCCGTGATGAAGAGCAGGGCCACTACGATGTAATAAACTCCGCGGCTAATCATATAAACGCCTCTGTAAACACCTGTGGATAAATAATGTCCGGGAATATGCTCCGGCGCGGGGGAATCCCGCTCCGGGATTACTGCAGGCCGGAGCCGGCATCCGGGGAGCCTTCGCTGCCGTCAGCGCCTTCAGGGAGATCCTCCTTGGGATGGGCCAGCACCTGCTGGGTCTCTTTCTGCTTTTCCTTCAGCTCTTTCTGCTGTTCCTGCTGCGGCGCGGAACCGTCTTTGGCGGCCTTGTCCTTTTTGTTATTCCTGCCGGAGGAGTTCTTTTCTCTGTTGTTCACCCCGGCATCCTTGTAGGCTTCCACGGTAACGGAGCTGTCGATTTTCTTCTGCACGTTTCCCCGGGAGACATCCACTACGGCGATGTCCTGAATGAATTCCCGGCCCACCAGAAGAGGGAACTGCATTTTGTCGCGGTTTTTCAGGGAGAATTCGTTAACCCCGGTATAGGAGCCGATTTTTACGGTAAGCTTTACCACCGGCCGTTCCTCGGGGCGATCCGAAGAGGCCTGAATGATCACGGCGGTTCTGACCCGGGGGGCGGACAGATGAATGACATTGCCGTCATCCAGGGGAATATCGAAGTTGTACCAGACCTTGCCGTCCTTTTCCACCTTTTCGATATTGGCGGCATTTATGGAGGAGACGCTGGCGCCGGTATCGATGCGGCTGGCGAAGGAAGCGTCGGCTTCGGCGATATAGACCCATTCCTGATTGCCGAAGATCATTTTGCCGTTGTCAAGACGGGTGGCATCGCCGCTGACCTTGACAGCGCCGCCGGCGGTGTCCCGGGGAGCCTGGCCCGGAGTCTTCCGGATCTCTCCTGAAAGAGCGTTCAGCTCCTGCCGGAGACTCTGGTTTTCCTGTTCCAGCTTTCTGGCGGCGCCGGAGCAGGTTTCCTGGGTTTTAACGGTTCTGGCGGTATTTTCTTCAATAGCGGCTTTAAGTTCGTTCATGGTTCTGATGTCATCCTCCCGGGCCCGGGTCATTTCGGAGACCATGCGGGCGTTTTCATCGGTAACGGTTTTGAGTTCGGCGGCATCCGAGGCTGCCTGAGTTTTGGTGCTCTGACAGCCGGACACCGCAAAAAGGGCTGCCGGAATGAGAAATGCGATTGCTGCTTTAAGCAGGGATGATTTAATCTTCATTTTTGATACCTTTTTTGGCAATGAATATTGCTCGCATCGGGGCCGGATAGCCCTCGACGGTTTTGGAGGGATCCTGAGGATCCAGATAATCCTCCAGGGATTCGAAAGTCATAAGCTCGGTGCGATGCTGTTCCGCGGGAGTGGTCTTTTCCAGACTGACCATGACGGGATCAGAAAACCCGGCGCGGCGGAGCAAAATTTTCAGGAAATCCGGCGCGGGGATAAACCAGACATTGGCCATTTTGGCATAACGCCCGGCGGGAAGCAGGACGGTGCGGGAGTCTCCCTCTGTAACCAGGGTTTCCAGCACGAGCTCGCCCCCGGGCCGGAGAGCGTTCCAGAGCTGCATAAGATGATCCGCCGGGCTCGGGCGGTGATCCAGCACCCCCATGGAGAAGACCGTGTCAAAGGCGTTCAGCGGGGGGAGATCCTCCATGATGAGGGGGAGGAGATGGATGCGGCTTTTCAGATTCTCATCGGCCACCAGGCTTTTAAAAACGGCGAACTGAGCCAGAAAGAGTCCCGAGGGATCAATGCCCACTACCTTGGCGGCCTGCTCTCCCAGCATCCGCCACATGTGGTAGCCGTTTCCGGCCCCCACATCCAGCACCAGCCGATCCCGGAGGGGCGTGACATGAGGGAGAAGCCGCTCCCACTTCATCCAGCTTTCCCATTCCGATGCCACCGGAACTCCGAAGATGCTGTAGGGCCCCTTGCGCCAGGGCATGTATTCCTGAAGGAGCTTTTTAATGCCGGCGCATTCCCCCGGAGACACGTCCTCCGGAGCCTGAAATGATACCACACGATCAGAAAGAGCGATGCCGGCGGCCTTTTTGCCGTTAAAGCGTCTGAGTCTCCGGGTGAGATTCCGGAAGATCTTGCCTTCCCCGGATTCCTGAAACTTTTCCAGCTGGCCGGGAAGGGCGCGGAGCCAGGGGGCCAGTCTCTCGTCTTTGGCAATGCCCGCCAGAAAGTCATCCCATGGTGCAAACAGGTTCATTATTCAGTCCTTCACAGCAATGATCGATCCGAAGTTAAAGCACTGGTACCAGAGCCCCGCGTGGCTGAAGCCGGCGGCTTTGAGATCGCCGAGCCTCTTTTCCGGGGTCTCGGTGATCATGACGTTTTCCAGAGCGGCTCTTTTCTGGCTTATTTCCAGATCCGAGTAGCCGTTGGCCTTCTTGAAGTCCAGATGGAGCCCGGTGAGGGCTGCCATGACCGCGGGATCCTGAAAGGAAAACTTTTCACTGAGGATAAGGACGCCGCCGGGAATGAGAGCCTGAGCGATTTTTTTCAGAAGGGCGCCCCGGTCTTCCGGCGGGATGAACTGGAGCACGAAGTTCATGACCGCAACGGAGCAGGGTTCCATCTTGCAGGCGGTGATATCCCCCAGAATAATTTCCACCGGAGTTTTCAGGCTTTGAGAGGCGATAATTTCCCGGGAGCGCTTCACCATGGCTTCCGAGCAGTCGATGCCGATGACCCGGCAGCCCCCGGGGGCGTTTTCCGCCATTTCCAGAGCGCAGGCGCCCAGACTGGATCCCAGATCGTAGAGACAGGTGTTCTCCCGGGCAAATCTCCGGGTCATCATGCCCACCGCGCTGACAATGCTGGGGTAGCCCGGAACGGATCTCCGGATCATGTCGGGAAAGACGCCGGCTACGGTTTCGTCGAAGACAAAGTCCCCGACATGCTCTTTCCGGGTCGCGAAGATATTATCGTGCATAAAAAGCCTGAAACGCCGTTGTAATTTCGGAATTATACCAAAAACCGGCGCCGGCGCTACAACCGGAGGAGCGGCCCGGAATGCAATTTTGCGAGCTCGCCCGCCGCGGTAAAAATGCCCGGAACCGGAAAACGCAAAGGCCCGTCTGACAAGGCTCCCGGGAATCCGTTCCGGAGACGGCGGGGCAGCCGCGGCTACTTATTGTGAATTTTTTTGAGAAACGAGATAAAGCGCAGATTCCAGCGGTGATTGTCCAGAAGCGCATCCCGGCCCGCCCAGTAGGCGGTGAACTCCGCCAGCTGGCCCGGAGTATAGCTGGCATCGATGATGCCGGCCAGCCTTGCAGTATCCTTAAAGGTACTGTCAGGCTGCCAGTCGTCGGTCATCCGGTAGAGATGGCGATCCGTGTTCAGGGCGCGCTGATGGAGCGGCAGATCCATGGTAACCCCGTCCCACCAGCTGGCAAACTGCTGCCGGGATCCGGGCGCCGGACGCAGGAGACCCGCCGCGATGAGCTCGCACACCACGCTGTTGAGATCGCCGGCCCGGGGGGTATATTCCCGGGCGTTTCCCGAAACGCCGGTGCCGGAAATGGTCAGGGCCGGGGTGAGCCTATGATAGTCCAGCCGGATCTGCCCGTTCCTGCTTTCCGGCTTTATGCCCACGGCATAGAGCACCCGGGCTTCAAAGGACAGTGGGCTTGCGGTAAGTATTTTAAGTTCGGCAATGTTCACAGGGCATACTCTCCTGATCCGGGATCCCGGAATAACATGGCTGCTTTCGGAATAACAAAGCAGTTTCCGGACTAAGTCCTGTTATTTTACTCTGCTTTTCCGGTATTCGGCTGTTCTTTGTCTGCTGCAAAGGGTCTGCTGCAAAGGATGCCCGGCTGCCGCTTTCGGAGAGTGTCAGCCGGCATGAATTTTGCTTCTGAAAAAGAAAGGATCCCCGGAGTGACAATATTCCCGCTTCTCCGGCTTTTGTAGCCCAAAAGGGGATTCCTTGGTAGAATAGGCGCCTGTTAAACCAGATTCTTTGTTTTTGCGGCATATTCCGCGGCAAGCAGGAAAAACGAGCAAGAGAAACACAAGTAAGAGAACACGAGATGAAAACTTTAATATACTCAATATTACTGGCATCTTTGACGCTTTCTCTCACAGCATGCGGCGAAGATGATCCTCCGGCAAAGCCCGAAATCAACAAGGAAGCTCTTCCCGAGGGGCGGGTGATTACCCCTAACAATCGCTGCGGGCAGGGCTTCAGCTGGTGCGAAAAGCAGCAGAAATGTCTGAAGCCGCTGACTCTTCTCAAGGGACGGGATCTCCACGACCTGAAGAAGATTTTTGATGAGGAATGCAATCCCTGAGATGAAGGGGATGTTATTGTCATGAAGGTCATGAAGCCGGACGGAACGTGTCCGGCCGCTTCCGTTACCAGATCCCCCGGGGCCGCCTCAGGGGATCAGTCCTTTGATGACCGGGCTCAGGAGTTCCGGGAGCGCATCTACGGCTCTGACAAGGGGACTATTCGGCTGGAGGTTCTGAGACAGGATTTTCAGGAAATTCTGACGGCCTTTCCGGAGGGGCAGCCCCTGACCGTTCTGGATGCCGGAGGCGGCTTTGCTCCCTTTTCCCGGGAGCTCGCCCTCCTGGGGCATCAGGTCATGGTTACCGATATTTCCGCGGAAATGCTGGAGATCGGAAGGCGCGACACCGGAGACCTCAGCTTTCCGGGAGCGGGCGGCATTTCCTTTGTTCCGGGAGCTCTTCAGGATCTCCCCCGCCTGTTTCCGAGCCGGCAGTTTGACATTGTGATGTGCCATGCCGTGCTGGAGTGGCTGGAGGATCCCTTTTCCGCGCTCCCCGTCTTGACCGGTCTCGTCCGGGAGGGCGGCTTTCTCTCCCTTATGGTCTACAGCCGTCCGGCGCTTCTTTTTAAAAGTCTTATTGTGGGGAACTACCGTTATCTGGAAAACGGCATGCGGCCCCTGCGCCGGAAGAGCAAAATGAGACTGACGCCCCCGAATCCCCTGGATCCCCGGGAAATCCGGGAGGCCCTTAAGCCGCTGGGCTTTCCCGAAACCGTCATGAGCGGCATCCGGGTTTTTCATGACTACATGGCCCGCTATCATCTCGCGGAGATTCCCGCGGCGGAAATCCTGTCCTGGGAGCTTAAAATGCGCCGTAATCCCGATTTCGCTCATCTGGGGCGGTATGCGCATATTTTCGGAAGGAAGCGTAACGGAGGAGAAGGAGCCCCGGGCTGAGAGGTTCCCGGATGGCGAACGTCCCCGGGAGCGGGGGACGTTACTGTCAGAGGCGCAAGGAGAGACGCAGGCCGATTCCTGACAGGAATCCGGGTGTTAAGGATTCAGTCCGGGGAGAGCAGCGCTTTCGGATCATGACCCGATGAGTTTTTCTTTCAGTATTTGCAGATCGGAAATCTTCTTTGTGAGATTGGTTTGGCTGCCCATGTCTGCGGTGGCCATTACCCGTTCAAAATCCTCCAGCCTCCCTTTTTCCTCGCATTTCTCAAATAAGTCCGCAGTCAGTCTGACATACTTGATAAGCTTGTCATTGAGCTCCCGTATCGTATCATCCCGGAAATCGTATTCAGGAGGTTTTACCCCGTTGTGGAGAATGAGAAGGAAGGAGCCCAGCTGAAAAAGGATCTGCAGAAATTAATCGATTCGGCCCGGAAGGAACTCGGTAAACAAAGGGCTCGCCCTGACCAGATCATGCGGGAGCTTTACACCAGGGTCTCTGCAAAGCTGGCTCAGGATCGCACGCATAACATTTCCAGTGCTCTCATGTACCTGAGTCCGTATTTTGAGACGGAATTCAGCAACGGCTCCGGACGCGGTCTCGAGCAGAAGCTTACCAAAACCCTTAATGAGATCTTCCCCTCAGACAAGGCTGCGGTTTCCGAACTCAAATCAGCGCTGGTAAGCACCACTGCCGGACAGTCCCGCGCTCTTTCCGAACTTATGACCGGCTTCCGCAAAAACAGCAAGGCAGACGATGCCTGGATCAGCGAGCTTCTGAACAACGATTTTGTCTCCCTGCTGGCGGAGAAGGATCTCCGCAAGGTGGCCTATGACAATAAATTCAAGACTTATGCCGATTTTAAGTATGATTTCTCCAATAACACCAAGCTTAACGGCAAGACCAGAGATGCCCTGATAAAGGAGGCCGCGGATTTTCTGGCCAGGATCATAGCCGTCCGGCTGGAACGCAGCGATTTCCAGAAGGCAAAGGATCTCCGGACCGAAACTGCGAAATCTTTTGATTTCGAGGCATCTGCGGAAGCAGGGATCAAGGGAACCAAGCAGGTAATCCAAGGCAAGGATGATACCAGCATGTATGATCCATGGCAGTTCTCCGCCAGCGCTGATCTGGAATTTTCCAAGGAATGGCTCCGGGAGACGGGGGACACCACTCAGACCTTTACCAAGAATACCTCGTTTTCCGTATCTGCCGGGGTGGAGGCCTCCTTCTCACTGAAAAACCAGCTTCTGGACGGCGCCAACCCCGATGAAATGAAGGATAAGGCACAGGATAAGATCAGCGAGCACAAGGAAAAAGCCGGTCTTGACGAGGATGATGAAATCACCCTGGGGGATCTCCCTGATGAAACGCTCAAGGGCACTGAGATCAAGAATTACAACGACAAGGCCAAGGATATTGACTCCTGGAACAAGCTGACGCACTTCTTTACCGATCATAAAAAAGGCTCTCAGCGATCAGTGGTTTAATAAATACATTGTTGATAAGTTTTCTTCCCACAAGTACCTGCCTACTGACAAGCAGGAGTGGAACTGGAAGGATGATGTGGAGAAAAGGGAGTTTGACAGAAACCGTTTTATTGCGGAAAGCCTAGTGAATTTTGTCAGTACCAATATTACCAATAATGCCGTGGCCGATATGGATGACTTCGTTAACTGGCTGGGTAACAAGATTCCCGTGGTAAAGCAGATGAACAATTTTGTCAAAACCGTAAAAGGGCTGGTTAGCTCCTTCGAGGGATTGATAAGCCGGCTGGATACGGCTCATTTAAGGTTTAACCTTGATATTGAGGCCGGTGCCGATGCCAATGAACTCCTGAGAATCAGCGCCGGAGTCACCTATCAGTGCGATGATACCAGAACCTTTGAGACAACCTCCTGCAGAATGATCTTAAAAAGGTGGATCGGCACACCGTCATTACCCCGGAGACCAATGGCGGCGATAGCAATGTGATGACCAAGAACATTAAGTTCCTCACCAAAACCATGAAGCAGTACGGTTTCACCAAGAGACAGATGGACAAGGCCATTGCCAGGCTTAATCTCATTCAGAACAACGGCGAAAATCTGGAATCCATGGAAATTGTCCGCACTGGCAAGAAGTCGGCTCTGGCCCGGATTCGCAAGGAACTCGGCAATACTGAAAAGGGCAATTTGGCCAATAAGATCGGAAAGAAGGTCGATGCTGTGAAGGATGAGGATTTCCTGCCCCTGAAGATTGTTTTTAATACCACCAGGAAGATTGATGCCACAGCTGCCAAGATAAGCGTCGGCGCGGTGTTCAAGGCAAGCATGTCGTCTGAGGAATCTCTGGTGAAAAACAATTCCTACGAGGTTGAATTTTGATAGTCGCCAAGGCCTCCGGCGTAATCATAAGCCGGAGGCAGAGGAAAGAGGAAAACTGAAATGACTGAAAGTCTGAATGAAATATTTGCAAAGTGCGAAATGCCGCTCCGTCCGCTGAATCCGGAAACCGGCATTTCTGAAAATGATCTTAACGACATGCATGTGCCCCTGGCCTGTGATAAGGAGCAGAACCGGCTTTCAGTTTCGGGAATCATTATGGAGATCGAGGATCTGTACCAGCCCGCCTTCAAGGATCTCCAGAAAACCATTCTCAGCCTGAATGACGCGGATTTTCTGCCGGACAGCTTCCGCATCGGGATCAACCTGCCGGAACTGACGGTGGAGATCCTGTCCTCTCCGGATCTTAAATGCAGTCATGATGATCTCAGGGCGGCTCTGGAATTGCTGATAAGGCGTCTTACCTTTTACGGCATTGAAAGCAGAAAGCGGATTTTTGCCGCATGCGCGGAGCTCAGCAGCGGGGCGTAAAAATTGTTTGGCAGGGGGAGAGAATTCCCGGCTGCCGGGACTCTTTTCCCGGTTCCGTTCATTCCTGCTTTTTCGTCAGAGCCTCTTTCCTGTTTTCCGCCGGTTATTCTTCCGTATGCGGGGCTTTTCCTCTTCAGTCAGCAGGCAAGTCCTTTCCGGCTAATCTCCATCTTATGCGGTGTCAGACAAAAAAAGGCGCAGCCGTTAAGCCGCGCCCTGAGGCATAAAGGGAAGCCATTAAGTTCCCGGATCTGGTCAGTTCTTGTTAAGCCATTCCCGGAAGGCCTTTCTGGTAGCCGGATCCGCGCTGTTATAGATTGACTTCAGACCGTCCAGCATCTGCTGATTAACCTGAACGGCATTTACTGCGGGCTGATTTTGAGTGTCAGTCTTGGGCTTCTGGGGCAGCCCGGCTTCCGGGGTCATGGGGATGCCCTCAGGAGACTGCAGGTTCTTCCCTTCGCTGTTCTGGAGATAGGTGTTTCTGGCCTCGGCGGTGGATTTAATGGTGTCAGGGCAGTCCTTGAAGCCGCTGTCCCGGCAGCTGGAAAGCTTCTGATCGTTCCGGTTCTGCTTTACGGTGTTTTCCGGAGAAACATAGAGCAGTCCCAGAGAATTCAGCTCGGTCAGAAAATCCCGATCCAGCTGAAATCCCTTGTCAGACTGGAGGATAAAGTAGGAAGCCTTGTCCTTGGAGACGCTTTCGCCGTTGTTGGTGATGGTGATGGTCTGGTGATCGGCAAAGTCCTGAGCGCTGTTGTAATCACGGATGCGGGGGTAAGTAAAGGTAATGGAGTCGTTTTCCTGAATATCCGGAATATTGATGACTATGGGATCTGAAGCCGTGGCGATAATCTGATCCCCGCCATGCTTGAAAAGACCTTTGAAAAAAACCACGATCTGATGCTGACCGGGAGCGAGTTCAATCTCTCTGGTGTCAGATATGAGGCTGCTGGTCTTGGCTCCGTCCACTATGATGATGCTGTAATTCTTAGGGGTGGCAAAGGTGGCGGCTCCGGCGGTCAGGGACATCCCCAGCAGGACGGCGCCGGCTAAAATAGATGAAAAAATCTTCATGATTACCTTAATGGGTCCGGGTGGAAAATCCGTTTTCGTTTCTCCAAAAACTGCGGCAGACAGGCAATCCCATTCGTAAAACCCGACGCTGCCGGTACCGTTCTCAGTACTCTGAGAAGTATATCAAAATTGCCGTTGATTTTTAAGAAATAAGGCAGGAAAACCTGTGATTTTTTTTAGGGGCCGGGAGCTTTTCCGGGAGCCGGCGATTTTCTGCCTGATGAAAAGACAGGCTCCGGCCCGGAAAACAGGCGGAGCCGGAGTTTCCGGAACCAAATCCGGCTCATCAAACGGCGCCGGAGAGTGATAAAATATCTGAAACCCCTTTCTCAGCATTCCCGGTCTCTGCTTTCTTCAGTCTGCCATGCCTCCGGGAACCGCAAAAATCTCTGGATGAAATATGTTTCTGGAACGCATAGAAATAAAGAACTACCGCGGTATTTCGAGAATGTCCGCGGCCTTCAATAAAAAAACTGTGTTTATCGGCGAGAACTCCTGGGGCAAAACCTCCCTGCTCCGGGGCCTGGCCTCGCTTCTGGGAAACGGCGATATTCCCTATGAGTTCACCGAGGAGGATTTTCATAAGGATTATCAGGAATACCGGGAGGAGTACCGCCGGGGCGAAGCCGCCCCCCGGGAACGGCAGCTCAGCTTTGTGCTGACCTTCCGGGAGGGGCATCTCGGTTCCGCCATGAGCACTATGAAGCTGAGCCGGCTCAAGCCCTGCTGGGTGCGGGGGAAGGATTCCTTCTGCCGGGTTTATTATTATGCCGGAGCCACCATGAATGCCAACGGCACCATTTTTACCACTCACGGCTTTCTGGATCGGAACGGTGTTCTCATGAATATTAATACCATGAGACAGGTGCGCTGTCTTCTGGGGCTGAGTCCGGTATTCCGGATCCGGGACAGCCGGCAGGTGGCCATTACCGACAGAACCGACGTTCCCGTTCCGGATGACGGGGATCCTCTGGCGCCTCCCGCCGCCAGCCAGGAGAAGCTGATGGAGCTTTTTCGGGCGGTAAGCGCCACCGACGGGGAGGTGATCCCGGTGAAGACGGTCAGAGAAGGGATCGATGCCATCAATATCCTGTTTGAGCATTACTTTTCATTTATACCGCCTCTTATGGGCAAAAGAACCGGCCGGAGGCGCCGCACCTTAAACGAGATTGTGGCCCGGCCCATATCCAACGAATCCCTGGGCTCTCTTAAAAAGCTCATCAGGAATTCCAGTCCCCGGGAGGTGCGCATCCTGCTGGGCTATATTGCCGGATCCCTCCTGGATGCCACCGGAGGACGCCGCATCGATCGGCTGGCCAAGCCCATTGTGATCTTTGAGGATATTGAAAGCCGGCTCCATCCCACGGTGCTTTTTAACGTCTGGAATATTCTGGATCTTCTTCCCATGCAGCAGATTATCACCACCAATTCCGGGGATATTCTCACCACGGTAAGTCTTGAGGATATCAGACGCTGCGCCCGGAAATCCGATATGACCTGCTGCCATCAGGTAGACGAAAGGAAGTTTACCAGCGATGATCTCAGAAAAATCGCCTTCCATATCCGCCTTAACCGCCCCATGACGCTTTTTGCCCGTTCCTGGGTCTTTGTGGAAGGGGAGACGGAAATCTGGCTTCTGAACGAATTCGCCTCCATTCTGGGGCTCTCCCTCCCGGCGGAGGGGGTGCGTCTCGTGGAATACGCCCAGTGCGGAGCGGCCCCGCTTATCAAGCTGGCCAGTCAGCTGGGCATCGTCTGGCATCTTATCGCGGACGGCGACGAGGCGGGGATCAAGTATGCCAGTCAGGCTTCTCACGCCGGCGGCGGCAACCAGGTAACTCTGCTGCCGTGCAGCGACATTGAGCACTTTCTGTTTGAGAACGGGTTTGAAGAAGTTTACCGGAAGGCCTCCCGTCTTACCAGCCGCTCGGAAACCGAAGGCCGGATCATTGAAGTCGCCCTGAAAAAAATGACCAAGCCCGGCATGGCTCTGGCCATTGTGGACGAGGCCCGGAAACGGGGCCGCAGGGCGGTGCCCCCGCTTCTCCAGAAGCTTTTTGCCCAGATAATCGCCCGGACGGTGTCATAGCAGGGGAGTCCGGAACGGAAAGCCCGGGAAAGGGAAAAAGATCGGTAAAAAAACGCCATAAAAAACCGGCTGCGGAGAAGATCGCTGCCGGCTTGGAGTCAGGGGCAGGCCGGAAATCCTCAGACGGCCTTGATTTCCCGGAGAAGATGCTGAATGATGTAGGGATTGGCCGCAACGATGTTGCCGTTTTTGGCATATTCGGGCTTGCCTTCGAAATCGGTGATGATGCCCCCGGCCTCGCGTACCAGAAGCTCGCCGGCGCAGAAATCCCAGGGCTTGAGACAGAGCTCAAAGTAGCCGTCCATGCGGCCGGCGGCCACATAGGCCAGATCCAGACTGGCGGCTCCGGCTCTCCGGATATCGGAGCAGCGATCCATGACCCGGGTGAGAATTTTCCGGTAATGCTCCATATGCTGCCGCTGTCTGAAGGGGAAGGCGGTGGCAAAAATCCCGGTGTCAAGAGTCTTAAGGTCGCTTACCCGGATTTTCTTATTGTTAAGAATGGCTCCCTCGCCCTTGGCGGCAGTGAACATTTCGTTTCTGATGGGATCGTAGACCACGCCCACGGAGGTAATGCCTTTGATTTTAATGCCGATGGAAACCGCCACATGGGGAATGCCCTTGAGGAAATTGGCGGTGCCGTCGATGGGATCGATGACCCAGAGATAATCTGAATCCTGACCGGCCTGGGAATAGCCGCTTTCTTCGGCCAGAACGCCGTGTTCGGGGTAGTAGCGGGCGATCACCTTTCTGATGGCGATCTCGCATTCCTGATCCACATTGGATACCAGATCATCCTTGGCTTTTTCCTGCACGGTAATATGATCCCGGTCTTCAAAGTTTCTGTTGATGATTTCCCCGGCGGCGCGGGCGGCTCGCACAGCGATGCCTAAAAGTCCTTTCGGAGTAGCCGGAGTCTTTTTTGCGGCAAAGGAGCCGCGGGTATCTTTGGATGCTGATTCCATGATGGTAACTCGAATGCTGATTGCTGATGGGTTAAAGATCGCATGGTCAGTAATTGACCACCGGAGAGAATTATACATGAATAATGTGATCCTGAGCAAATTATACTCAGATTTTTTGAGATGCTTTATAATGCGGCCATGATGCGGGAACGCTGCCGCGGCAATACGGAAACATTGCGGCAACAATGCGGAAAACCTGAATACCTGCCACTTACGGAGAATTACCCCTATGCAAATTGCGCTCAACTACAATGACTCTCTGGAGCTTTTGCGCGGAGCCGGAATCTACGGTTCGCCTGCCGATGTCTACGGTCTTCTTATGGGCCTCATTGCCGGCGGCTACCGGGAGGACGGCCGGGATTTCGAGGAACTGACCCTGAATCTCATCAATGACGGCGAGCCCATGCCCCGCAATGCCCGCACCTGGCAGAGAGAGACAGTAAGCGGCATTATTGAACAGTATCTTTCCGGCGAGGGGATGCACCTTCTGCTGCCGGGAGACGGGAGCCTGGCTTCCGAGAGGGCGGCCGCCCTGATTGAGCTGGCCCACGGCTTCATTACCGGATTTTCTCTCCGGAAGAACAAGAAGAAGGACAGCGAGCTTTCCCGGGAGGCCCGGGAGTTCATCAGGGATCTCAGCGAGTACTGCCGGGCTTCTTCTGAGGTTGAGGACGGAGAGGAATTCGAGGAAACCTTTGTCATTCTCGCGGATCACTTTTCATCCGGAGCGCAGATCTGCTTTGAGGAATGCGCCGGGAATCTTTACCCCAGAGCTCATGCCGGAGAGGATTTTGTGCTGGAGGATGATGACGGGGGAGCTCCGGTAAAGCTCTCTCAGGAACGGGAAAACGTCCATAATATGGAAGAAGCCGGCTGGGAGCGGAAGACCCGCGTTTCCGTTCAGGACAATGACTGAAAGGGCTGAGGAAGGTTTTCAGGAAAGCTCTGCATGAATTTGTGTGCAAGTCCGGACTTTTCATAAGAAAAACGATATTTTTGATGTGGCGTGGTCGGGTGACTATGTTACAGCCAGCTGCAAATGTGATATATTTAACACTAGCAAAAACTCTGAAAACCTTTTTTTTTCGAGAAGGCTTTTACACCGCGGAATTTGACTGAAAGTTTACTGATTGAAGAGAAGAATTATTTTTCAAGGATCAAACATGGCTTTACATCCCCTTGCCGGCAAACCTGCCCGATTGGAAGATCTCACCAACATTCCCCGTCTCATGACGGCTTACTACCTTAACAAGCCCGATATGTCCAAGGCAGAAGAACGGGTGACCTTCGGTACCTCAGGACATCGCGGAAGTTCATTCAATTCCGCATTTACCGAGTCTCACATTCTTGCGGTAAGTCAGGCTATCGCCGAATACCGGGCCAAGGAGGGCGTTACCGGCCCGATTTTTGTGGGAATGGATACTCATGCGCTGTCCGAGGCCGCTCTGGCCACTGCGGTGGAGGTGCTGGCCGCCAACGGCTGTCAGGTGAGAATTGAAAAGGATTTTGGCTATACTCCCACTCCGGTAATTTCTCACCAGATACTGACCTATAACGATGGCCGTACCGCGGATCTGGCAGACGGCATCGTTATTACCCCCTCCCACAATCCTCCCACGGATGGCGGTATCAAGTACAATCCGGTGAACGGCGGCCCTGCCGGCACCGAGATCACCGGCTGGATTCAGGACAGAGCCAATGAAATCCTGGAGCAGAATCTCAAAGGTGTAAAGAGAGTGTCCTTCAAGGAAGCTCTGGCTATGCCCAATGTGCAGCAGGAGGATATGAGAAAGCCTTATGTGGACGATCTCATCAATATTATCGACATGGAGGCCATTAAGAAGGCCGGCATCAAGATCGGCGTGGATCCTCTGGGCGGTTCCGGCGTTTACTACTGGGATCTCATTGCCAAGACCTACGGACTGAACATTGAGGTGGTGAACTACCGCGTGGATCCCACCTTCAGCTTCATGACGCTGGATCGGGACGGCAAGATCAGAATGGACTGCTCCAGTCCCTATGCCATGGCCAGTCTGATCAGTCTCAAGGACAAATTCGACATCGCCGTGGCCAATGACCCGGATTATGATCGGCACGGCATTGTCTGCAAGTCCGGTCTTATGAATCCGAACCATTATCTGGCCGTGGCCATTCAGTACCTGTTTACCCACCGGCCGGAATGGAGCAAGAACGCCGCCGTGGGCAAGACTCTGGTATCCTCTTCCATCATTGACAGAGTGGTGAGGAGCATCGGACGCACCCTTAAAGAGGTTCCGGTAGGCTTCAAGTGGTTCTCTCCGGGGCTTTATACCGGCGAGTGCGGCTTCGGGGGCGAGGAATCTGCCGGTGCTTCTTTCCTGCGCCGTAACGGCAAGGTCTGGACCACCGACAAGGACGGCATCATCATGTGTCTCCTGGCTGCGGAAATTCTGGCGGTTACCGGCAAGGATCCCCAGACTCTATATAATGAAATCCGGGATAAGTTCGGCGAATCCGTATACAACCGGGTGGACGCCGAGGCCAGCACCGAGCAGAAGAAGGTGCTTTCCAAGCTGGATCCGGCGCTGGTGGAGGCTGAGACCATGGCCGGCGAGAAGATCATTGCCAAGCTCACCGAGGCTCCCGGAAACGGAGCTCCTCTGGGCGGTCTCAAGGTGGTAACCGAGAACGGCTGGTTTGCAGCCCGTCCCAGCGGCACCGAGGCCATCTACAAGATCTACATGGAGTCCTTCAAAGGCGAGGATCACCTGAAGCAGATCCAGAAGGAAGCTCAGGAAATCGTCGCCGCCGCCTTGAAGAAGGCCGGGGTATAGCTCAAACAGAAACGCAGGACTGAGCCGCAAAAGCCCAGATTATTCAGAAAAGACCGGGGTAGCCCCCGGTTTTTTATTGCGGGAAGATCCTTTAAATCAGCCCTGCGCCAGGTAGGAACAATCAGTTTTTTTTCACCAAAGCCATGACGTATCAGACAAACCTTACAGCGGACAAACCTTACAGGGTTGTCGGAAAGAACGCTTTTGGCCATTGCTGAACTCCTTCAGATCCGGAACTAAGTCCTATCATCCAGAATCTGGTATTCCACCAGTTTTTTCTGCGCCGGGGATATCACCATGCCGACCTGAATAAGCTTTATGTCTTCTGCGGTGACGCCGTAATCATGAGTTCTGAGCAGATCCAGAGCCTTCTTCATGGCAGCCTTCTGAGAAAATCCCTTCCGCATCCTTTTGA
>DFFT01000130.1 GCA_002372325.1 Succinivibrionaceae bacterium UBA3769 | reverse complement strand
CTTCCGGATTGTACAGACTGGCCTGGATCTCTATGTTGCCGTTATCCAAAGTTCTGGCTTTTCTGACTACCGCATACTCGGGCTGTTCCCCGTCAGCGCCGTGAGCATAAAAAAAGCCCTTTTCGTAATGGTAGTACTCGGTGGAGGCGAACTTTTTCATATCATAGTCAAGATACTTTTTGATTACCCGGGCCACCTTATCAGAAGATACCTTGAATTGGCCGTAGGCACACATGCCTTTCTGGGAATTCAGGCATTCGGGAAGAGGAATGTAGCTGCTTTTCCAGGCATTGACATTAAGATGGCACATGGCAAAATTCACCAGCTTCTCATTGTCGGCGGTCATCTCCTCCCGGGTGGTGTTGTTAAAAAAGCATTCCGTGAAGTTGGAGACAAAAACCCCCATTTTCTTCATCGTATCCTTGCTGAACTCGTCCTTGGCCGAAGCGGAGGCCGCAGCCCCCAAAATCATAAGCCCCGCCAGAACGGCCTTTGTATGTAATTTCATTGTTAATCTCCTTCACTTAAATTGTCAGCATGGCCGGGTTAAAAAATACTCTGCCGCTGATAAGCTTTGCTGCCGCAGGGTCAGTACAGGGAATCCAGACCGGCATCCCCGAAATCTCCGCCGTCTCCGCCGCAGCTTATGAACTGATCGGATCTTATGGTATCGCTGCGCGCCGGCAGTCTGACATAATGCCGCACATCAGAGCAGTCGTCTCCCATGATATAGCCGTCCTGATTGAAATTCACAAACACAATCTTATCAGGCTGAGCCAGCTCCAGGGAAACCGGCCGGAACCGGGTCAGAAAATCATCATAAAGCCGGAGAGCTCCCGTGGCGCCGGTAAGTCCCGACGGCGTGTTGTCGTCATTGCCCACCCAGGCGGTAACCAGGGTATTGTTGTCAAAGCCGCTGAACCAGGAATCCCGGGATCCGTTGGAGGTGCCGGTTTTGCCGGCCAGCACCATGCCGGGGTACTTGCTGCCCACGGATTTTGCCGTGCCCTGCTTCGTGACAATGGTCATGCCGTAAATGGCCAGATACACGCTGGGAGGATCCAGCACCTGCCGGGAATCCATGGCAGCATGCCGGTCATAAATAACCTCAGTCCCGCCGGATCTCACGTATCTTACCGCTGACAGCGGCCGGTAAAGCCCCTCCGAAGCCAATGTGGTGTACATCTGGTTCACTTCAAAAGGGGTCATGGCCACGGATCCCAGAAGCACGCTGGGCACTGGTTCGATCTCCTCCTTCACCCCCAGGAGATTGAGGGTGCGCACCACATTGCCGATGCCGGCATTCATGCCCACTCTGACCATGGGAATGTTCCGGGATTCCGCAAAGCCCTGATAAAGAGGGATCCAGCCCTTGAACTTATGGTCAAAGTTCCGGGGCTTCCATTCCTGGCCGCTCTCCAGCTTCACGGTAAGCTCCGCATCGTGCACGGCGCTGCCCAGGTGCCAGCCATGCTCAAAGGCCGTAAGATAGGCAGCAGGCTTTACCAGTGAGCCGATCTGTCTTTTGGCGCTGGTAACCCGGTTCATGCCGGGATAGGAGGGATCCCGGCTGGCCACGAGAGCCATGATTTCTCCCACCCGCCAGTTGCTTACCACCATGGCGGTTTCCAGATCCTTTTTGCCGGTTCTTCTGATAAGCTCCGGGATCACCTTCCGGACTGCGCCGTCGGCAGCCTGCTGAGCCTGGGGATCCAGACTGGTAAAGATTTCCAGATTCTTATGATCCAGCCAGTCCCGTCCCAGCCGGTCATAAAGCTCGTTTTTGACAAAGCTCATGTAGCCGGGCACCTTCATGACCCTGAGGGCCTTGCGATCGATGACCCCCAGAGGCTTATTGGAATAAAGCTGATACTCCTCTTCCGAAAGCTCTCCCTTGTCCCGCATGAGCCGGAGCACCAGATTTCTGCGGTTCAGAGCGTTTTCCGGATGGCGGCGGGGATCGTAGAGGGAGGGGCCCTTTACCATGCCCACCAAAAGAGCGGCCTGATCCCAGGAGAGCTCCGAAACCGGGATGCCGAAATAGAAATAGGAGGCCAGACCGAAGCCGTAAATATCGGTATCGCCATGTCCCAGGTAGATCTCGTTGAGATACATTTCCAAAATGGTGTTCTTGTCATAGCGGGCATCCACCGCGAGGGACATGAAAAGCTCCCGCACCTTGCGGTCAAAGCTTTTTTCCCGGGACAGAAAATAATTCTTCACAAGCTGCTGCGTCAATGTGCTGCCCCCCTGCACCGCACGGCCGGCTTTTAAATTAGCGAGCATGGCCCTCATAATGGCCCAGGGGTTAACGCCATGATGGTTGTAGAAGTCCCGATCCTCCACCTGAATCAAGGTTTTAATCAGCTTTTCCGGCACCTCTCTTATGGAGATAACCAGCCGATCCTCCTCCCCGTTGGGAGAGATGCGATCCAAAAGCACCGGATCCATGCGGACATAAACCAGATCCTCGCCGGTGGCCGCATCCCTGATGGCACTGATATGGCCCCTTTCAAACTCAATAAAGAGGGGACGCTTTTCTTCAAAGCCGTCAGGGAAATCAAAGGGGCGCCGCACCACCACCAGCTTTGTTTTGGCCTTGTTATAGCTGAACTCTCCGGGATTTTTGGGATTATCGGCTTTGCGGTATTTTAGAAGACTGAGCTCATTTAAAATCTGATCAAAGGTGAGATTCTGATCCAGAGTAAGCTCCAGAGGACGGCTGTATACCACGGCGGGAGTTTCCCACTTCTGGGCGGAGTCCAGCCTGCTGGAGGTAACCTGCATATAGTAGTAGCAGGTTACCAGGCATAAAAACACAAAGCCGGCCAGCCCCAGCTTTACGGAGAAACACAGAAATCTTCTTTTGAGGCTTTTTTTCTCCCGGGGATCCTGAGCTCCTTCTTCGTCATCTCCCTCATCCCTGTCTGCAGATCCTGAATCATAATCCTGATCATCCTCATCCGAACCTTCAAAAAAAGGATTGTCCCGGGATCTGTTCACCACTTTCTGAAAATCACTCTCAGGCTTCATCCTGTTTACAAGCTCCTCCTGGCTTTGCCGGCGCTGCAGCGCTTTCCCGCTTCACGGCTTTTTCTCTCCCGCCCCTGAACACTCCGCTGCCGGAATCGCTCTGAAAACTGTTCCGGTTTCAGGCGGCGAAAAAAAGCAGACAGGAATATACCATACCGCACCCCCGGCCGCAATTAATGATAGCAAGGCAGTAATGCGGAGATTGTTCCGCTGCCAGCTCAGAAGATGCCGGCACGGTATTTTTAAGGAGCCTTGGGCAAAAACTTGCGTGATAGCACATTAAAACAGACAACTCTTAAAAACATCAAGGCATCAGGCAAAAACTCAGGCTATAATAATAGTTCAGTTTTGAAACAGGGCGGTCTCTCCGGAGACTCCCGCCCTGAACCAGCAACAACGGCGGCTTCATGAAACAATGAAGTTCCCGCAACCCCTACAGGGAGATCACCATGAGTGAAGAAAAGATTTCAACTGAGCTCAGCCCTCTGGCTATCGCAGGCGTAAAGCCCTATGAAGCCAAGCCTGGCGAAGAATACATGAGCGATGCGCAGAAAGCTCACTTCAGAAAGATTCTTGAGGCCTGGAGAAACCAGCTTCACAATGAAGTAGACCGCACTGTCAATCACATGAATTCTGAAACCGCCAACTTCCCGGATCAGAATGACAGAGCCACTCAGGAAGAGGAATTCTCTCTTGAGCTCAGAATGCGCGACAGAGAAAGAAAGCTCATCAAAAAGATCGAGAAGACCATTCGCAAGCTTGATTCCGATGACTACGGCTTCTGCACCGACTGCGGCGAGGAAATCGGCATTAAGCGTCTGGAAGCCCGTCCCACTGCCGATCTCTGCATTAACTGCAAGGAACAGCATGAAAAGAAGGAAAAGCAGGGCTTCAGCTCTTAATACCCTCTGATTCATGTATCGCGGAAGATTTGCCCCCACGCCCAGCGGCCCGCTGCACTTCGGTTCTCTGACAGCGGCCCTGGGCAGTTTTTTGCGGGCGCGGAGCCAATGCGGAGCATGGCTTCTCCGCATTGAAGACATTGACGAAACCCGCTCCCGTCAGGAATACACGGATCTCATCCTGAGGGATCTGGAAGCTCTTGGTCTTATCTGGGACGAAGCGCCGCTTATCCAGAGTCAGCGCCGGGAGTTCTACCGGGACATCCTGGATACCCTGAACAGCCGGGGACTCACCTACGGCTGCAATTGCACCCGAAGCCTCATTAAGCTTAACGGCGGACACCATCCGGAGGACTGCCGCCTTAGGAATCTCCCCTGCCATGAGGGAGCCGGCATCCGCTTCCGGAATCCCGGCAACGTCACCTCCTTTACTGACCTCATCCGGGGCCCCCTCTCCCTCAATGACTATTCTGCGGAACCGGACTTTCTCCTGAAAAGAAGAGACGGCTTTTTTGCCTACAATCTGGTGAGCGTGGCGGATGACCGGGCCTCGGGAATAACCGAAATCGTCCGAGGGGCGGATCTGATTCCGGACACCTTCGGCCAGATCGGTCTCTGTCAGGCTCTGGGATATCCCGTCCCCGATCATGCCAGTCTCCCCCTGGCACTCTCCGAAAACGGCAGCAAGTATTCCAAGCAGAACCACGCTCCCGGGCTGGATCTTAGTTCCCCCGTAACACTCCTTCTGAAAGCTGCCACTTTTCTGGGACAGACGTTCCCGCCGGAAATTTCCGGGGATCCGGAAGGTCTTACGGTAACGGAATTTCTGGACTATGCCGTGAAGCATTTTGCTATTAACAGCGTGCCCCGCTCCTCCCGGATGGTTTCACAGATCTCGGAATCCTGAAAAACGGAGCTTCATTCACCTGATTCCGGAAGAGGCTTTTCCGGCATTCTTCATTCCCGCCTCCCGGAGCGCTCCGGACTTCCTCCTTAAGCCGTTCCGGCATGAGATAGAAAAAAATACCGCTGTGTGATAAAATCCCGTGCTTGTTAAGACATTCAAATGCATCCCGTTTTCATCAGGATTGCGCGCGGGCATTCAGCCATCACCTTGAAAAGGCTCCTCTCCCGCAAACACGGAATGCCGCCGAATTTCCCGGGAATTCCTGAGATACGCAATAAAGCTGTCAGGTTTTCCGCTTTTGTCTCCGTATCAGCCTCATTAAAGAATCCGGAGAACATAATATTGCACACTTGGAGGTGTCTTATTAATACTCAACTGCAGAAATTTGCCGCAGAAGCTGACAAGCACAAGAAAGAAGCCATGGAACGCGGCATTTCCCACATGACACTGCCGGGAGACATCCTGGATACCGCAAAAATTTCCCCCGCAGCCCTCAACGTAATCAAAACGCTCAACAAAGCCGGTTATCAGGCCTATCTGGTAGGCGGCGGAGTGCGGGATCTCCTGCTGGACAAGGTTCCCAAGGACTTTGACGTGGTCACCAATGCCCGTCCGGAAACCGTAAAAAGACTCTGCAAGAGAAGCATTATTATCGGCCGGAGATTCCAGCTGGTGCATGTCAGGGAAGGCAGCTCCCTCATTGAGGTGGCTACCTTCAGAAAGGGCCAGGATCACGAAGATTCCGATCACGTGGAAATGATCAGAAAGGACAATACCTTCAGCTCCAGCATCACCGATGATGCCGCCAGAAGAGACTTTTCCATCAACGGCTTCTACTACTCCCCCGCTGATAATCTCATTCACGATTTCCTGGGGGGCGTTTCCGATCTCCTTAACAGCTCCATTGACATCGTGGGGGATCCGGACGTGAGATTCGGCGAGGATCCGGTGCGCATGATCCGGGCCTACCGCTTTGCCGCCAAGCTGGGCTTCAGCATCACTCCCCGCACCCGCAATGCCATCATGAAGAACATGGCCAGCATCTCCCAGGTTAACAACAGCCGCATGTACGAGGAATTCAACAAGATGTTCCTGACCGGACACGGCGAAACCAGCTTCCAGGTGCTCATGCGGGACTCCGTGATGCAGTATCTGCTGACGGACATGGGCCCTCTGATCAAGAGCCGGCAGTTTTTTGATTTCGTTTCCTGCTGTCTCAATAACACCGATGCCCGGCATGCGGAAGGAAAGCACAACATGCCGCACTTCCTGTACGCCGTGATGCTATGGCCTCTGACCAAAAAGCTCTTTATGAAGATGGGCACCGTCAGCAAGTACAGCCATATCAGGGATACGGAAAGAATGGCCATGGCCGGTAATATCGTCCTGAAAAGGCAGTCGGAAATCACCAAAATTCCGGAATTCGTAGCCAAGGACATTACCGACATCTGGGAAATGCAGCTCACTCTGACCAGTGCGGAGGTCATGAAGGATCCGGATATGGTATCCAGCATTATCTGGAAGGAAATCTTCCGGGCCGGACTGGAATTCCTGATGAACCGGGCCCGGCTGGATCGCAGTCTGGAAAACTGCGTAACCTTCTGGACTGATGCCTATACCGCCAACATCCCCCAGTCGCTGCGCACCAGAAAGGCCCTGATCTCCAGCAACAAGATGGCCGCCGGCAAGAAAGGCTCCGAGGGCTCCCGCCGGAAAGGGGCTTCAGGCTCCCGCGGCCGTCCTGCCGGAAACATCCATTAAGGTTCCCGAAAAAAGGAGCAGCTATGACCGAGGCGGTAATCGGACTTGGTTCCAATCTTGACAATCCGGAGCAGCAGGTGCTTCAGGCTCTTAAGGAGCTTGACTGCATTCCCGGAATCCGGATTCTCAAAACCAGCTCCCTGTACTCCTCAGTTCCGGTGGGGCCGCAGGATCAGCCGGATTTTGTCAATGCGGTGGCCCTTGTAAGCACAGAGCTGGAACCGGAGCCCCTGCTGAATGCTCTTCAGGATCTGGAAAACCGCCACCGGAGAGTAAGACTGCGGCACTGGGGCCCTCGGACGCTGGATCTGGATGTGCTGTTTTTCGGGAAGCAGGTTATTGACACCCCGCGGCTCCGGGTGCCCCATCCGGAATTCCGAAACAGAGTTTTCACTGTTATCCCCCTCTTGGAAATCATGCCGGACTTCCTGATGCCTCCGCAAAACACCCCGCTCCGGGATCTCACGGGACTTTTGCCGGAAAGGGATCTCCGGGCTCTCACCATTATTCGGGAGGCCTCCCGGTTCCCCTTTTCCTCTGCCGGAAAGCCGGATCTTCATTAATTTCCAAATGCGTTTATAATGAGCGGCGGGTTCTCCCGAAAAATCTTCCCGTCCGGAAGCGGCAAAACCGCCCCGGACGGGAACAAATTCCCGGCAGAAATGCATTTTGCCTGATCGTCGGAGATTACCGCCAAACGGCAAGGAGTTTCTTAATGACAGTAACGGTTTCCACGCTTCAGAAGCTGAAGGACGAGCATAAAAAATTCGCCACCATCACCGCCTACGATGCCAGCTTCGCCAGAATTTTTGATGATGCCGGAATATACGCCATTCTTATCGGCGATTCCCTGGGCATGACCATCAAGGGAGAATCCAGCACTCTGGGGGTTACCATTGACGAAATGGCCTATCACACCAGATGCGTGGCCCGGGGCGTTTCCAATGCTCTTATTCTGGCGGATATGCCGTTTATGAGCTACGCCAATACCGAAGACGCCTGCCGGAACGCCCATAAGCTTATGGCCGCCGGAGCCAATGTGGTAAAGCTGGAGGGCGGCTCCTTCCTCTCAAACACCATTCGCACTCTGGTGCAGAACGGTATTCCCGTCTGCGGACACCTGGGACTGACACCGCAGTCGGTAAACGTGTTCGGCGGCTTCAAGATCCAGGGCCGGGACGATGAATCCCGCAAAAGAATCGTAGCGGAGTGTCTGGCGGTGGAGGAAGCCGGCGCCAGCATGCTGGTTATCGAAGGCGTTCCCAAGGACACCGGCCGGGAAGTGACAGAAGCTCTCCGGATTCCGGTTATCGGCATCGGGGCCGGCAATGACACCGATGGCCAGATCCTGGTAATGCATGACGCTCTGGGACTGACCGCGGGACATACTCCGAAATTCGCCCGGAACTTCCTGGCGGAAACCGGGGATGTGACCTTGGCCGTTAAAAAGTATATCAGCGAGGTGGAGCAGGGCATTTACCCCGACGACGCCCACAGCTATTTGAAATAGAGTTTTACACAGGTCTAAACATGAAAACTGCAAAAACCATAGAAGAAATCAGACAGATTGTTACCGAATACAAGCATGATCTTAAAACCATCGGTCTTGTAACCACCATGGGGAACCTCCACAAGGGACATCTTACCTTGGTAAAGGAAGCCCAGAAAAATGCCGAAAAGGTTATAGTTACTATTTTTGTAAACCCCATGCAGTTTGACCGGCCCGAGGATTTAAGAACCTATCCCCGCACCCTGGAGCAGGATCTGGCCCTTCTGGAGGAAGCCGGCGTGGATGCCGTATTCACCCCCACTCCGGAAATCATGTATCCCCGGGGCCTTAAGAACCAGACCTATGTGGAGGTGCCGGATCTGGCCAACAGCCTGGAGGGAGCTCTCCGTCCGGGGCATTTCAACGGCGTGGCTACCGTGGTTTCCAAGTTCTTTAACATTATCCAGCCGGATCTGGCCTGCTTCGGCGAAAAGGACTATCAGCAGCTGGCTCTGATCCGGGAAATGGTGCAGGACATGAATTTCCAGATCCGCATCATCGGCGTTCCCATTGTCCGTCATGAAAACGGTCTGGCCTACTCCTCCAGAAATAACCGGCTCTCTCCGGAAGAACTTGCCAAGGCCCCGGAATTCCATGCCTGTCTGGTAAGAATGGGGGATAAGCTGAAGGCTCTCCCGGATTTTCGGAGCATCCAGAAAATCATCGATGAAAGCGTAAACGAACTGGATGGCGCCGGATTCAGCACCGATGATATCACCGTGGTAGATGCCGCTACCCTGAGCCCTGATATCGCTGAATCCAAAAGAGTGGTGATTCTGGCCGCCGCCTACCTGGGCAAGGTGCGTCTTATCGACAATCTGGTGGTGGAACACTAAAACGGGCAAGCCGCAATACCTTGAAAAACGGACCTTCGGGCCCGTTTTTTTGTGTGCGATTATTCTGACAGGCCCTAACCAAAGAGGGCCCCCCCTGCTAGAAAGGCCTGAATTTCAGGACTCTGCAATCAATGCAGGCAGAAACAGAACGTTAAAGTTCCCAGGAATAATAATTAAGAAGGGAAGACGCCTGCGGCGCTTCCTGTTTAATGATTAAAGGGGCCCTGCCCCTTTCCCCCTAAAACTGCCTCGTGCGAGAAAAATTCGGCGTTGCAACTCGAAAATGGCAGATCACCAGTCCTTCATGCGGACCCCCAAAGTTTCGCACCCGCTAATTTGAAAAGGAGTAAGACGGCAAAACAAGTCCCCATAAGGCTTTGCGGGGAAAAATCAGCGTTGCAACTCGAAAATGGCGAATGTCCTGTCATTCATGCGGAAACCCCAAGTTTCGCACCCGCTAATTTGAAAA
>DFFT01000080.1 GCA_002372325.1 Succinivibrionaceae bacterium UBA3769 | reverse complement strand
AAATGGGGGTTTAAGACCTAATACAGCAATTTTAATCTTACACTTCCTGCTCCTCAAAGCGATCTTGCGCAGGATATTACCAGAGATCCGTACACCTTCGATTTCCTTACCCTCCGAGAGAGCTATGACGAAAAAGAACTGAAGGATGCTCTTATGGATAACATCACCCGATTCTTGCTCGAGCTCGGTAACGGCTTTGCTTTCGTGGGACGGGAATACCGGCTGGAAATCGGAAACACCAGCAACTTTATCGACATGCTGTTTTACAACATCAAGCTTCACTGCTATGTGGTTGTTGAAATCAAGGTGAAGGAATTTGATTCCGGCGATATGGGGCAGCTTGGCACTTACATGGTTGCTGTTAACCATCAGCTTAAGGGGGAACAGGACGGCCCCACATTGGGTCTGCTAATCTGCAAATCAAAAGACAACGTCAAGGCTCGTTATGCGCTTGAAGCCAGCAGCCAGCCTATGGGGATATCCCAATACGATATTACTACTTTTATTCCGGAAAAATTCAAAGGAAGCCTGCCTACCATCGAGGAAATCGAAGCTGAAATATCGTCAAATGAAAGTTCTAAACCAGAAGCGGACGAGGTTAATGGCAAACTGGGAGTGTAGGCAATGGGTCGGTCATTCTGATAGCCCTGGGCAATTTCAATTAAAATCTGATTCAGATCCTACATCTTTCGGAAGGATATCCCGTTATCAGATCTTTCCTTGAATAAGATAGTACAATGATTCTGTTACGGGATTTGGCAGGACACTGTCAGGGATTAATCTTTTGACACCTGTTGAGGCCTTGTGACATGGTATCCCCTGAACGGAGGCAAGCAAGCAGAACCACCTTGCCATCCGCAAATGGGGGTACCTTGTTGGTGGTAGTGGAAATTCTGTTTCAGACGTGGGCAATACTTTGATGCCTATCCAATCATCAACTCTTTCATCGAGTCAGGTACCAGTTGATGTGATTTATAAGGGAGTTACGGTACGTTTCCCTGATGAGCCGTAATGATCAGCGACTTTCTGATAAGCACTAAGGAGATCCGATAATGAATGCTCTTGATTCCGAAAACAAAGAGTCCCGTAAATACCCGCCTCTGGCCGTGTCCTGTCTTACGGCTCTGGGAGAGTTTTTAGGCGGCGAGGTTGTTCTCAATGAGGATGACTGCTTCAATGTTGCCGTGGAGGATGAAAATCCCGTCACTATCCATCTCGATGCCGAGCAGGAAAAGTTTGAACTGGTGGGGATGGTGGCGGATGATCTTCCTGATCCCGTGGATTACTCCCTGGTGCTGGATCTTCTGAATTTTGCCCTGTCTCCTTTGGTGAACGGCGGCCCCGCTGTGGGCCGGGATCCTGCCACCGGCAGACTGGAGGCCTTTCTTATCATTCCCTTCAGGGATCTCACGCCTCAGGATTTTGTAACGCAGGTTAAAGAGTTTTTCAGGTTTCAAATCACGATAACACTGCGTATTACCCATCCGGACGAGCCTGTCGGAGATGATTACCTGTCGGCTGACGTCAGATTCTCCGGACTTGAGATTTAGCCTTTTTTTTGCAAATGTCTGTAACCCGGCTGTTATTGCTTCGTTGAAGTAATAAGAGCTGTGAAGTAATAAGAGAGACATAACAAGGGTTCAGTTTTCGGGAGATTACGCAAATGACCGATTCAAATTTAGTGCACTTGTCTATTAGCAACATAAACAGAGTTGATAATCTGGATTATAGCCATTTTTACGACAACGAAACAGGCAAGTACAAGGACGCCGAAATTACCGTTGGCGGCAAGAGGTACAGTGTTCATTTTACTGATAATACGGTAAAGGTCAGAAGATTGCAGGATAATGCCTGGGGGGCCTTCAAGGGGTTCTTCTATCAGAATAAGACCGCAACCTCCAGGGCTATTCAGGATTATCTTATGCCGCTTATGCGTCAAAATGCTATGGCCGCCAACACGAAAAGAACTCTGGAGGCCATGGACAACCGTGGCATAATTGGTGAGAATCGGGAAGTGGCGCATTACGGTTTTAGCAATAACCGTCTTTACGGGGAACAGGGCATTAACGGCGATAACAACATCGCCGGAGGCAGCGGCGGCAAGCAGTACAACATTACTACCATAGATGACTACAATGCCTTTGTGGGGATTGTCTGCCATCAGGCCGGCGCGGAGAATGACCTTATTGACTTTACGGAAAAGATCAAAACCGGTAATTTTGATTATTACTTGGAAAAAAAACCCGCTGATCGCGTGGGGGATCTGAACGAGATCAAAACTAAGTATCCTCTGGCAAAGCTGCAGAAATGGGGCAGTTTCCTCACGGCCAATGCCGAGCGGGCAGATGTTATCGGAAAGCTTTACAATTATCTCACTAAGCCGCAGGTTCCGAACGGCAAAAAAACCGGCTGGGCACAGGAGTTTGCCAAAAATCCGGATCGTGCTTTGGAAAAGTTTGTTATGAAAAATCTGGGTTTTGGTGATGACCTGGTTGCCGGGGATGTGGAAAAGGTTGCGGCATTGCTGAAGGATTATGTGCTAACCGTGGGCTCAAAGGAAAGCTATGAAGACAAGAAAGCTGCAGTGCAGGAATTTATGAGCGGTCATTTTAATGAGAGAAAAGTGCATCCTGCAGACGCAGACAGAAGAGCAGCGGGAGCAAGCACCAGTCTGTACTTGATGTTTCAGAAGGTGCTTAACTCGGCTTTTTTCCGGCAGACCTCCAAAATCGGACTGGATTTCTTCAGACAGGAAAAGACCCCGGTGATGTTTCAGATCTCCAATCATGAGGGTAAAACCGACACGTCAAAGATTCATAAAGACTCTTTACACATTGATGCCATTGGAGATGCTTCAGACAAGTGGTGGAATAATATTTCCACTGACGAGTATGATCCGAACCTGTACACCGCTCCCATCACCCATTCCGAGCTTCGCCATGTGGCCAAGGTGTTCCACGATGGGAATGGGTTAAATATGGGTTTTGTGAAAGGACACTTTGAGTAAGCAGAACAAGGGAGATCGTAGAAACGGTTTTGCCCCGACAGATCTGCCGGAGGTAATCGTAAAAGGTAATCGTAATAAGGTTATGCCGGATTCCTTATCAGAGATAAGGATGGAATGCCTGAAGTGGCTCTGCACTGGGAGCACAGGTTCCAGCATGCCGTAAAGCGGTACAACGACATCTACAAAATTCAGATGCCTTCAATAACACCTCATGTCTGCCGCCATACGTACTGCAGCAATCAGGCCCGAGCTAGAATGAATCCTAAAACTCTGCAGTACCTGATGGGACATTCTGAAATCTCAGTAACCATGGATGTCTACACTCACCTCGGTCTTGATGATGCCAAGGATGAGATTATCAGACTTAAAAGCTCGAGGATGCCAGAAAGGAAATCAATAGCATTGAACGTGACACCATGCGCAGTATGGAGAGTCAGTTCAAGTACATCTAACGCATTTCACTACTAATCTACTTAAGCTCATGACCATTACGGCATGGGCTTTCCCTTTCCGGAATCATCTTCATCCAAATCTTATACAACCACCTCTCTGCAACGGTGGATTACATTCCACAAAACGGTCTTCGATGTTGATATTTAGGGCAAATGCCTTTAATATTTGACAGTAAGGTGTTAAGCATTTTTCTGATTCTCGGTACAAATCGGCAATAAATTAGAACTGCATAGATTTTGTTCATTAGCAGAGATTTCTGGGAAGATGTGATTAAGGATTCATTATGAGCGAAGATAAGGTTGAACTGTTAAGCACTCCGTATGGTGAGGTTGCTTACGAATCATTCCGTGAACTTGGATTTGCTTTTGCAGATAAAAGTGCTGTGATTAAAGAACTGGAAAGTAAAAACATGCCACGTTACCCGGTTCTGCTGCGCCCGAGACGATTCGGTAAAAGCACCTTTGTCCAGATGCTGAAATGCTTCTACGACATCTCATACAAAGACAGATACGACGGAATATTTAACGGAAAGAGTATCTATACGAAAAACCTTCCCAGTCATAACACCTACCATGTTATCAATTTTGACTTTTCCATGGTTAACACCCAAAGCAATACCGCCATGCTGAACAGCTTTTTTTCTGCTGTTGCAAACGGCATAGATGACTTCAAAAGAAGATATCCTGATTTTACTTTTGATTATAAGGAGCTTGATAAGTCAGACTCCGTCACACTGTTTAATAACTTTGCATCAGCTTATTCCGATTACGCAAAAGCAGTTTTAAGTCTTAACGCATCTGAGAACAATAATTATGGCAGACTCTATGTAATGATTGACGAATACGATAATTTTGCCAATCAGATCCTTTCACAGGATATTGAACTGTTTCGTACCATCACCGGTGATAACGGATTCCTGAAAGCATTCTATGCCGCCATTAAGGCAGCTGCGGCAAATGCAAATTGTATCTCCAAAACCTTTATTACCGGAGTGTCATCCGTATCCCTTGATTCTCTTACTTCCGGTTTTAATATTGCCCGAAATGTTACATCTCGCGCCTGTTTTAACGATTATGCAGGCTTCACAGGAGAAGAACTAACAGAATTGATACCAAAGCTCGTTGACATCGAACAGATTGGAGTAAGTGTTGAGGAAATCATTGCCAGAATGAAACCAGTGTATGATGGCTATTGTTTCAGTCATCAGGCAGAACACACGGTGTTCAATTCATCCATGTGTCTGTACTATCTTGACGAAATGCGTCTGGCAGGTGAGTTTCTCCCACCGGAGGATTATCTGGACCCCGCATCAGACCATGATGGTTACAAATTGAAGCAACTGTTTGAAATTGCCGAACCCGGACTTGCAGATGCGATTATCAATACCTATTTGAGTGATAACAGATTTTTCATTAAGGATTTGACGGAAAATATCAACCTTAATAAAACAGCCAAATATGATCGTATTCAGCTTCTGTCAATGCTCTACTACCTCGGCTATCTCACCATTGATAAAGCACTCTCACGAATAGGCAGACTGGCTCTTAAGATTCCGAATCTTTTCATGTCAAAGCTCTTTGCGCAGTGCACTGCAGACCTGCGATTAAAACCGAGCAAAGTGTTCTCTGATTCCGTGCTTGATATATCGGCACTGCTGAATGTTCAGGATGACATCAGTTCATTCGCATCATCATGCACTGAATTTCTGAGCAGAATTTTCACCAATCAGGTACTGACTCACATGAGTGAAATGGCTCTTAATCTGACACTCTTCACCAAGCTGGATTCCATGGACGCGGTGTTTTCAGAAATGCAGAAATCACTTCGGGTAGTCGGGGACGGAGAGAAATTTGCTGATCTGGTGATTACCGTAAATGTAGGTCAGGAAAACGAATGTATTTATCTCATTGAGCTTAAATACGTCACCAAGACTGATGCCACGGAAGCCAAAATTCAAAATACTATAAAGGACGCAACGGCTCAGGTTCAAAGATACAAGTCTGCTATTGAGTTCAGGGACAGACAGATTAAGGCCTACGCCATGGTATTTGTTGGTTCTGAGTGTGTGCACTGCGGGTAATTATGCCAATAACATATCAACGATATGCTCAACGAGCAGATGAAGAGCTTAGAAAAGAGCATGAGTAAGTGAAGCCCAAAATGGATGTTATCGGGAAAATTGAGGATTCTCATATTTCTCACTATCGTAAAGCATAAGTAACCGCTAAACGACATACGACGAATCGTAAGCTGTTTTAAAAAGGAAAAAATCATGAAACGAATAAAGTTTAAGTATCACCCAAACATAAATACCGACGAAATTCTGAAACATGGAAAAGCTATCTGTAACTGCTGCGGAAAGGAGGTAACAAAGTACATTGAGAATGTTTACGCTGAAGATGATCTTGACTGCATCTGTCTTGAATGCATTCATAATGGAAAGGCTGCAGAAAAATTTGACGCCAGCTTTGTTCAGGATGCTGAACATGTTTCCGATCCGCAAAAAACTGAAGAACTTTTTCAAAGAACCCCTGGTTATATGTCATGGCAGGGTGAATTTTGGCTGTCATGCTGTGATGATTACTGCGAATATCTTGGCCCTGTCGGAATCAAAGAACTGGATGAACTGGGAATAAAAGATCAGGTTCTTAACGATTACATTGAACACTGGCCTGATGGTTATTCTATTGAGGATATAAATGAATACCTTACCAAAAATGGCAGTGTAACAGGCTATCTGTTTCGTTGCCTGCACTGCGGAAAATACCGTCTGCATATAGATTCAGACTAATGTCGGTATTGAAACGATCTGTTAATAGCCTTGCGTTTGTGTGTATGCAATGAATGTTGTCATGGCATCCTACATATAACATCACCCCAGCGTATTAAAAGTATCCGAGTAGTCAGCCTCCGGATTTTGACTACGATTTGACTACTTTTCGTGTACACAAAAGGCAGTATTTTGGCTATTTTTGCCGTTTGTGTTAATGTTACGTATTGGCAGACATGCATCCGTTTGAGAACCGGCAAACCTTGCAGAAATGGGCAATATCCGGCAATTCTGGACGATCATTTGATGAAAATTCGGGTGCTTTTCGTATGCCATGGCAGCCGGGGTAAGCCAGTCTGGATACTTTTCATAAACACCATTAACCGTGGCATATCTTTTCTGCACTTCGGATACTGACTTGCCGACCGACTGCTTCTCACTAAGGTTAAAGCACTTCGTATCTGTGAAGAAAAGATCTGGTACCTCCCAGATCGATGATGGTACTGAATCCGGACGATGGTGTAAAGGTTAACCACGCCAGATTCCCGGATGCGCTCGCTAAGATCAAATCAAATAAGGCTTTACGATCATGAACATAGAAGAACTCCTTCACGGTGAGTCTAAGAATATCGAGTACAAGGAAAAGCTGCCAAGTAACTCTGATAGATATACGAGAACCGTTGTTGCTTTCGCTAATTCCCAGGGGGGCAAAATTGTTTTCGGCATTGCTGATGGCACAAACAGAATTGTCGGAATTGATGATGAAATCCTTTTTCAGGTGATGGACAGCATAGCGGCAGCGATTTATCATTCCTGCGAACCCGCTATTGTTCCTGACATTGAACCGTGTACTGCCGATGGAAAGAATCTCATTGTCGTCACGGTATCTCCGGGAACGCAAAGGCCTTACTATCTGAAATCCAAGGGAAAAGAGGCCGGAACGTATGTACGTGTCGGAGGGACAACACGACCGGCGCACCCCGAGACAATCAAGGATCTTGAATTGGAAGGAGCCAATATTTCCTGGGACGCGCTTCCCTGCATAGGATTTAAAGTCACCAGAGAAGCAATTGAAAAGCTCTGCAAAGACATGAACCGGTACAGAAAGGAACTAAAGAACAGAAAAGACCTGCCGGAAGTTACGGAAACAAATCTTGAAAACTGGAAGCTTATTACCAAAAACAGTGATGGCTGCACAGCCTCCAATGCCTTTGCTCTTCTGACTTCAGAGTTTTTTCAGCTGGCCAAAACCCAGTGCGCGGTTTTCAAGGGCACCGACCGAGTGGTTTTTCTTGATAAGCGGGAGTATACCGGGCCTCTTTATGGACAGATAGAGGAGGCCGTAATGTTTGTGTTGAGAAACATCAGACTCGGAGCAGAAATCAGAGGTATTCGCCGAGTAGAATCATACGAACTTCCGGTTGATGCCATCAGGGAAATGATAGTCAATGCTCATTGTCATCGTAACTATAACGAACCGTCCTCTGTTCAGGTAGCAGTGTACGATGATCGCCTGGAGGTTACTTCCCCCGGAGGATTATATAAAGGCTTAACCATTGAACAAGCGTTGGAGGGGCATTCAACATTACGAAACCGTATCATTGCGAACGTTTTTTGTCAGATGGGCCTTATAGAATCTTGGGGAACCGGCCTTCGCAGAATAAAGTCCCTTGCTGCAGATTTTAACCTTCCTCCTCCCGAGTTTATTGATTCGTCTATCGCTTTTCGGGTGAATCTTTTCCGAAAGACGGCTTTGAATGATGAACATCAAACAGGTAGTAAAACTTCGGAGAAACCTCGGAATAGCATCGGAGAAACTTCGGAGGAATTTCGGAATAACTTCGGAAAAACTTCGGATAAACTTCGGAATAATTTCGGAAGAACTTCGGAAACAGTTCAAGTTCTTCCCCCAGAAGAAAATGATAACAAACAAAATAATCAGCTTGAACAACTGAACAGCACCCAGAAGAAAATTGTGGGGCTGTTAAAAGAAAATTCAACACTGACTGCTGAATCACTTGCCAGACAGATAGGCATATCGAGCAGAAGTGTTGAATACAATATCCAAAAAATCAAAGAACAGGGGCTTATTGTACGCCATGGTTCCCATAAGGATGGATATTGGGAAGTAAAGGTATAGGAGTCGTTGTAGATACCGAAAAATAATACAAGGTTTAAACCGCCACTTTGCCGAACCTCTTTCATAGTTCTATAGAACCCGAATTATCTTCTGGTACGATGGAGAATGCTTAAAACGAAGGCTCTGTTGCAGAGGATAGTTGATCCGGCAAAACCCTGATTTTGACCGATGTAAATATATCTAAACGTCAACTCCATGGGTTTTGCAGGTTTCATGAAATGATGAGAACACAGCAGTGGACTTCGCTCCCTCAACAGAGCCAAATCCGCTGGGCATTGAATGTCTCAGCACGGCAAAGTCACGGATGGCCCTCTTGGCAGCCGAGTTATCCAGAGTAATGAAAGAGGTAAATCGTATGGGTAATTTAATTAATACCGATAATGCATACAAAGAATGGATCACTGATATTTCATTAAGATTCAAACAAAGTCAGATAAAAGCATCCATGAAAGTTAACACTGAAATGCTTCGTTTCTACTGGTCTCTAGGGCATGACATGGATGAAAAAAGGAAGCTCTATCATTGGGGAAGCAATTTTTACGAACAGGTTGGCAAAGATCTTAGAAAAGAACTGCCTGATGTTAAGTCATTTTCTGCCCGAAATCTCCGGTATATGCACCAGTTCTACTGCCTTTTTCCAATTTTGCAACAAGTTGTTGCAAAATTAGATTCTGATCACAAAACCGTTGTTTCACGTGAATATTTTAGCGATGATATCTTTTTAATTCCTTGGGGACACATAGTTCAAATCATGAATAAGGTCGACGGAAACCGTGATAAAGCCTTATTCTACATACGCAAAGCCTTTGAAAACAACTGGTCTCGAGCTGTTTTGATGAACTTTCTGGATACAGATCTCTATGAAAGACAGGGCAAGGCAGTAAGCAATTTTGATCTTACACTTCCGGCTCCTCAAAGCGATCTTGCGCAGGATATTACCAGAGATCCGTACACCTTCGATTTCCTTACTCTCCGAGAGCTATGACGAAAAAGAACTGAAGGATGCCCTTATGGATAACATCACCCGATTCTTGCTCGAGCTCGGTAACGGCTTTGCATTCGTGGGACGGGAATACCGGCTGGAAATCGGAAACACCAGCAACTTTATCGACATGCTGTTTTACAACATCAAGCTTCACTGCTATGTGGTTGTTGAAATCAAGGTGAAGGAATTTGATTCCGGCGATATGGGGCAGCTTGGCACTTACATGGTTGCTGTTAACCATCAGCTTAAGGGAGAACAGGACGGCCCTACATTGGGTCTGCTAATCTGCAAATCAAAAGACAACGTCAAGGCTCGTTATGCGCTTGAAGCCAGCAGCCAGCCTATGGGGATATCCCAATACGATATTACTACTTTTATTCCGGAAAAATTCAAAGGAAGCCTGCCTACCATCGAGGAAATCGAAGCTGAAATATCGTCAAATGAGAGTTCTAAACCAGAAGCGGACGAGGTTAATGGCAAGCTGGGAGTGTAGGAAACAAACATTAACTCAAATGAGCTTACTGAATTTTTTAAGTCGAAAATGGAGTAATGAAATACACGATGAACTGATAATATAACCCAAACTTGCCGATAAAATTATAAACTTATTCCATAGCCGAAAACATAAAAGATAGTGGCCTCACTGAAGCCACTATCTCTCGCATCCTATGGAGATGTCGTCAAGGCTTTTTACACATAATTGCCTTCGAGCGTATTAAAAATATCCAGGTAGTCAGCCTCAGGATTTTGACTACGATTTGACTACTTTTCGTGTACACAAAAGGCAGTATTTTGGATATTTTCGTCATTTCTGTTAATATTGCGAAAGGCAGTTCTGCATAAGGTTGAGAGCCGGCAAACCTCGCAGACATGGGCAATCTCCGGCAATTCTGGACAAGCAAACAATGACAATTCGGGTGCTTTTCGTGTGCCACGGCAATATCTGCCGCAGCACCATGGCGCAGTTTGTTTTTCAGCACCTGATAAATCAGCTGGGCTGTCAGGAGGATTTTATTATTGATTCCAGGGCCACCAGCTCCGAGGAAATCGGGAACGGCCCGCACCAGGGAACTTTGACCAGACTGCGCCAGGCCGGCATCCCGGTGCTGCCCCACCGGGCTTCTCGGATCACCCGGGATGATTATAAAAACGCCGACATGATTATCGGCATGGATGAGGTCAATATCAGAAATCTCATGAGGATGCTGGACGGCGATCCGGAGGGCAAGGTGCATAAGCTCCTGTCCTTTGCCGGCAGCGATCGGGATATTGCCGATCCCTGGTATACCGGCGATTTTGATGAAACCTTCAATGATGTGCTCGAGGGCTGTCAGGGGCTTATTACCTTTTTTCGCCGCCGGGGGCTCATCAGAACGCAGGCCGTTTAGCGCTGCAGCGAATTCATTCCGAGGGGCCTTAGCCTGTTTCAGTTCCCTCAATATCACAATCACAGCAGAAACAACAGAAAAAGAGGAACCAATGAGCTATCAGATGACCGCAATAATGAGAAGAATCCTGAAATCCCTCCCCCTGTTTTTCCTGGCCGCGTCTCCGCTGTGCGGGGCGGCGGAAAGCGATGCCGGAGATGATTCCGAAGATAACACCGCTTTCCTGCAGGACTATGTCATAGAGCCGGTCTCCGGTTATCCGAACTCCTTTTTCAGCCGGGTCTTTACCAGCAAAAAAACCGGTGCCCGGGCTTACCAGATTTTTGCGGTTCATCCCGAGATGTACCCGGTGCCCCGGCAAGCCTCGGATCTAAAGGATCCCGGATGGCTCCGAAATCTGGTTAAGGATTATTTTTCCTGTCCCGGGATAACAGCTAAAAGAACGTCTCCCGAAGAGCCCGAGGATCCTGACATGTGCGATGAGTACTGCTGCGAGGGCGAATGCGATGATACAGTGCTTTTCAGCAATTGCCAGAGCAAGCAGGGCTCCATGGAGGGATTTGCCGTCTTTGACGAGATGTTCTACAAGGTGCTGCTTTTTGATAGCCGCATCCCGGAGGAGCACCGGGATCTTTTCTGGGATTACCAGGAGGGGATGCCGTGGCTTTTCGAGGAGGAAAACGTCAGCTTCTGCGCCCAGGACTGCATTTCAGACGAATGGCCTACGGATCATCCGGGCAAGGAAGCTCTCAATGCGGGCTACCTGATTTTTCCGGTTTTCTCCTATCCTCCTACCTATGATTCTGACGGCGGCGGCATCGGCACGTCCTATATTGCCAAGACCTACATCAAACCGGGCAGCGATGATCATTTCGGGTACATGATTTACGGTCCTGACAGTATTTCCGGAGAGGATCTTCCGGCCCGGATCAAGTCCTTCTGCCATGACCGGGTTTCCTTCAGCGGCAATGCCGGGGGCTTTGATTTTAAGAATTGCAGCTCCTGGCAGCGGGGCCGGGAGATCCGGATCTCCGGTCATATGGAAAAAAGATCCGCTCCCCAAAGTCAGTGCCGCCCGGAACAGCTTTATCTTTTTACCTTCTGGTCAGAAGGGCTGCCGGCCCGGGATCGGGATATTCTGATGCGGGAGACGGAATTCCGCATCCGGAATTTCAGGCCCGATCCCGAAAGCTGCGAGGAGGGCCGGATCACCGGCTACAGCCAGAAAAAGCTTCCGGACTGATAATCCCGGCATCTTCTTCAGGATCGGAAATGAAAGGACAGAGCCTCAGGAAAGAACCTGGGGAATACAGTGTGTTTTGCCCGCCAGCGGCGGCTTTTGATTCATATTGATGGTTAAGCCCGGGAAAAAATTCATTTGTTTTCTGTAACCTCTTCTCATGTGTTTCGTTTCCTGTACAGAACGCAATTTAAATCCCGCACAAAGGAGATTACGAAAATGTCAGAAGTCAGTCTTAATACCGGAGTGAATCCCTCCATTACCGAAGACCCCCAGTATGTTCAAAAGTCTTCCGGCGCTTCCAATCATGGCGATGAAGTAGCCATCACCAGTGTGGAGCTGATGTTTGCCAAGCTGCAGAACGACCTCGCCATTGAAAACCGCGAGTATGCCAAGGACAGGATTGATGCCATTAAGCAGAAGCAGCAGGAATCCAAGGAAATTTCCAATGTTATTGTGGCTCTTCGCACTGCCTGCGGAAATCTTAAGGACACCGACAATATCGACAAGTCCAAGATTGAGGATTTTAACAAGGTTATCGATATGTGCAATAAATACGGCATCAAGGTGGACATTCCGCAAAGCTACAAGCACGCCATTGAATGCCTTCAGAAGTCCATTGACGATGCTCATGGCGGCAATATTCGCGTTGCCAATATTCCCGACATCAAGGATGTCAGAAAAGCCATTGCGGATTCGGGCGCTAACTACAATACCAAGCACTATCCTAATTACACGAATATCAGCACCCGGGATCTTCTGGGCGTGAAGAGCATTGGCTGGAGAGACGTCAGCACCGCTGATGTGCAGGAGGTGCTGGACAACCTCAAGAAGGCCGGCCCCGCCATGACCGTGGGCACTGTCAAGGGCATTATCCAGTCTCTGCAGGACATTCAGGGCACCATCGGCAGCGATACCCAGCAGCAGATGATTTTTGTGCAGGATTTCATGTCCAAGGTCAGCTCCTACAGCCAGGGCGCCATGTCCGCCATCAGCAAGTCCGGCGATACGACCACTGCCGTTGCCCGCGGTTAACAGATAACCAGCCAGACCGGTAAATTTAAAGATGCCGTTCCGTAATCCGGGGCGGCATTTTTCATTTCCGCAGCCTCTCTTTTTCCCTCATTCTCTCCCTCTCTCCCTCTCTCCCTCTTCCCTCCATTCTCCTTATTAATCCTCTTCACCCGTCATCATTGCCTGCCATCCTCTGTATTCCGTCCGCCGCCTTTTTATCTCCTGCTATGCCTTCCAAAAACTGGGACGGCTCCGGCAGATTGCAAAGCAAATATCCCGGAAAGCGGGAGTCCGGGGCTGTTTTTGAATAAGATGAAGCTATGACAGAATGCCGGAAGTTCAGGAGAAATGCCCATGATGGAAATAAGGGGAAAATGCAATACTGCAATCTGCTATGCCGCGATTATCGAGGACGAAGCCACGGAGCAGATCCGGCGCATGTGCGATTACGAGTTTACCCGGGGCAGCAAAATCAGAATCATGCCGGACGTGCATGCCGGGAAGGGGTGCACCATCGGCACCACCATGACGGTAACCGACAGAATTGTGCCCAACATTGTGGGGGTGGATATCGGCTGCGGCATGTATACCGTGAACATGGGGCCCGGAGAGATTGATTTTCCGAAGCTGGACGCCGCAGCCCGCCGGATTCCCTCCGGACTCAGCGTCTGGGAGCGGGAACAGGAGTCCTTCGACTTAAGCGAGCTCCGCTGCTTTTCCGACCTTAAAAACCTGGACCGGCTCCGGCGGAGTCTGGGCACTCTGGGGGGCGGCAACCATTTTATCGAGGCGGATGTCTCCCGGGACGGCATTCATTATCTTATTATCCACAGCGGCAGCCGGAATCTGGGGAAGCAGGTGGCCGATATCTACCAGAAAAGGGCCATCATCCAGCAGCGGGAAGGCGGACTCGGGGCAGAGCGGCAAAGGATCGTGGCCGAACTGAAAGCTCAGGGCCGGCAGCGGGAAATCAGCCAGGCTCTTAAAAAGCTTTCCGAAAGCTTTCCGGCATCCGAGGTTCCTGACGATCTCGCCAGTCTCTCCGGAGAAGACTTTCAGAACTATCTTCATGACGCGGAGATCTGCCAGCGCTTTGCCAGAAGAAGCCGCGAAATCATGGCAGGGCTTATTCTGGATTATGCCGGACTTAAGGGATATGACGCTTTTCATACGGTGCACAACTACGTTGACACGGCGGAGATGATTCTTCGGAAGGGGGCCGTCTCCGCCCGGGAGGGAGAACTCCTCCTGATTCCGGTGAACATGAGGGACGGCAGCATTCTGGCCCGGGGGAAGGGCAATCCGGAATGGAACTGTTCCGCTCCCCACGGAGCCGGCCGCCTGATGTCACGCACCAAAGCCCTGAAGACGCTCTCTCTTGAGGAATACCGGAAGTCCATGGCCGGAGTGTACAGCACCTCGGTTAACGCCGCCACCCTGGACGAGGCTCCCATGGCCTACAAATCTCTGGAGGACATTATCGGGTCTGCCCGGGAGACCGCGGACATCATCGAAGTGCTGCGGCCGGTGTATAATTTCAAGGCCGGCGAGCAGCCGGAAACCGCGGGAAAGTCCTGATGCCATGGCCTTGCTCCGGCGCTCCGGAAAACAAGGCGATCCCTGAATCCGAGAGATCCATGAATAGAGTGATCCATGAATAGAGTGATCCATGAATAGAGTGATCCGGATCCCGCAATTAAGAGAGCGCCGCAGCTGATAAGCCGGCAGTTGTAACCGAAAGCCCTCCCTGAACGTTATCAGGGCAAAAGCAATCGATTACATTTAAACAAGCAACGGGGGTAAATACCATGATTGACGGAAGCAACATTATTGATAATTCCCAGAGAATTTCCGCTGCAGAGCAGGGCATGACCGGCGCCAATGCCGCTCAGGTCCGCACCGAGGGGCAGCTGGACGGCATGTCTGTTCAGATTGAAAAGGATCCCGTATCCGCAGTGCAGGACGCCGCCGAAGAAATGACCTTTGTCCGGGACAATTCCCGCAAGACAAAGCTGGCTGACAGAAAGCAGAAGGCTCATGTGGAAGCTCTGATGGTGGAAAAGACTCAGGCTCTTTATGAACTGATAGTCAAATTCCACAATGCCGATTTCGAAGCCAAGAAGAGAGTTTACGAGGACTGCCGGAAGAGAGGCGTTAACAATGCCCGGGAGCTTCTGAATTCCCTTAAGGAGCTGGGCGGTCATCCGTCCTCCAATTACGCCTTCTTAAGCAAGGCCGCTCAGGAGGCCACGGATCCCGCCGAGAAGAAGCTCCTTGAAAATGCCGCAGAAGAACTGTTCCGGGAAAGCTCCCGGGAGATTCTGGCCTCCCTCAATTCCGTGGATGTGGCAAAGAGCTCGGATCTGGGCGACGGGGTCTATCTCTCCGAGGCCTACAGCGAGCTTTCCGGCAACGGCGACGATCCTCTGAAGATGCTGGACTTCATTGCCGGCAAGTTTGGCGATGACCGCATCAATGAGGGCGTGGATTTCATGCTGAAGTCTCTGGGCGCCGACATTTCCAGCCCGCTTTCCTCCCAGGAGCCGGTAGTGCTGGAGTTTGTGGGCCGCAATCTCAGCGTGGTGAGAAGCCTCAACAGCGCCACTCAGGTAATGAACAGATTTACCTCCAGACTGGGCGATGTGCACGGCATTAAGACTGAGGTCAGTCCCTCAAAGGTGCTTACCGGACTTCTCAATCTGTCCAAGCAGCGTTACATCAATCCTGAGAGCATTCGTGACCTCTATGGTGATGTTGCAAAGCAGAATCCGGAAGTTGAGGTACTTCTGGCTCAGGATCTGTTAAACTCAGTCCGTAATCTCAGCACTGATTTGTTTGACAAGGATGACGCCAGACTGCGTATCATTCAGTCCATGGAGCAGCTGATTGACGGTCTTGTGGACGCCGAGGACGCCTGGCTCGAAAACGGAGGTAATTAAGAGTGATTCAGGAGGGAGTGAAGGATTTTGCTGCCAGAATCGGAGTGGATATTGAGGAGTTTGACCGCGATCATCCGCTCTGTTTCCGGGTTGACGGGACACTGGATTTCTGTCTGGAGTATCGGGTTAACGAGGAGCTCATCAGCGAAGACGGCGCGGTGAAGATAGTTCCGCCCCTGATTCTGTCCCTGCGTTTTCCGGTGCCGCAGTATGATCACGGCCTGATGCAGAAGTTTCTCTCCCATTCCTCCGTGGAACAGCTGAGCTCGATAAATTTCACGCTGGGCTATTCCGGCGAACAGGCTCTGATGATGACCGACATTCCGTTGAACGCCAGAGCCGCGGATATTGAAAACGCCATCATTATGCTGAAGCGGCAATATGAGGAGATTATGACAAATGAGTAACGAAATCTTTAACAGTACTCTGGGACTGGACTCGCCCCTGGCGCCCCAGTTTGATGTCCATCTTCCCGAAGCTCAGGAGCTGGTGCACAATCTGCAGCAGGATATCAGGGTTCAGGATCTTTATGCCGGAAACTCCTTCCATGACAAGATTGCCGGCGCTTTCGCCTTTTCTCTCAAGAACGTGGATCTCCTGCAGCCTAACAAAATTGAGCGGGAGCTTGAAAATATAGTGCAAAAGCTCAGCAATATCCATGATAATAACATAGAGGATTTTTTGAATGCCGATGTAAAGCCGCTCCTCAATAATGCGGATCTTTTGCGGGTTTATACCAGCATGATGCTGAATTAGACCGCGCCGGCAGCGAGGAGCCGCCTGATGCGGGTTTTTGTAATGGCTGAAGATGCGGCCGAGTTGATTGTTTCATGAAAGAAAGCGTTTTAAGTCTCAGGGATATCGAAGCCCTGAAGACGCTGGCCGATTTCTATTACCGGGTAAATCTCTTTGAGAGTTCCATGCGGACTCTCAAGGTGATGCTGACCTTTAATCCCGGGGACGTCTGGGCCCGGGGCATGCTGGCCAGATGTCATGACCGGATGCGGTCCTACAGCGAGGTGATTGCTCTCACCGATGACATGTCATTTTTTAAATCCGATGAATCGATTATGCGGGCCATGATGCTTTTAAGAGCCCGGGCTCTGCTTAAGGAGGGCCGCGGAGAAGAATCCCGGGTTCTCATTCTGGAGCTGACAGCTGACGGCAAGGGATTAATGTGAGTCTTTTTGATCTGGCGCAGTCGGCTTCCGCCGGTATTACCAGGCGGGCTGACTTTATTCTTGTGGGACTGGTGGTTGCGGTTATCGTGCTCATGATAATTCCGCTGCCCACTCCTCTGGTGGACCTTCTGATTTCCATTAATCTGGGGGCTTCCTTTATCATTCTGATGATGACCATGTACGTGCCCAACGTGCTGGCGTTTTCATCATTTCCGACGCTGCTTCTGTTCACCACCCTGTTCCGGGTGGGCCTGAACATTTCCACCACCCGTCTGATACTGCTGCAGGCCGACGCCGGCGAAATCATCTATACCTTCGGCGATTTTGCGGTAGGCGGCAACTTCATTGTGGGCGCGGTGGTGTTCATTATCATTTCCATTGTGCAGTTTCTGGTTATCGCCAAGGGCGCGGAGCGCGTGTCCGAGGTAGGAGCCCGCTTTTCCCTGGACGCCATGCCCGGCAAGCAGATGTCCATTGACGCCGACCTCCGGGCCGGAGCCATTTCCTCGGAGGAGGCGCAGATCCGCCGCGGCCGGGTGGCCAAGGAAAGCCAGATGTACGGAGCCATGGACGGCGCCATGAAGTTCGTTAAGGGCGATGCCATTGCAGGCCTCCTGGTGGCGGCGGTAAACATCGTGGCCGGCACCATTATCGGCGTTATCCAGAACGGCATTTCCGCCGGAGACGCTCTCCAGCTTTATGGCATTCTCACCATCGGCGACGGTCTGGTATCCCAGATCCCTTCCCTGCTTATTGCCATTTCCGCCGGTATTCTGGTAACCAGATCCGGCGAGGAAAGCAACAACGTGGGCGAGCAGATCGGCAACCAGGTGTTCGGGCAGCCCCGGGCGATTATGATTGCCGCCGCTCTGGTGTTTCTGTTTGCCCTGGTGCCGGGCTTCCCGAAGCCGCAGCTGTTTTCATTAGCGCTGCTTCTGGCCGGGGTGGGCTATACCCTGGATTACATGAGAAAGAACCAGCGGCCCAAGACCGATCCCAAAAAGGACATCAAGAACACCCTCAAGGCCACTACCGACAAGAACCGCAAGGTGGACTACAATCCCGATGCCGAGGAGGAGTTTTCTCCGGTGGTGCCCCTGATTCTGGACATTTCTCCCCAGCTGGCCAACCTTTTGGATTTCGAGGAGCTTAACTATGAGCTGGCCACGCTTCGCCGGGCCCTGTACTTTGATCTCGGCGTGCCGTTCCCGGGGGTGCATTTAAGAGAAAACCCCAACCTCCCGGAAAACGAGTACATCCTTAACCTTAACGAAATCCCCATTTCCAATGGTTCGCTGCAGAAGGGATCCGTGCTGGTACGGGATGATCCTGACAATATCCGCATGCTGGGCATTACGGTTACCGAGGGCACTCCCTTCCTGCCTAACGAGAGATCCTGGTGGGTGAAGGAGGAACAGGCCGAAAAGCTGAAAACCCTGGGCATTGCCTTCCTGTCCCATGCCAGGGTGATTTCCCTGCATCTTTCCCTGGTGCTGGTGCGGCACTGCAGCGACTTCATCGGACTTCAGGAGGCCAAGTATCTTCTGGACAAGATGGAGGAACGGGCGCCGGATCTGGTGCATGAAGCCACCCGTCTCCTCCCCCTCCAGAAATTCGCCGACTGCCTGAAGAGACTGGTGCAGGAGCAGATTTCCATCCGCGACCTTAAAAACATTCTGGAGGCCATTATTCAGTGGGCTCCCAAGGAAAAGGATCAGGTTATGCTCTGCGAGTATATCCGCACCTTCCTCAAGAGGCAGATCAGCTACAAGTACTGCGCGGCCCAGAACTTCCTGCCGGCCATTCTTCTGGATCCCAAGACCGAGGAGATTATCAGAAAATCCATCCGGCAGACCTCCACCGGAGCCTTCCTGGCGCTGGATCCCATGAGCAGCAAGGCCATTCTCAAGGAGGTCAGGCGCATTATGGACAAGTGTCACGGCAAGGTGGTGGTGATCGCCTCCATTGATATCCGCCGCTATCTCCGCCGTCTTATCGAAGGGGATTTCTACGAGCTTCCGGTGCTGGACTATCAGGAGCTGACTCCGGAAATTTCCGTGCAGCCTCTGGACAGGATCAAGATATAGTTCTCATTTTTTTGTAAAACAGCCGGGGCGGCAGCTTTTTTTGCGGTTCTTATTTGATAAGTTACACGGTTTTAGCATTAAGGTTGCCGGTATTCTGATCAGAATCTGCCGCATCTGTTTACAATAGAACACAGACAGCGTTCTCCTGCCGGAGCTTTTGCGGCATGTGAACCGGATCATTTTTCACAGGCCGCGGCTTCCCTCCGGAATTCCGGAGGAGCAAAAACCGCAGCCTGCGGTGTTAGCGGGAAAATTACGGATAATTCATTTTTTTGTAACTTTCCTTTTTCTTAAACGTTATCTAGTCAAATAAGGAATTAGTTATGGCTGATGATACCAAGGTAACCTCCCCCGCAGCTGACGATGAAGCAGCGGAAGAGTTTGTGAAGCACTTTGCTGAGTTCATCGAGAAGGGATATACCATTGCCGATTTGATGAATATCTCTCCTGAGCGCATGGAAGCTCTTTACAGTCTGGCCTATCAGAATTACGTAACTAAGAATTATGAAGATGCTCTCAAGGTCTTTAAAGTGCTGGTTCTTTATGATCAGTCAGAGCAGAAGTACACCATGGGGCTGGCTGCAACCGAGCAGGACATGGGTGATTACGTTAAGGCGGCTAACACCTACTCTCTGGCATGTCTGCAGTCCGGTCTTAAGGATCCGGAACCGATGTACTTCGCGGCCATTTGCCTTCTCAAGGCTGGCCAGAAGGAAGATGCAGTTGTCGCGTTGAAGAGCCTTGAAACCATGGGTCGTGAAGGAAACACCAATGACGAGAAGTTCAAGCAAAAGGGACTTAATCTGTTAAAGGTAATGGAGAATTTCAAGGAGTTATAAAATGACCGGTAATGTCAACAACAACGTCGGCGTCAGCCAGAACATGGAGCTTGATGCGATTGCAGGCGTCTTTGATTCAGGAAAGATCGGAGAGCGGGTTAAGAGTATTGCCTCGCAGTTTTTATCTTATGTTCAGGAAAATGTCGGCGAGGCTCTTGACGAGTCTCCGAAGCTTCCGGCCCCCAAAGCCGGCGCCAGTCAGCCTTCCATTATGGGCATGGATGAAGAAACCATCATGATGATGCTGGGATCTGAAACCGCCGAGGTTGAGAAAAAGGGCGCGATAAATTCCATTAAGAACAGAGCGCAGCAGAGAGAGGCTGAGAACGCCAAACTCGTTAAGAATCTGCAGGAGCAGGCTGAGAAGATTAAAAGTCAGTCTATCTGGGACAAGATAGTCAAGGCCTTTAAGATTATCGGCGCGGTTGTTGGCATTGTTGCGGCTGTGGCCGGCGCGGCATTCAGCGGCGGTTCCTCTCTTGCTATCGCCGGTGCCATTATCGGCGGTCTCATGGCTACGGAGAGTCTGGTATCCGCGGCTACAGACGGCAAGATCGGTCTCGGCGCGCTCTGCACCAAGATATTCGGCGAAAAGGCCGGACCGTGGGTAGCTATGGGCATCTCCATTGCTCTTACCATATGCAGCATGGGCATGGGTATTGCCGGCGCGGCCAAGGGCGCTGCCGACGGAGCCAACGCGCTGTCCAAGTTCTCCAAGATCGGCATCCAGCTTACCAGCGGCGTTACCAACCTTGGCGCCGGCGCAGCAGGAATCGGTTCTGCCATCAATAACTACCAGCTCGCCAACCTCAAGGTAAGCAACAAGGAAATGGAAGCCATTCTGGCTAAGCTGGCCTCCCTGAATGAGCAGGAAACCAAGCATCTTGAGGAAGTTATGGAGACTCAGAATGCCATGGTTAAGGGAGTAAAGGATATTCTTGAGGTTCAAAACGCCGCCGAGCTGGCCATTGTAACTGCAAACGCCTGATAAAGCTTTCCGGTACCTGAAACGAAAGATAAAGAGCGATTCCTGGAAAGGGATCGCTTTTTCGTATGCGCGCAGCATGTTCTTGTTCCGGAGCAGACGTTCAAAAGAAAAAGTCAGGGGCGGGTTATTCAGGAATCAGTTTAAATCCGCGTTTTTGTTTGAGGAGCACAGTAATGGGTGAAGTAACAGATATCCGGCCGGAAGACATGAAATGGACGAGAGAGCCAAAGGAATACCGCATCGAGCCCGGAAGAATTGAAATTACCACCGTGCCGCATACGGATCTGTGGCAGCGGACTTACTATCATTTTCGGAATGATAATGCCCCGGTTCTTCAGGCAGAGACCGAAGAGAAGTTTTTCTCCTTCATCGTGAAGACGGAATTTGCCGGAAGCTGTCATCGCTTTGATCAGTGCGGCATCGTGATGTATCTTGATGCGGAGAACTGGCTGAAGGCCGCTGTGGAATATGAAAATGAAAGCTTTCAGCATCTCGGTTCCGTTGTCACCAATGACGGATACTCGGACTGGGCGACCACGGCAATTCCGGCTGCTGCCAGGACCATGTGGTACCGGCTGAGCCGCCGGGAAGATGATTACCGCATTGAATGCTCCGGGGATGGCAGGAATTTCACGCAAATGAGAATCTGCCATATGCGGCAGGGCGGCGGCAGGATCCGTTTTGGCATCTATGCCTGCAGTCCGGAGAATTCCAGTTTCAAGGCTGTATTTACGAATATGCGGGTAACCGAGTGCGCCTGGAAGGCTCATGACGGACAGCAGCCTGACTGAACATTCCTGAGAGCTGCCTTATCAGATTATCTTTCCGGATGCAGATATAAAACCCGGGAAAGAATCATAACTCAGGGGCAGGATAAAAAATGCGGGCGCAAAAAAAGGAAGGGGGCTCATCATGAACCCCCATAGCTCTCCGGAACGTCCCTGTTCCGTCTCTTTATCGGCGGCGCTTATTTCATCCCTGAAAACCGCTCCGGAACGTCCCTGTTCCCTCCGCCGATATTTTCATTTTAGCTGATTCCCTTTCATAAACAACCGGGAAAAACGGGCTTCCGGGAACCGGCTTGCATGAGAAATCGGGAAACACCTCCGCAAATTCCTGTTTTAAAGGCTTTCCGGGTTTTCCGGCTTACCCGGAGATGCGGGATTTTCCGCAAAAGCCCCGGGGAGATATGGCAAATGTCTCACAAAGTCCGGGGGATTTCTGCCGTATTTTTAATGCCGGCCCCGGATCCCGGCAGCCAAAGCGCATTTCCTGGATTTTTATTGCCGCAAATGGGAGAAAAGCCACGTACTTTTCCCGGCGTAATATGCTTAAATTTACACCGGCTTCATGTATGAATCATGCGGTAATCGGCAGCGGAAGGACGATTCCTCTGCGGACTTAACGGTAAATGCCGGGATATCTGTTTAAAATTGACAGACGCCTGACCGTGAAGAGAGGCGCCGAAAGAGAGACGCCGGAACATAGGAAGCTGAGCAAGGTATTCTGAAGAAGGGCTGTTTATGAGTTCGATAAAAACCAAAATAACTGCCATGACCGTCTGTGTCGTGGTGACGGCAATGGTCATTGCCGCGTTTTTTGGGGGGGGGACGGCCATTCGGGATATCGGCAACCATGATGCGGAACAGACCCTGCTCCTCCTGTGCGAAACCGGGCAGAAAGACCTGAATTCCTTTTTTCAGAATGCGGAACAGTCGGTAAAGGCCATCGGGGCCTATGCGGAGTCCGATCTTGCGGCGCGTTCCTTCCCGCAGTTTGATCTCCCGGGAACAGATGATGAGAAGCTCCGGGCTCATACGGATCGGGTTCGGGATGTCTTTAAGAAGCTGGCGTATAACACCCATGGAGTTCTGACCTATTACTATCGCATTGATCCCGGGTTTTCCCGGAATGTCCCGGGCTTCTGGTACGTCAATACCGGAGACGGCGGATTTCAGGAGCATGAGGTTACGGATATAACCGGCTATGACACCAGTGATACCTCGCAGCTGGTCTGGTTCACGGTGCCCAAGGCCACAGGAAAGGGCGTCTGGCTGCCGCCCTACATTACCGAGAATCTTAACGCCCGGGTGCTTTCCTATAAGGCTCTGTTAAGAAATAAAATTTA
>DFFT01000043.1 GCA_002372325.1 Succinivibrionaceae bacterium UBA3769 | reverse complement strand
AAAGCTTCCGTCTTTCTGCTGTCGTTAAAATGTTTATGGGGCAGGAAACCGCCAAATTCACACACCCAAACGGCACCGGATATCGTTAAGCCATTCCCCCTTATACTTAAAGTACCTCGGGCCGGCAATAGCATATTTCTTCCCGGAGAGCAGTTTTGCCAAAGCCGTCAAAGACATTGTCTCGCCATTGTACTTAACATTCTTATCATCAGCCACTGTTGCGACAGTATTGGGATCAGCACAATACTCAATCGCGGAGCCAACAGGAATCTGGCACTTACTGAACGAAAATTTCTCTGCACGCTCTGTGCTTTCAGTATCAATTTCCTGCGCTATCTGCTCCGCTGAACGTTCTTCTTCGGTGGGAGCGGCCTTCTTCAGTTTATCGCCGCAGTTGTGTATTTCGGCGACAGCCTCAAGGATAGAATACGCATCCTCCGGTGACATGGCATAAAACTCCCGCACCCGCTGCTTTCCGTTAAATTTCTCCGCCGACCGCAGATTTGGATTAAGCTTGTCAATGATGGAATGAATCTTCAGATCTGATAAACTGGAGGGTACTTCGCAGGTAGCGTAAAAACGAAAGGCAAAGGGAATGCACTCGCTGCTATTCAGATGATTCAAACGCCTGTCAATATCGCGTGTATAGCCAATCTTCACATATTCCGGGAATGACGGATTTGTGACAATATTACACCGTTCTTTTCTGCCCCGCCGTTATTTTCGCTCATAGAGTTACCTCCGAATCCTTGTATCATCGCCTTCTCCGGCATTGATTTAAAGCTGTCAGCAACATCATAAACGATCTTATCGCAATGGCCATGAAGATCTTTCTGGCACATTGTATTTTGAACTTCTTTCTGGCTCCGGAAGTCTCTTTGCGGTTTTCTTAATCACAGGCTTTTCTGAAGAGAAGGGCATGCGGAGAAGAGTCAGCGGAAAAGAATCAGACAAAATTGCCGTAACCCATGCCTGGAGTAAATATCTCATTTCCGGTCTGCCGGCAACAACACGCATCAAGGCATATGAAATCCTGAAGGATGAACCTGTGCAGAATTAATCTTTTCCCGAAAAGAGGCGACCGCCTTTTTAAGACAACGGACACGGGCAAAATAATAAAGTTAGAAGTGATGCACGGTAATCAGATTCATGAGGTGATACCCTTGAAAAAGAGGGCGGACTTGGCGTGTTCCGGTACTTTCCTGGCATTTTCCGAACTAAAGATTATCAGGCATTCCCAGACTGAATGCTTTGCTGATTATTCCGGCAAACTCCGGATGCCTTAGGTTATCTTCAGAGCCTGACCGCCATTGCCTGTTTCTCTCAGTTTAGCGATTACTGACAGGAGCGTCATCACTATGAAATTCAAATTCAGCAAATCCGCAGCGCTGGTTTTCGGAGCCCTGGCCTTTGCCGCAATTGGCTGCGGCGGCGGACACGATCATCACCATCATCATGACGATCCGGACGAACCGGAAGAGGATACCGTGCTCATTGATCTTCAGGTTATTGACGGCTATCTGAAGGACGCCATGGTGTTCATCGATCTCAATCGCAACTTTGAATGGGACACCAGTGAACCCCGCGGCTATGCGGACAGCTATGGCATGACTCATCTCAGTGTCTGGAAGGATGATCTGCGCTCCCGCGGTGACACTCCCCTGCAGGTAATTGCCAGAAGCTCCTCCGGTGCCTCAAATTACATTTACGGCGAGAAGGACACCACCGAGAGAGACATGGTCATGTCCCGGAACATTTTCGTAAACCGCGATATGAATGACGGCGTCTGGTACATTATTTCCCCGTTCTCCACCCTCACCGATATCGAGCTCTCCGGCACCGGGGACTTTGATGATTTTTACGCCTACCGGAGCAGACTGGCTGAACTGGCCGCCGATGCCGGAGCCAGCGAAAAAACGGTTTACGACAGCGATGACTACAATACGAACATCCGGAACGAAGATGATCTCAAAACCGAGGTAGCCGGCGAGGTGCTGGCCCGGAAGGGCAAGCTGCCGGCAACCTTCGCTGAGCTTAAGGAACGCATGAATGCTCTCAGCAGCGCATCTCAGGACTATGATCTTTCCGACTGCCGCGAGCTTACCGCAGAGATTGTCAGCAAGGCTCAGGAGGACATGAAGGACAACGATAAGTACTCCGGAAAGGAGCTTATCGATACTATTAAGAACACCCTGAACAAGTAAGGATGATACCGATGCCGCACCGATGGTTTCAGCGAGTCGAACCCTGGCAATACCGCCGGTTTTTCTGCTGACAATGACCGGAGTTCCGATGATGCTGAAGACGGACACATGGAGGCAAGACTAAGGCATGAACTATAAAATTTGCGATACCAGCCATTCGTCCAACGGGAGAGCAGCTGATTGAACTGATAAAACCGGAATGCAAGCGCGTTGTCGATCCGCAGGCCGAAGAATGCGAAGCGCAAACTGATAAAACGGCATGACAGACATCAGCGGCATCCTAAGGGACGGCTTTTTGAAGCAAACTAACTCACCAATGTCATCGCGCCTCCCGGAATAAAACCAGGATGCCCCGGGCAGAGTAAACGCAAAACAGAATGCCTGTTTTCTGTCCGGATCAGCAGGTGTAGCATGCTTCGGAAGAGTTTAAGTTTCTTCGTTTTTATGCGCAAAACCCGGATCTCCCGAAACTTCCGTCAGCATCTCCGCGTACGGCGGTTTGAACCCCGGGAAAAGGGGCTTTATTCTGCTCTCTTAACCTGATGCCCCGCTTCTCAGAAGGTTTTCCATCATGATGAGTATTCTCTGACAATACTGGAGAAGCCTGAAAGGATTCCTGAAAACAGAGCTTCAGTTCATTCATGTGGCATCAGGAATGATCTTAGCAAGGAGATCCCGTTATGAAACCAGCCCGCCGCCTTCAGGATCTCCGATCCGAGCATGGCGAACTCATGACGGTAAATCCTGTAACCGGGGAAAGCGCCTGTCAGATTGATGCGGACAGGCTTAATAAAACATGCATCTTACCGTCTGCGGCCGCAAAAGGTAAGCGATTCATGTTCAGAAGCATTCGCCCGGCTGCGGATATGCGATTTTCAGGCAGACATTCTGATCTGAAGTCCGGGAAAGCATTATAATTACGTAACCGCCGGCGCTGATTATTTTTCCGGCAATGCAGAATTTTAAGAAAATGCCTCTTTTCATATATCAACGGGGATCGTTTATGACATTAACCTTTAAGAAAATAAGTTTTCCTTTGTTTTTAACGGCAGCCATGCTTATGACCAGTGTTTCCTTTGCCAATGCCGCTTTGGCAGATGACGGCGTGATTCAGAAAAAGAACTCTGTAATCTATACCGGCAATTTCGCGCTTGCTGACAAGGCAGGCGCTCAGGCTCAGGCCCAGTCTCCCCGGGAAACCCTGGGATCTCTTCACGACTATGATGTGATTCAGGGCGAGAAGAATCCCCATCACCTGGCCTTCGTTAAGAAAACCAAGGGACAAAGCTACGTTATCCTGGACAAGATCTTTGTGAAGTGCTCCCGGAAAAATCCCTGTCAGCTTCCGGAGGAACTGGGCGCGGTTAAGCTCTCGGAAAGGCTCTGGGAGGTAACGGTTTCCGACTATGATTCCTGGGAGACCAGGGTTAAGGAGCTTAAGGATATCCCGGGAGTTATTAAGGTATCTCCGTCGTTTTCCTACGGCATTAAGGCTCAGCTGAAGTAACAGGAGGACTCATGAAAACAATCGCAAAAAAAGGGCTTCGCATTACCGGAACCGCCGCTGCCGTATCGGCCATACTGGTTTCCGGAACCATGCTTTCCGGGTGCAAGGATTCCAAAAACTGGATCAATGACGACATAAAGCTGACTGTGGTGGAAGAGGGCGATCTTGCCACCGGAAAGCCTTACAAAATCAAGGCCGATCGCCGCCTTCAGGAGCTCCGCGCTGACCACGGCGAGGTATCAGCGGTTAATCCCGTAACCGGAGAAAATGCTGCAGCCAATGAATGGTTTTATGTCTTCTCAGAAGACAATTTTTCATCATATGAGCCGGACTCCGCAGCCGACAATATTGTTAATGACAGCAATGATAACGACGGAGAAGGGAGCGTCCTCAAAGCCTTTACCGAAACCTTCCGCGCTTCGCTTGCCGACGGGAGAACCAGAAAGGCGCAGCTGACCTTCGCCGGAAATGACCCGCTCCTCCCGGATCAGTGGCATCTTTACAATATCGGCCAGAACCCTTACGGCGTTACCGATCCTCCTCTTAAGGGAATCGACCTTAACGTGATCCCCGCCTGGCGCGTTATTCTTCCGGAAGAGAAAAAACAGCTGGACGGATCCGGAGTTTACGTGGCTTTTTGTGACACTCCGATTGATCTTAATCATGAGGATCTGAAGGATCGCATCTACGATCCCGAGATAGCCGGCACCGGGGATTTTATTAATACCGGACTTGCGCTTGAGATTCTTAAGAAGCATCCCCATGGCTTTCATGGCACCTCGGTGGCCGGGATTACCGCCGCTTCAGCTATGAACAAGCTCGGCGGAAGAGGATTGGCGTTTAATGCAAAGGTGACGTCATTTTCCAGAATAGGGGCGGAAGAATCTCAGTTGCTGGATGCCATGCTGAAAATGGAACATCTTAGCCTGGTAAATGCCAGTATCGGCGAAGATCTTACCACCTACCAGATACCGGCGCTCTGGGATCTTTACGAAGCTCTTTATGAAAATAATATCCCCTTTATTCACGCGCAGGGGAACGAATTCAAAGACGGCAACGACGAAGACGATAAGCCATACTCCACCAGCACGTGTTTATCAGCTAAAACCGACTGCGAATTCAAGCAGACGGATATTATGGCGCGCTATCCCTTCAACATTAATGTCGGCGCCCTGAACTCCCTGGGGGTTAAGGCCTCCTACGGATCCACCGGAGCCAATCTGTGGGTTACCGGCTTCGGCGGTGAATTCGGCGCGGATAAGATAATGTCGTTTATGTCTTCCAGCGCAGCCATAGTAACCACCCTGACCAGCTATGATCCCCGGGATTTCGGGGATCCGGATAAGGATTCCCCCTGGAGAACCGAGGAGAACAAGTACTATACCAACACCATGAACGGCACCTCATCTGCCACCCCATCGGTGTCCGGCGCTGTGGCCCTGGCGTATCAGGCCCGGCCTGACATGACGGTATCGCAGCTCCGTTATCTGCTGGCTAAAACCTCCAGAAATGACACGGTGATGCCCACGCTGGCTCTGACTCCTCTGGAAACAGATGATGACTCTTACGATGAAAAAATCGTCCTTGACTACGGCTGGCAGGATAATGCCGCAGGTTTCCGGTTCTCCAACTGGTACGGTTTCGGGGTGGTAGATGCCGGAGCTTTAGTGAAGGCCGCTCTTGATTGCGATAAGGATCCCGTCTGCTCAGGCATGAAAGATCTTCCGGAGAAATACATCTCCGCCAACGAGAATCCCTGTGCCTACACCGATGATTCTAAGATTTTAATAACCTGCTCCTTCTCTGATTTCAAAAACGAAGAGGGACAGCCTCTGGGCAAAACCGAACTTCTGGTAGATGCTCTTACCTACGATGTTTCCGGTCTTAATTACCTCCCTGAGGGAATTATCACCGCCTGCAAGCTTGCGGCATCCGAGGAAGACGAGGAAGAAACGGAGCACAATGTTGAAAGGAAGCTTGCCATATTTAAGGCCCATTCGCTTCTGGAGCTTACTGCGGAATCGCAGTCCGGCACCAAATCGCTTCTGAAGCCTCTTTATGCCAACTGGGATTACGGATCCGGGTTTAATGTTCCGGATAACGACGATGATGACGATGATATTCCTGAGGGCTTAACGCTGGAGCCTATGGATATCGCCGTCTCCGCCTTCTATCAGGAATCCCTGAAGGAGGATCCGGACAAGAAGTACCGGCTGAACGTGAGAAGTCCCTGCCAGATTGATGTGGACGAGCTTAACGAGAATATGCATCTTACCGTCTACGGCCGCCGGAAATAGCGCTCGCCGCAAATAACCTGCAAGGGCTCTGTCAGTCCCCGGGCGGCAAGGCCGGCGTAACGGCTCAGTAAAGCATCATGCCAGGAAGCTCCGGTTTCCCGGCATGATTTTTTTGCCGGCAGTGCGGACAATTCAGTCCGGAAATTCTCTCATGCCGTCAGGGATAAGGTCTTTCCCGGAACTTCCGGCGGGCGGGGAAAAACTGCCGTGACGGATCAGCGAAATCGCAAACAGCGAAATATCCCGGCCGCCCGGCCGGTTTTATAATTTCAGAAAAGGCACGGGAATCACAGGCATGGCAATCACAGAATCCGCATCTTTTGTTCTCTTTGCCGCAGCAAAGACCTGTCAGTTTCGTTAGTCCTGAGAAATATTAAGATGAACCGGGATGAAATACGATAAGGAGAGTTCGTTATGAAATCTGTTTGCAGCAAAGGGCTCCGGATAACGGGAATCGCTGCCGCGGTGTCTGTCATGCTTCTTGCCGGCATGCTTTCCGGCTGCGGAGATTCCCAAAAACAAACCAATGACGACATAAAGCTTTCTATTGCGGAAGAGGGCGATCTTGTTACCGGAAAGCCCTACAAAATCAAGGCAGACCGCAATCTTCAGGAGCTTCGGGCCGAATATGGCAACCTGACAGCGGTTAATCCCGTAACCGGAGAAGACGCCGGAGAGAACGAATGGTTCTACGTGCTCCCGGAGGAATATTTTACTTCCTATGAGCTTAACTATGACAGCGACAGCGAAGACAGCAATGCCGGTGAAGCTAACAGCTTAAAATCATTTACCGAAACCTTCCGCGCCACTCTCGAAGGCGGCAGCGCCCGGGAGGTAAAGCAGACCTTCGCTGTTACCGACCCTTTGCTCCCGGATCAGTGGCATCTTTACAATATCGGCCAGAATCCCTATGGCGTTACCGATGCTCCTCTTAAGAAAATCGACCTTAACGTCATCCCCGCCTGGCGCGTTATTCTCCCGGAAGATAAGAAGCAGATCGACGGATCCGGAGTTTATGCGGCAGTCTGGGATACGGCTGTGGATCTTAATCATGAGGATCTCCGGGAGCGCATTTATGACCCCGGAATTCCCGGAACCGAGAATTTTGTCAATATCGGACTTCCATTGGAAACTCTTCAGGAATATCCCGGAGAAGATCATGGCACCTCCGTTGCCGGAATTATCGCCGCCTCGGCCATGAACAGGCGGGGCGTAAGGGGAGTGGCCTTTAATGCCATGGTTACATCATTTTCCATAAACGAAGATGAATATCTGATACCGGGGGCCATGCTGAACATGAAGCAGCTGAATCTGGTAAATGCCAGCTGGGGCTATGATCTGTATACCAGCCACGAGCCGGCATTGCGGGATCTTTACGAAGCTCTTTACGAAAACAATATCGCCGTTTTCCATTCTCACGGGAACGAATTTGATGAAGGTTACAGCGAAGACGATAAGCCTTACTCGGTAAGCGACTGCTTAGAGATTCCCGCAGACTGCGAATTCAAACAGACAGATGAAATGGCGCGCTATCCCTTCAATATCCAGGTCGGCTCCCTGAACTCTCTGGGGGTTAAAACCTCCTACGCCTCCACCGGAGCCAATTTGTGGGTTACCGGCTTCGGCGGCGAATTCGGGGCTGATACCAACTATCCGGGCCGGTCCAGCGCCGCCCTGGTAACCACCCTGACGAGCTATGATCCCGGGGATTTCTGGGATCCGGACGAGTTTTCTCCATGGAGAACGGAAGACAATAAGTACTACACCAATATGATGAATGCCTCCTCTGCCGCCACCCCCTCAGTGACCGGAGCTGCCGCTCTGGCGTATCAGGCCAGGCCTGACCTGACGGTGTCAGAGCTCCGTTATCTTCTGGCCAGAACCTCCCGGAACGACACCGCGATGCCTTCTCTCGCTCTGACGCCTCTGGAAGGATATGACGACACATACGGGGAAAAGGTCACCTTTGATTACGGGTGGCAGGATAATGCCGCGGGCTTCCGGTTCTCCAACTGGTACGGCTTCGGCGTGGTTGATGCCGGAGCTCTCGTGAAGGCCGCTCTTGAATGCGATAAGGATCCTGTCTGCTCCGGTATGAAGGATCTTCCGGAGGTATACGTATCCGCCAATGAAAATCCCTGCGCTTATACTGATGACTCGAGACGCTTAATCACCTGCTCCTTCTCCGATTTCCAAAACGAAGAGGGCGAGCCTTTGGGGCAAACCGAGCTTCTGGCGGATGCTCTCACCTTCGATGTTTCCGGTCTCAATTATCTCCCGGAGGGACTCATCGATGCCTGCGCGCTCGCGGCCTCCCCAGAGGATGAGGGGATTACCGAGCATAACATAGAACGGAAGAAGGCCGTATTCAAGGTCAATGCTCTGCTGGAGCTTACAGCAGAATCCCAGTCCGGCACTAAATCCCTGCTGAAGCCCCTTTATGCCAACTGGGATTATCTGTCCGGGTTTAATGTTCCTGATGACGATGATGAGGAGGACAATGATGAGAATGCGGAATTCCTGGCTCCCATGGATATCGCCGCCTCTGCCTTCTATCAGGAACCCCTTAAGGAGGATCCGGACAGGAAGTACCGGATGAGCATCAGAAGCGTCTGTCAGATTGACGTGAAAAAGCTTAACAAAAATATGCATCTTACCGTCTACGGCCGGCGGAAATAATCATGGCAGGCCATTCGTGATGCCGCGCTCTCGAACAGGCTCTGGGATGTCAGTGTTCCTACGGCGTTTCCTGCGGCATTAAGCATGAAAGGGGCTGAAATACGATAAGAAGAGTTCCGTTATGAAATCTGCTTGCAACAAAGGGCTAAGGATAACGAGCATCGCTGCCGCGGTGTCTGTCATGCTTCTTGCCGGCGCAGCGCTTTCCGGCTGCCGGGATTCCGAAAACCGGACAAATGACGAAAATGACGACGTAAAGCATTCTGTTGCTGAAGAGGGCAACCCTGCCCCCGGACAGCCTGCCAATGTCAGGGAAAACCGCAGTCATCAGGAGCTTCCGGCTGACCAGAGCAGCGTAACAGCGGTAAATCCCGCAACCGAAGAAAATGGCGGAACCAATGAAGGACACGATACGCCGGAGGAGAATTTTACTTCCGATGAGCTTAACCCTGACGAATACAGCAACGCTGATAATGCGGGGGAAGCTGACAGCCCGAAAGACTCTGCCGAAACCTTCCCGGACACTCCTGAAGACGGCGAAAATCCGGAGATGCAAAAGACCGTAGCCTTTACCGTTCCGCGCCATCTTAATATTGTCGGCGGGAACCCTTATGGCGAGACCGAACCGCCTCTTGAGCCGCTGTACGACGCTGATGACGACGCTGATGACCTGGAGTATCGGTCCGATCTGTCAGAGATCTCAAAGATGCGTTATCTTATGGTTAAAAACTCCAGGAACGACACGGTTATGCCCGAGCTGGCTCAGTCGCCTATTGAAAGATATGATGAGACCTACGGCGAAAATATCGTTTATGACTACGGCTGGCAGGTTAATGCCGCAGGATTTCGGTTCTCCAGCCTGTACGGCTTCGGAGCTGTCGATGACGAAGCTCTGGAAAAGGCCGCCCGGGAATGCGACAAGGATCCGGTCTGCTCCCGCATGAAGAAGCTTCCGGAGAAATACATCTCCTCCAACAAAAATCCCTGCGCCTATGCCGATGACTCCAAACGTTTAATCACCTGCTCCTTCTCTGATTTCAAAAACGAAAAAAGACGGGCTCTGGGCAAAAACAGGCTTATCGCGGATGCCGTCGTCTACGATGTTTCCGGTCTCAGCTACCTCCCGAAGGGCATTATCGAAGCCTGCGAGCTTGCGGTCCCCGAGAAAAAAGATAAAAACGAGACAGACGAGGAATACGATGAAGGAACCTGGTCAGAGCGGAAGCGTGCGGTATATAATGCCAATGTTTTTTTGGAGCTTATTGCAGAATCAGAGGCCGGTACCAAATCAATACTGAAGTCCCCCGGCGCCAGCTGGAATTATTATTCGCCTGAAAGCAGCGAGTATGATGAGATAAACCTCGAGTTTCCCTCAGAAATCGCCACCTCCGCCTTCTATCAGGAACCCCTTAAGGAGGATCCGAAAAAGAAGTACCGCCTCCGCATAAGAAGCCCCTGCCAGATTGACGTGAAAAAGCTTAACAAAAATATGCATCTTACCGTCTACGGCCGGCGGGAGTAAGCATACTGCTTTTCAGAGACAATTCCCTCATCTCCGGAACCAAAGTCAGGACGCCTCTGAACCAATGCGCCAATATGCATAAAAAGGAGATCCATGCTGAAATTTAAACGATGAACTCTTAGATCCGGCAGAAAAAGCCGCTACAATGAAAACGTTTTCCATTCTGTCGGAAAACGTGGAGTTCTGTCGCATATCACGGGAGATAATACAGCATGAACCGCGTCGCCTATATCATTACCTTTGTCGGGGATAAACAGAAAACCAATGACGGCTGTCTTGCTCCTGATACTGATACCGAAAACATTTACACCGTAAACGGACATGAAAGCGAACGCTATAAAGGGCTGTCAACCGGCGATGCTCCCATGCAGTATCTTATGCAAAAGGCCGGTCAGGAGGCCGAACGGCTCTCGGTAATTGCCATCGTAAGCAACAAGGTCTGTCAGAAAAACACTGCCGGCTCTTCAATGTACGAGATATTCCGGGATAACCTTGATAACTTCGCCAGGGTTCTCGGAATTACAGACAAATACGACCAGACTTCCATTTTCCCGGTATTCTATGACTTTGATGAAAGCACCGGAGATCTCATTACCAATACCAATGTCAGAACCAACAACATCATCAACCAGATCTACCGTTTTGTGATCACCGCCAGCCCTGATGCGGAAAAGTCCGTTTTTATAGACTTTACCTCAGGATTCCGGGATGCCAGCTATCTTATGACCTCGGTTATCCAGTTTCTGAAGGTGTACGGCATTCATCTTAAAAAGATCGTCTACTCCAACTTCAACGACAGAAAAATCTGCAGTATTCTCCATATCACAGCCATTACCGACCTCATTCAGGCCGTGAATGCCTTCGGTCTTACCGGCAATGTGAAACAGCTCCGGGAATTCTTTGATGACAGCTACATCATAGACAAGATCGGGAAGGAAAACAGCGGCGGGCTTGCGGACATGAAAAAGCTACTGGACAGCTTTGATCGCTTCTTCGGCTGCATTATCATCAATAACGTCAACGACATCGATGACTGCAAGCGCGAAATCGAAAAGGATATGAACCGAATCCGCGATTCCGAAAACTCTCCCAACATGTACATTGCCATGTTTGCAAGACTCTTCGGGATTATCAAAAAGCAATTCTTCCTAGACGGCTCAGAGGAAATCTCCTACCCGAACATGATCAGATGGTGTCTTAATCATGATCTCATAAATCAGGCCCTGACGCTTTACGTGGAAAAGATGCCGGAGGAGTATTTCAAGTCGTCACTTATAAGAAGCATTTATGATCCGGCAGCGGCAGCAAAAGAGACGGATACGCCCTCATATGGAAAATCCCTCTATGCAGACGGGTTTTACAGCGAGATTTATGACACTGCAATAAACAGGATCAAGCTTAAGGACAACGCCATTCCTCTGACTCTTGAGATGAGAATCCTTCGGGAAATTATTAAGGAATTCAAAGACCAGGAGGAAGAAGAGATAAAAAGACCGGAAAACAGTCATAAAAGGCTCCCCAAAGTCATCAAATGGCGTTTCCAGAAGAGAACATCAGATCTTCGCTGGAAAAAATTGCCGGAATACACCGGAGAAGGCATCCCGCTGGCACTGCAGAGAATCAGCACTGCCCTCATTAAGAACTTTGACAATGAAGGATGGTTAAGATCCGAGTTTAACTGCTACGATGAATACTTTACCGGACAAATATCGGCGCTAGATTTTCTAAACAGAGTTGTAACCGTCTATCCCAAAATCATTCATTACTACCTCAGAAAAAACTCGGATGAATATGAAGAGCTGAAATTCCGGATCAAAAACACCTACCTGAAAAAGATCGATGTCATCAGCGATTTATTCTCCTGCGCCGTAATCAATGACAGCATCATCAGGCTGGGAAATATCATGAAGTATTACCTCTATGTCAAAATCATGAGAAACCGCATAAGCCACGCTCAGGATGATACGCAAACCAGGAACCGCGAATTAAAGGTTCAGGAAGAGGCACTGGCAGAACTCAGCAGGGACAGCTACGGCCTTATTCCTTTGGATACGGCCTTTGATTTTGAGACCATTAAAAGAATGCTTCTGAAAGGGCTGGAACTCCCCATCCCTGATTAACTTACCAGAAAAGCGAGTGAAAAAAAACGACTGCCATGACGGGGACAGCGGCAGCGCGCTGCAAAAGAAGGGCGGCAGAACTTGAGATTCAAGGTACCGGGAACTTAAAAAGCCGGGCACTGAGATGCTGTTAACCGCGGTACCGGGGAAAAACTTATGGCGTTAGCAGGGAATAAACTTTTCCGCTGACTTCAGGATAATCATAATAAGGAAGAACATCGACGGATGACGATAACTACGATGATGACTATGACGATAACTCCCGCCGCAGTATATTCGCTTTTCTGGAACGGAACCGGCAGATTTTCGGGGCGGATAGAAACAGAATTATAAAAGAAGCGGGGTAGACTATTATCAGTCCTGGCTTGTCATCATGTCCGACGGAGAACCCAACGGAAACGCCGCTCTTCTTAAGAAAGCAAAGCAAACCACCAGCAAAATGGTGGCTGAACGCAAGCTCACCTTATTTCCGATTGGCATTGGAAACGATGCCGATATGGGGGAATTGCGAGGCTTTAACTATCCAAACAAAGCCTACAAGCTTGCAGGGCTGAAGTTCCGTGAATTCTTTGAATGGCTCAGCAAGAGCGTATCCGCCACATCTCAGTCAACACCAGGCGAAACGGTTGTAATTGACGAAAACACGGCATTCCGAATTGGGCTTCAAAAGGCGGGGATCAACTGAGATAATGCAAATGTGGTCAGGTATATCGGAAGGTGAGAATCATGCCCCTGATTATATGCGTTTTGTTTTAGGTTGTTTGGCTTATAGGTAACGAATTATGGAAGAATTAGCACATAGTGTTGACATTATTCTCATTAAAGACAAACTACCGTACGTAGTTAGTTATGATAATTCCAAGCCTGAAGGTAAAAAAATTAATGTAGTGGATTTACCTGATAGCAGTGATATTAAGGCTTTTTATGACTTTTACAATCAATGGGATTCGGGCGGATTATTTGTTCCGCAGGAAAGCATTTTGTGTTTTGTGATGATTATTGAATCATTATTCCGTGATAAGTACAAAATGGAGTACCAATGGATCGGCGGCGCTGATCCTTACGAAGCATGGAAAAAAGAACAGGATGAAAACCCTAAAGGGGCTGTTTACTAAGTCAGAACCGCAGGTAAAAGACAGTAAAACGAGCCGGTTGCAATTTATCAGCGCAATTTAATTCATCCTTTGATGACAGAATAAAAATCGGAGATTACAGCATGTGGGTTTCTGTGCAATGCGCAGTTCAGGGAAAAAGCCATGCGCGTCAAAATATTCCATGCCAGGACAAAACATTTTTTAAAGCCGAGAACGGAATCTTTGCCGCCAGCCTGGCAGACGGAGCCGGGTCGTGCCGATTGTCGCATCTGGGAGCAGAGCTGGCCACCCGCGCCATCTGCGATGCCTTATGCTCCGATTTCGAGAAGCTATTCAGCAATGATGACGGCTTAACGGTAAAGTCGGAGTTAACTGACAGAATACTTAACAAACTGTCCGAGGCCGCGGAGGAACAAGATTGTGATATTAAAGATCTCTCCTCAACCTTGCTTTTTATTGCGGTTCATGAGAACAGATTCATGCTCGGACATATCGGTGACGGTGTTATCGGTTATATTAAAAACAATGAAGTCAAAGTTGCCTCCGCCCCTGACAACGGCGAATTTGCCAACACCACAGTCTTTACCACCTCCAAAAGCGCTGCCGACTCAATCAAATTAATAAAAGGTAACCTTGGTTCAATCGCAGGGTTTGTCCTGATGTCCGACGGCCCGGAGGCTGTTTTTTATGATAAGGCCCGCGGCATCCTTGCTCCTTCATTAAAGAGGATGTTTCTGCTGTCGCGGCTTTTGCCGGCGCCCCTCATGGAAATAAAAATCACGGATTTCTTCCAGTCCGTGGTAACCAAACGCACTAATGATGACTGCAGCATGGTAATTTTTACGAACTTGCCAGATTCCGATGGCAGCAGCGAGCAGTCTGCCAGAAATAACTTACGCGCTACCACTTCCGAAAATATTGCCAGAAAGTACCTTGCGATCATCAATAACTTAAGCGAAAACAGCATGACCTGCAAAGAACTGGCAAAAATCGTTCATATCAATAGCAGGTATTTGGAGCCTACGCTTAACAAGCTCTGCGATATGGGTTATCTGACCTGCAGTGACGACGGAGTGTATTCTGTCGCGGAATAGAACTCATAGTAAACGAATTTAATTCCGAGCCATAATGGTGAGACGTGGCAATGGCCGCGGAGGCAGTTCCAATGCGCGCAAGACAATTAATCCATGATCCCCGGGAACTTCTTTCCCAGGGCAGAGCCTTAGTCAAGGAAAACCCTGACATTAAGTTCGCCTACCGTGTGACTATGGTAACCCTTATTCTGAGCGGTATGTCCGCCAGGGAACTTGCTGAACATTGCGGCGATGGTGAAACAACGCTCATGTCATGGGTCAAAAAGGCAGATGAAAACGGCTGGGATGCTCTGCGGTCAAAGAAGCAGACCGGTCAGCCTCGCAGACTGACTGATGAACATTGCCAAACTTAAGGAAAACGTGTGCAGCAATCCTAACAGCTTTGGCTTCAAAGAGTGGGACGGGCCTTCGTTATCAAAACACATCAAAAACACTTTCGATATCGAACTTGGGGTCAGAGCATGCCAAAAACTGTTCCATAAGATGGGGGTGCCCTTATCAGTCCGCAAACCTCCCCGTCTCCTGAGAATCCTGACACAGAGGGAGGCTCGCAATACCTTTAAAAAAACAGCGCAAATTGAGCGAGGCTCCAGTTAAGCAAGCATTTCGGATGCGCAAACAGCTCTGCGTTTGCCTGTTTGCAAATTATAACTGTCCCGCAAATAACCGATTCCCGTGACAAACCCCATTTCAAACCTGCTTCTCCAACCAGAATTTTTCCTCCATGAAGAAAAACCGCCGGAGTTCCTGATGTGAACCTCCCGGCGGTCTCCGTTCCTTTGGGCTTCGTTCCTTATCAGAACTCATACCTCATGTAGTCAAAGAGTCCCGGACAATACCCGAACTTCTGCAGCACCGTCTCGGCATCCTGGTCATCCGGCTCTTCATCCTCATCCTCCTCAGTCACCGGGGTTTCCAGATATTCCGGAGTGAGGCGGCTATCAAGGAATTCTGCCAGGGAATTAAAGCCGATAACCGTGACATGATAGGTCTCCGCCAGCCGCTCATGAAGATCCGGATCCTCATTCAGGCACACCAGCACCGTATCCTGACTGTACAGGTTGAGATACTCAGTCAGCATGGCGAGATCCCGGGCTCCGGCTTCCGGCTCCGTGGCGGCAAAGACAAAGAACAGCACCCGGTTCATGGTTCTGATAACCAGATCTGCCATTATCCGGTAGTTATCCAGCAGGATCTCCATATTCCGGGCAAAGAGACAGAAGCACTCCGGATGCCGGATGGTCATTTCCCGGATCCGGTTCTGAATGATTGCCGAGCCGGCCGCGCGGAACCAGCCCCCCAGAATGTAATCCCGGAGCACCATGGGCTTCAGCACGGTAACACGGGACTCCCGGGCCTCTTTGATATAGATGTTTTTATAGACCAGGGTGCAATCCACCATGTCGTTCAGAAGCTTCTGATACCGGGACACGGTTTCATCATCGGCATCCATGTCCAGAGCGAAGGAGGTAAGCTCCTGGAAAAGGGCCTCCAGCAGCATGTTGAATATCACCGCATATTCCTGATTCCGGCAGTAATCCGCCAGCACATCAAGGGAGAGCCGATCCAGAATCTCCGGCTTCCCGTGATAGCTCTTCAGGGAGCCCACCACCCGGGCGCGTTCATCATCAAAGAAATCCGCGCATTCCTCCGGCCTCATGAGATGAGCCTCCAGGAAGTCATCTATGGCAGCCTTGCTTTCCGCCTCCCGCATAAGCTGCTGATAATAGGCGGTCACCAGCTTGCCCATGGGAGTGGTCTTTTCAGGAAGAGGCTGGGGAGAAGGGGCGGCCGGGGCTGCGGCCGGGGACTCTGCGGAAGCAGAAGGAGCAGGGGAGCTCCCGGACTCGGCGCCCGCATCAGTGCCGGCAGAAGGTTCCCCGGCAGGTTTTTCCGCAGGTTCAGGGGTTTCCGTCCCAGTGGCTTCCTTAAGAGCCTCTTGATTTTCAGCGGCCTCCTCCATCGCCTCGGCAATGATCTCCTCCAGGATCTCCGGGCAGGGGGTGCCGGCTGCGGCCTCCCGGGCAAATTCCGGGATCTCCCGATTAGCAGGGGCTTCCTCTCCTGACGCCGGAGCAGTCTTGCTCTCTTCTGCCGGAGCCGTAGCTGCTGCATGGCTTTCCGGAACCGGTTCTTCCTCCTTCATCACGGCATTTATCACCTCGTTCGGGAAGATCTCCGGAAGGGCGTTCAGGAACTCCTGAGCCTTCAGAATCCGGACGGCAGCGCCGCACTCCCTTATGGCCTCTTCAGTGCTGTCGCTGTTCCGGAATACCAGAATCAGCCGTTCCTGAGGAATGCCCAGTGCGTTTCCGGCCTTTAAAAGATCCTCTTTCCGGAGGCGGAAATTGTCAGCGGAGCAGCTCTTTACAGCTGTCCAGCCCAGAGGATGCCTTACAACCACATCCAGCACCGCAGTCCCGGCATCGGGGATCTCCAGAGTGACGTTCCTGATAAACCTTACAAAGCGGGAATCCCGGACATGCTGCCCCAGATACTTCACGGCCCGGTTTCCGGCAAAGTAGCGGAGCCAGTCTCCCGTAACAAAGCTGTAAATGTCCTGGTTGTCAGTGAGGTCAATGATAAACTGCTTAGGAATTGTCTTATCGTAGCGGCACTCCTTAATGAGATCCGTCCGGTAGAGATTGGTGCAGCAGTTATTGATGGAGGAGGTCTTTTCCCCGTCCAGGGTATTTACATTCCAGCAAAACCGTTCATGGGGCACATGGCTTTCATGAATGCGGCGCACCGCCTGCACCAGGGGCTGGAACAGGCTTTCATGGCGGCAGAACTCGCTGGCCGCGCCGTCCAGAGCCGACAGGGCCTGACTGATAAGCTCCACCTCGGCAATGCCGATGCCGGAAGGAGAGAAGCTTTCATAAAGCTCTTCCGGAGTGAACTGGAGATCCATGATCGTGGGCCTTGCCGCAGCCGCAGGCTGAGGAGATTCGGGTAATTCCTGAGTGCGCAGGATCTCCCGGGCCTTTTTTTCAAATTCGCTGTGGCTGAGCACGGTTACCGCTTTTCGGGAGGCGACTTTGGCGAGAGACTCGGGCATCTCCGTGACATTATGCACGATAATGAGATTCCGGGCCGGTATGTCAAGCCATTTTCCGGCGAGGACGAGCTGACTCTCCGCCCGCTCCGGATTGGCCGGACTTACCATAATCAGCGTAATGATATTCCTGAACCGCACCAGGAAATCCGCATCGATCCTGATATCCCCCTTGCAGAGCCGGGCCTTGACGGAGACTCCGAAGACATCCGGGGCGGCATTGGCTCCGGCGGTATCAACCACATACCCCACGGCATGAACAAACCGCCGATCCTCCAGCACGTAGTTGTTAAACACGGCATTAGGCAAAAGCTCAAATTTAACAGTTTTCTTCCTGGTGCTGAAGTACTCGAAATTCCGGATCACCTCCATGTTGTCCGCCATATGCCGGCAGAGCTGCACCGTGGTGCCCACCGCAACGCCGTCGCAGCCGGCCAGAGACTCGGTAACCTCGTAATCGCCGGTTTTGAGGGCCTGGCCGATCCTCCGGAACAGGGGCTGCGCCAGATTGTATTTGCCGGACTTCATCCGGGACAGGATATCCAGATGGATATGCATTCTGGTTATGGGGGTATTGCAAATGCACTGCACGCCGTGTTCATCCATGAACTTCTGGACGGCCTCGTTCAGGAAAGGCCGTTCCGGAATCTCGTAGAGCAAAGGAGAGGACAGCGTGGCGGAGCTGCCGTGAGATTCCGCTGCGGACTTCCCGGCGGTTTCGGAGGTCTTCACCGGGCGGGCGCTGTTTATGACGGTCATCATCTTGTCAAAGATGCCGCGGTTCCGGGACACTGGCTTGCCCGAAGCGGAAGATCTTGCCGGAGCCGGGGCCGGAGCGGCGTCGGGAGCCGGAACATTTTGAGAAGCTGCCTCGGCCGGGGCTTCCGGGGAAGCCTGGGCGGCAGGCGCGGGAAGGGCTTCAGGAGCGGATACGGCCGGAACTGCGGTCTCGGGAGTCTTTTCCGGAAGAGGGGCTCCCTTTCTGCCGGCCTTAAGGCAAATGCCGGCCACCGCCCGGGAAAATACTTCCCGGAAGTTATTCAGGTTCACCACATTGTAGCTGTGAATGTCCGAGATGTTTTTGGCCTGTTCCGGAGAAACTCCCGCCAGCACCAGGAAGGAGTTTTCCGGAGCGATGCCGTTGCTGCTCCCGAACTTCTTGTATTTCACAATATGCTGCTGGAACTCTCCGGTCTTGCATTCCACCCAGACGGGAATGCTGTTTACGAAGCAGAGGATATCCAGCTCGAACACCATCTTTTCATTCATCATGAACTGGATATTGCTGTAGCTCTCCACCTCAATGTCGTAAAGGCAGGCATAGTTTTGCAGCACTTCCCGGGCCACGCTGTAAACATAGATCTCCATCCAGTGGCCGGTAATGAAATTGATGATGGCGCCGTCCTTCTGCACCCGCATGGTCAGGGTGGGCACCGGTCCCGAGGAATAGCGGTATTCCACCAGAAGAGCATTGTCATAGAGAGCCTTGGCAAAGCTGATGCAGGCATTCCGCATCTCCGGGGCATAGCGGGACAGGTTTACCACAATGCGGGAGCCCCGGCTCTGGGACACCTTAAGAGGATTAATAATGGGAAGCAGGGAATGATAGTCGCTCCCGATAGTCCGGGCCAGCTTAACCCAGATGGGAGATTCGTTGACGATATTGTCGATTCTGGTAATGACAAAGCCCTTATCCCGCATAAAGGCCTGCAGGGCTTCCCCGCAGCGGGTTTCCGTGGCATCAGGAGCGGGAGCCTGCGGCAGCTCTGCCGGAAGAGGCTCCGGCGCGGGAACGCCGGGGGAGGCGGACACGGCTCCCGGAATCAGGTTTTCCAGAAGATCCTTTAGAGCCGCGGGTTCGGAGACCGTCTCCGGAGAAAACATTTCTCCGGCCTCCGGATCCCGCTTCGGAGCCGGAGAGTTCTCCTGCTCCGAAACCTTCCTTTCAGTTCCTGAAGCCGCCTGAGGCGCTCCGGCAGCGCCGGATCTCAGGCCCCGGATGCTGTCAGCCAGAGCAAAGAAGGAATCCGCCAGCCGGTTTATGGCTCCGGAAATTTCCTGAACGCTCTTCTTCCCAATAAGCTTTTTTCCCATAATAACTCCCGTAAGTCCCCGGACGCTTAAGAGCCTTCCCGCCGGGAAGCCTCTTAAGGATGTCCTTAAAATCGCAAAACCGGGATGCGGGAAAAATGTTCGTCCTGCCGCATCCCTTAATAAAACTATAGTCTCTGTTATCCCGGGAGAACTTTTAACCTTCTCGAAAAAACAAACAAACGATTAAATGTGAACAGATAAGTGTCCATCCCATGGATAGTTAAGGGGGAATTACAGTAACGGAACCAGCGGTTTTGGCCCAAAGACCGAAAGGCTCCGCTTCCGCCGGAAAACCATGAAGCGGGCCATGATGAAAAATAAGCCCCGGAACAGAAGAGCGATAAGTAAAGACAGCGCGAAATAAGGAGAAGAAGAAAATAATGAAGCAGGAAAAATAATGAGAACAAAGGTCAGACAAAACCCGGAGCCCCGGGAGCGGGGCGCTGCAAAGAACTCCGGAAGGGCAAAGAATACCTGACGGAGGAGAGGCTTCCGGAGAACGCCAGATCCTTAGCAGCGGGAAACTCAAGTCCGGGAGTGCTCCTCCATGCCACATCTATTCCGCATTCCGCCTCTGTTCCGCCGCCAGCCCCCGGAAAAGCTCAGCCGTTATCAGGCCTTTTCCGGCCGCACTCAAAGCAGAATTTCCCCGTAAGTCCGGTTTCGCCGCAATCGGGACAGTTCCAGGAACCGTCAGAGTTCAGCCCCGGAAATGCGGTCTTTTGCGGCTGGGAAGCATTGTCCGGAGCGCCGTTCATTTTCATCATTCCCAGCATTCCGGTCATTGGCCGGTTTCCTCCGGATCCCGGATCTCCGGTCATTCCCATCATTCCGATTACTCCGGACTTATTAATGCCGAGATCCTTTTCCTCCCTTTGGATCAGGCATTCCTCCTTCTTAACGCTGTTAAGAATATCCCGGATCGCCTTAAGCTCTTCATTTTTCTTTGCTATGGTGATCTTTTCGGAATTGATGCTGAAATAATTGTATCGGCGGCTCCCGGGATCCGGATGCCACTTGAAGGAGAGACTGTACCCGGAGGAATAGTCAAATACCAGCGGCCCCGCTCTGGCATCATCGGGAATGCGTCTTTCCGCTTCCTGAAAATCCGCCCGGATCAGAATGTCCCGGATCTCCCGGAGCATCTCCGGATAACCCCGATAGACCTCGATGGTTTCCGAAAGGGCAAAGGACTTCTTTTCCTTAAAGGTGACAGCGCAGGAAGCATCGCTCTCTTCAGAAGCGGCGGGTTCCCGGACTGCGGTAATGCTGAAGCGGGAATCGCTGTTATACATCATCCCCGAGGAATGCCCGGAGAAGCAAACCTCCACAAGATCGTCTTCCGGAGTCAGCGGGGAGAGCTCCTCCCGATATGACCGCATGCTTCTGAACTCTGACGGCGGAGGTGCTTTCGCATCTCTCGCAGTTGTCGCATCCGTCTCAGCTGCCGCAGCTTTGGGAGCTGCCCCTTCCTTTTCCTCTCCGTCCCTGGCGTTTTCCTCCGAAGCCCCGTTTTCCGGAAGCGGCGCGCCGCACCTGTTACAGAACTTGCCGCCGTTTTCAGAAAAACCGCAGACATGGCATTTCTTCATAACCTGTTTCTCCCTGTAATTCCCCTCTGAAGGAGTCCGCCCGGGCTCCCCGGGAAGGCCGCGTCCGAGTTTCCCTGCCCTGAAATCGCCTGAAGCCGGCGGGCTATTCTTCAGTTTACCACATCCTTGTTCCGAAGGAGCTCCGCGTGTTTTCGGGAACAGCTCCGGAATAACGCAAATATCCGGCCCACAAAAACCTGAACCCCGGAAAATCACAAAAAGTATTCACCGCCCCACGATTATTTGCCGTAACTGTCGCAAACCCCTGTCACTTGCGATAAACTTGCAAAAATACCTTAACCCTCTCCCGTCCCGGAAGAATAGAGACCGGCATAGAGTGAAACCGGTATAGAGTGACACCGGTATAGAGAAACAGGAAACTCAGAGGATCCGGAACCGGCCGGATCAGACAGGACAGCAATGAACAGAAAAGAACCGCCCCATGAAGCCCCCGGGGATCTTCCCGTTACAGTCTCCCGGGATCCCCGTCCTGCCGCGAAGGAGCCAGCCCGGAGCCCGTCTTCCCGGGCGCCGGAGGCCGTGAAGATCGGCTTTGCCATCGCGGTGCTGGCGATTATTTTCGGGGGAAGTCTCCGTAATTGCGAGGGAGACTCCGTGAGCTACTCCGGGAGCTACGGAGACAGATACAGCGAATCAGCTGATGACGATGAGATCTGCTGGAATGCCGCCGACTGCCTTAAAAAGGCCCGGATCTACAGCCGTACCGGAGAAACCGCCTATGCGGAAACTGCTGCCCTGAAGGCCTGCGACCTCGGGAGCAGCGAGGGATGCTTTATGCTGGGGCAGGACATTATCAAAAAAGCTCTGGCCGAGAACGATGAAGACCAAAGCAAAAGCGCCCGGAGAAGCATCCGGGATCGGCTCTGGAAGGGGGCGGCCAAGGTGCAGGAGAGCTGCATAGCCGGCTATCCCCCGGCCTGCGAGGCCATGGCCCGCTACACCGGAGGCGAGCTGTCCATAATGAAGAATCCCGCCCGTGCCGGACAGTACCACACCCAGGCCTGCGAGCTTGAGGTTGCAAGTTCCTGCCTTCCCGCCATTGAGTTCCAGTGGGAGCAGAAAAAGGATTATAAAAAGGCCTGGGAGCTTTCCAAAAGGCACTGCGGCTCCGGAAACCGGGAAGCCTGCGTCTACTACGCCATCCTGGCCGAGAATATTCAAAGCCAGGAGCCGGCCCTGAATGACCGGCGGCGCTGGCTCCGTGCCGGATGCGACCAGTACCGGATCCCCGGGGCCTGCTATCTGTTCGGCTTCCGGACTGACCGGGATGAAGCTCCGGAAGAGCGCCTTAAATATCTTAACGAGGCCTGCGCTCTTTCCAAAAATGACAAGTACTGCTCCCTGGCAGAAAAGGAAAAGCGGATCCGGGAAGGGCGGAACGACGCCCGCATGATCGCTCCTCAGTGATAAGCCGCCTGAGTCTGGTTATTAGAGGGAAAAAGAAACGGCAATCAGCAGCAATACCCCCCAGAGCTGCTGGAAAATGAGGGAACTGGAATTTCGCAGCCGGATCCCGGATGCCTCCCCCGAGAAGGCTGATCATTATTTCAGGCAAAGCTGTTTTCAGGGGCAGTTTGGCACGGGCTGCATCGGTCTCGTTGACAATCTCAGGAAAAACTTTCCTCCTTCATCCGAAGGAGACATGACGATTACGCAGGCCCGGGATATCGCCTGCCGTCAGGGCCTCCAAAAGGCCTGCAACGACAGTGCGGTAACGGTAACGCCGGACGAGCCGAAGCCCAAAAAGCCGGAGGCAATTACCGACGCTCAGGCGGAGGAGATGGCCAAAGCCTGCCCGGAGCTGCCAGTACCGGAAGCTTGCTCTGGCAAAGCTGGCCGAAGCTCCTTCTGACACGGCGGCTCCCGGAACAGATCTCTTATGAAACAACTTGAAATACGGCAGAAGATGCAAAAATCTGGAAAAATATCTTCGCGTAGCTGTTCATCATGGATGTAGGATCCGGAATTAAAGCTTTGCTCGTGAATTTTTTGAAAATCTTTTACCAGGTGTATTATGAAACAAATACCGGAATCATTTTCACTATTTGAAACTATTATCAGAAATAATTATGTTTATATAGACAAAACTGAATATATAAAAAGATATGAAGATACCGGAGTAATGGTTTCCATGTTTTTAAGACCCCGGAGGTTCGGCAAAACCATGTTTACCGAAATTATGCGGTATTATTACGATAAGGCCATGGCTTCAAAGTTTGATGAACTTTTTAAGACAACCTGGATTGCTTCTCACCCCACGCCTTTAAAAAATTCCTACAATGTTTTAAAGTTTGATTTTTCAGGAGTGCAGAGCAATATTCACATTACAACAACAATGAAATTTTTTAGAAGGCAAACCATTCGCGGAATTAAATCTTTTTGCCGGAACTATCCTGAATTATTTTCTCATAAAGTACAGTTATGCAATTCTTATTCTTTTACTTCTGCCGTTGATCGATATTATTCTGACACTGAAAGATTTGTATCAGCTGCTGATGTACTGTCTGATTTTTTAGACTCCGTATCAGACGAGCTTGATTCATCTAAATTAATGGTGATTATTGATGAGTACGATAATTTCACCAATGATATCCTGAGCCGAGATCCTAGGGTGTTTGCGGATCTTGCCAGAAAGGAAGGGGATATCGGAGCATTTTACGGAGTACTCCGTAATTTTAATCAGTCAGAGGTTATTGAACGGATTTTCGTAACCGGTGTTCTTCCGGTGACCATGGATACCGCCGTGTCCGGTTTTGTTTTCCGGAGCATTTCCGATAAGCCGTCTCTTAACTGTCTCGCCGGTTTTACCCGGAGCGAAATTCTGGATCTCCTCCGGGAAACAGTTGACTTTGAGAAGTGTTCCTATTCTCCGGATGCTCTCTCAGACATTATTACGGAAAGATATGACGGGTATCGTTTTGACAAATTCTGCTCTGAAGGAGTCAGTAACACCGCATTGTGCCTTGGTTTTGTCAGCAATCTGATTGACGGGAGATATAACATTCCGGAACTTAATATTTCGTCCGTCAATGATATTGATTACGTTAAACTGTCGGGATATCTGGATCTGATACAAGAACAGGATCGCGAGAGGATAATAAGCGCCATTACCAGAAACCGTTTAATCCCCTTTGAGTTTCCCGGTTCAGTGAAGGTATCCCATGAGCATGCCATGCTGGATAAGAATGAAAGCCTTTCCATCCTTTATCATCTGGGTTTTCTTACCCTGGCCGGAGAGGAGGAAATGAAAAAGGCCCGGGTAAAAAACATGGCCCGGGATCATCTCCGGGTGCCCAATGAATATTTCCGGAGACTGTTTGCGAAGTATATTTTTCAGAAACGGAACCTGAGCTGGTCAGTGTTCAGCGATACCTATGATTTCAGCGGCATGGCGGTAAAAAACGATCTTGCAACGCTGCGAAGGTTTCTTAAAGCCATTTCGCAGGCCTTTGTGAACTGTTCCAGCGCAGCCCAGGGGGAATCCCAGGTGACGCTGGCGGTATATACCGCGCTTAATCTCATTCCCGGTTCTCCCTTTAAGCTCACCCGGGAATATGCCATCAGACATAACGGGCAGTATGTGTTCCCGGACGAGAACGATGACGACTATTATGACGATGCTGACGCTGATGAAGACGGCAGCAGCAATGGTAATGACGACAATGCCGCCGCTGTTAAGACAAACGTCAGATCGGGCCGGGCGGATCTCGCGGCTGAGAACAGAACCGGCAAAGGCCCCAGCTACCTCTTTGAGGTTAAATATGCCAGGGATGTTCCGGCCGGAGAGGACACCAAAGCCCGAGTGCGGGAGAAGCTGTTAAACGATGCCGTAACCCAGCTTGATTTCTATGTTACCGATGATGATCTCAGGACGCTTAAGGATCTCCGCCGCTATGCGCTCCTGTACGCCTATGGAGAGTTTTTACTAAAGGAAGTCTGAAAAGATTTGAAACGATTGGGAGGGCTCTTAATTTGGCGCTGTCAGAAAAGAAGGTGTCCTGTAAGGACAGCCGACCGGAAACGGCCCCGCGCAAAGAATGCCGCAGTGATATTTTCAGAAGATTCAGGGTTAATTTCAAAGATTAAGGAGCAATTATGGGAATCCCCGGCCCCCGTGAAATGGCAAAAATAAGAAGGATCAAAGCTGTCTATCTGGGCCTTGTGGTGAGCATCGTTTTGGGACAGGTGTTTTTGATGCAGGATATTATGGATGCCTATAATAAGATCAAAGACGCAGATCGGCCTGTCACGCGCTATGACAAAACACTCGGCAGATTTCAGATGCTGATGGATATGTATGAAGACGGCGTCAATCAGTCCCATCTCCTGGAGGGGCTCTGTGAGCAGGGGTACGCTCCCGGCTGCCTGGCCCGGGGGCTTACGGCTCTGAATCCCAAGGGGAAAGACGAGTATGATCCGGTGCTTAATCGGAAACAGGCAGAGGAATTTTTTCAGAAGGGCTGCCAGGGGGAAGAGTTCCCGGTCTGCCGCCTCATTGCGGAAACCCGGAGAGACGATGGAACGCGGGATCCCCGGGATGAAGAAAGAGTTGTCACCGGTCTTCTGATGCAGAGCTGCGATCTCGGGGCTTCTAAGGCCTGCGGCGATGCGGCCCAAAGGTTTTTCGAGAAGGGGGACTATCGCATGGCCCGAAGCTACGGCACTAAGGGCTGCGTCATGAAGAACTGGGATGGAAAACCCTTTAAGGATCCCCGGAGCTGCGACTATCGCTGGCTCGCCCTGGAAAAGCTGGCCCGGGAAAACGCCGTCCCGGCGGATCCGGGAGAGCCGGCTCCTGCTGCTCCGGAGCCCATTACCGCTAAAGAGTGAGCCCGGAGAGGCGAGCCCTGAAGCTGACTCAGCCGGGAGCAAGTCTTAAGCCCCCGGAAACAGGAATCCGATTTCCCAAAAAGGAGGTATTTACCATGTACAATCGCCGCGGGACAGTAAGCTGTCTGGGCTGTGTCGGCACGCTGACTGTATTCCTGCTTAGCATGCTCATGTTTCTGGCGCTTCTCGACTTTTTAGAAGCCCTGCCATGGCAAAAGAAGCCGGAGCCTGACAAATTTGTCTGCAGGAGCGGCGTTAAGTGTTATCTCGCCGGGGTAAAGGATTATCAGGCCGGGAACTACGAGGATGCCGCCAGGCTTTTGGTCTCCGGCTGCGAATTAAACTATCCCGCAAGCTGCGTTCTCCGGGGCCGCATGGCTCTTGAGGGAAAAGCGGATACCGCTTCCCCGGTACCGGCCCAGTACTATTTCCGGAAGGGATGCCAAAAGGGAGACCCGGATTCCTGTCACCTTCTGGCGGACACCTATTACCGGCATTTCCGAGACCGTCCGGAAGGCGTGGATATGATAAGGTGGGCCTGGTCCAGAGCCTGCGAACTGGGATCCCCGGAGGGCTGCCTCGGCTATGCCGGGTTCCTGGCGGAGACCGCAAAAAGCAAACAGGAAATTAACGCGGCTCTGGCGCTTCTGGACAGAACCTGCAGTCTTGCGGGGCAGGGGGAGCTCTGTCAAAACGCCGGAAAGCTCCGGGAAAAGATCCTCGGCAGGACTCCGGACAAGGCAAATTCCGCAAAGAAGCCTCCGGAGCAGAAAGCGGCCCCGGCTCCTCTTCCGGAGGCTCCCGAAAAGCTCCGGGAAGCCTGCAGCCAGGAGGACACCGCGGCATGCCTGAAACTGGGCGCTTATTATGAGCATGATGAGGGACTCCTGCCTGATAAAAGACGGGAACAGGCCATGGAGGTTTACGGGAAGCTCTGTCAGAAACGGGATCCCCGGGGCTGTCAGGAATTCCGCCGGCTTAAAAACGCCCTGGGGAGGTAGCAGCAGCCAGCGCTGATGAAAACGCAGAACCGTTTTCCGGAAGATTACCTCCCGACCAGGCTTCCGGCAGGAGATCCGGTTTTACCAGAAAAGAGAGCAATGCCATGTATCGACCGCCCATAAACTACCCGCGCCATCCGGGCTGCGCGGAAGCCTTGTTAGTGGTACTGCCATTTGTCATATTCGGAGCGTTGCTATATTTCGCCATTGACATGGAGGAAGAAAAAGAGCGGCGGGCCAGAACGCATGTGCCGGATAAATTTCTCTGCGGCAGAGGGATCGACTGTCATCTCGCTGGTTTAAAGGATTATCGGGCCGGGAATTACGAAGACGCCGCCCGGCTTTTTGCCACTGGCTGTGAACATAACTATCCCGCAAGCTGCACCCTCTGGGGGCGCATGGCTCTTGACGGAAAAAATCCTTCCGCCACCCCGACGGAGGGGCAGCGCTATTTCAAAATAGGATGCCAGAAGGGGGAGCCTGATTCCTGCCATTTCCTGGCCGACACCTATTACCGGCATTTCCGAAACCGTCCGGAAGGCATGGATATAGTGAGATGGGCCTGGCCCAGATCCTGCGAACTGGGATCTCCGGAAGGCTGTCTCGGCTATGCCGGGTTCCTGGCGGAGACTGCAAAAAGCGATCCGGAAATTAACGCGGCTCTGGCGCTTCTGGACAGAACCTGCAGTCTTGCGAGGCAGGGGGAGCTCTGTCAAAACGCCGGAAAACTCCGGGATAAGATCCTCGGGGTAACAAACAGCAAAGCGGATTCCGAGAAGGAAACCCCGGAGCAGGAAGCCGTCCCGGCTCCTGTTCCGGAAACGCCTGAAAAGCTCCGGTAAGCCTGCAGCCAAGAGGACACTGCAGCCTGCCTGAGACTGGGCGCTTATTACGAGCATGATGAAGGACTCCTGCCTGATATAAAGACGGGAACAGGCCATGGAGGTTTACGGGAAGCTCTGTCAGAACCGGGATCCCCGGGGCTGTCAGGAATTCCGCCGGCTTAAAAACGCCTTGGTGAGGCAACCGGAAGCTTTACGGAATAATCAGTTAAAGACAAAAAAAGGGGCGATAACGGCAAATGAGATATCAAAGACCGGGATCGGTGATTTTTGGTAAATGCTTCGCTATTGCTTTCATAATTTTTGTCCCTCTGGGGCACTGCCTGCTTCAAAATGCGATGGATCTCCATAATGACTTGGAACGGGAGCAGGCTGAAAGAAGGCGTCCTCCTATGGAAAACAGCGACTGTCAGGTTCTTTTCCGGGTGCGGAAGCTGCGCGTATATCTCCATGCCTTTACCGAGGCGGAAATAAGCTGCCAGCAGGGCTATGCCTTTTCCTGCATCATGCGGGGATTCCTGGCTCTGGAGTACGGGGAGATCATGAATGAGATGGCTGAAGCCCGGAAGACGGCGGAAGAATATTTTAAGAAGGGCTGCGCCAAAAAGGATTACCCGGTCTGCCGCGTAATTTCGGAAACCCGCCGGGACGGCCGGCCCCGGGATCTTCAGGATGAGGACAGGATTAAAACCGGGATCCTGATAATGGGGTGCGACCTGGGAAGCCCCTTAGCCTGCGGGGATGCGGCCCGGACGGTTTTTAACGCCGGGGACTATGAGAAGGCCCGGGTCTATGGCGCCAGAGGCTGCGCCATGAAGGATTCCAAAGGCAACCCCTATCTGGATCCCCCAAGCTGCCGGTACCGGAGCCTCGCCCTGAAAAAGCTTGCGGAGACTGCCTCCGAAGCCGGGACAGCGAGAGCCCCGGCAAACAGCATAATTGAAAAAACAGGAACAGCAGATGAGATTTGAAAGACCGAGATCGGCGAAACTAGGAAACTTATTCTGGAGTGTGTTCATAATTTGTTTAGCGCTTGGCTACTTTCTGATCCGGAATGCCATGGAGATGCAATATAAGTTAGAGCGCCAGGAGTTTGAAAGCTATAAAAGCAACTGGATAAACGAAGACTTTCAAAGTGTTTTCAGGATGCGGGAGCACGGCGTGTTTCAGATGGCCTTTACCGATGCGGAACGAATCTGCCAGGAAAAAGGCTACGCCGCTTCCTGTCTCCTGCGGGGACTTCTGGCTCTGGATCCCGGTGATGCCAAGAATGATCCGGAGACGGATCGCGCCATCGCGGAAAAATATTTTAAGATGGGCTGTCAGGGGGAAGAGTTCCCGGTCTGCCGCGTAATTTCGGAAACCCGCCGGGACGGCCGCCCCCGGGAGACACGGGATGAAGAAAGAATTATCACCGGGATCCTGATGACGGGGTGCGACCTCGGCAGCGATTTAGCCTGCGGGGATGCGGCGATGCGGCTTTTTGAGGCGGGGGATTACAGGCTGGCCCGGAGCTACGGAACCAAGGGCTGCGCCATGAGAGATCCCCGGGGGAATCCCTATATGAATCCCCGGAGCTGCCAGTACCGGAAGCTGGCCCGGGAAAAACTGGCCGGCGCGGCCGCTCTTCCGGAAGATCCCGCCGCTTCAGAATCCGTCCGGGATGACATAGTCTCGGATAAACAATAGAATAGTTCCGGAAAGAGAAACTTAAAGCAGGAACCGCGGCTCCGGGAAGGTGAGCCGTGTTTTTGGCAGCATCCCCGGAGTTACCGGGAAGGAGAGAAATGCCATGTATAGACGCCCGCCTGTGAACTCCCACAACTTTTCAGGATGTATCCGTCCCCTGGTTGTGGCAGTTTCAATTGTCATGCCCGTAGCGTCTCTTCTCTGCGCGATCTATTTTTTTGACAGTAAAACGGCGCAGACGAATACCCATACGAGAACAACTGCCTATACAAGAACCAATACGAATACGCATACGAGAACGAATACGAGTACGCATGCGAATACCCGTACGGATACGAATACAGATACCCCTGCGAATGCGCATAAGACCGACAATGCCCTCTGCATCAAGCCTTCAGTCTGCCATATGGCCGGCGTCAGGGAATATAAGGCCGGTAACTACAGCGAGGCCGATCTGTTTCTGGAATACAGCTGTCAGAACGGGGTGGGCGAAAGCTGCATGGTTCAGGGCCTCATGGCTCTTGAAGGCAAAATCGGCCCCGCATCACTGAAAGATGCCATCAATTATTTCAAAACGGGCTGCGATATGGGATCCGGCGAAGCCTGTCGCTATCTCGCCGATACCATCTACCGGAATTCCGAAGGCGATGACAAAGCCCTGGCTGAGGCGGCCGCACTCTGGCAACGGGCCTGTCATCTGGGATCTGCCGATGATTGTCTCAGATATGGTGAATTCCTGATCCGGACAGGGCAGGAAGAGGAGAGCTTCAAGGCTTTAAGCTATATGGAAAAAGCCTGCAGTCGTGACAGCAAGGGGGCGGCCTGCCAGAAGGCCCGGGATGCGCGCGAGCAGATTTGGCTCCGGAAGGGAGGCGATGATAATGCGAGCTCCAAAAAAGCAAAAGCCCGGGCCCGGAGAAACGCAGAGAACGTTCCCGATACCCCGGAGGGACTCCGAACGGCCTGCGCCGCTGACGATGCGGGAGCCTGCTACCGTTTGGGGTTCTATTATGAGCATGCTCCGGAGCTCTCGCCGCCGGAAAGACGGGATCGGGCTCTCGAGATTTACGGGGAACTCTGTCGGAAACGGGATCCTCAGGGCTGCGAGGGTTTTCGGAGAATTAAAAACGCCTTTGCCAGATAATCCCTGCAAAATACGAATACTGCCGGAACTTGCTTCGTTTTAACACCGAGGAACAAAATGAAATCTGAAAAACCAGGATCTGCCGGACTTGTCTACTGTGTCTATGTCGCTCTCATAATATTTATCTGCATGGGAACCTATCATTTCATGAATGTCATGAAGATGCAGGATAAAGCAGAGCGTCTGGAATATGAGGAAAGGCAAAAATATCTTAAGGAATTCGGCGATTATTACGATGCCTTCATGACGCTGGAGCACGGCGACTTTCAGGTGTCCGCCTACTTTACCGAAAAGATCTGCGAAAACGGAAAAGCCGTATTCTGCCTGGTACGGGGACTGCTAGCCCTGGATCCCGGGGATCCTAAAAGCACCCCGGAACAGGATCGCCCCATCGCCGAGGAATATTTTAAGAAGGCCTGCGCCGGAGATGCTTTCCCGGTCTGCCGCCTCATCGCGGAAACCCGCAAAGACAGCGGAGCCCGAGAACCCCGGGATGAGGAAAGGGTGATCACCGGGATCTGGATGACGGGGTGCGACGGAAGAGTCGGAAGAGCCTGCGGCCATGCCGCCATGAGGCTTTTCGAGGCGGGGGATTACAAGAGAGCCCGGAGCTACGGCACCGAGGGCTGCGTCATGAAGGATCATAAAGGAAATCCCTTCAATGATCCCCGGAGCTGCGAGTACCGGAAGCTCGCCTTGGAAAAGCTGGCTCAGGAGACGTCCGCTCCGGGAGATACAGCTCTTCCGGAAGAGCCCTCTGTTTCCCATGTCCCTCATTCTGATACCGCCCCGGATAAGCAGTAATTCCGGACCGGGAGCCCGGATTTTCCCGGAGAAGGACGGAGATTTTCAGGGGGCGCAGTTCTCCCTCGGGGGCTTATCATATAAGCCTCCGGAAGTGAATTTCATGGTCATGAAACATAGCTGCAGGGCGATATGAAAGAAAATTTCTTCAGGTGACAGCAAAAATACAGCTGTCATCAGAGGGATTACAGAAAATGAGATAGAATTACAGAGGCTGAAATTAAGTTACTCCGGACAGAGAAGTCCGGCAGGAAAAGGGTTACCGGCTCAGGAAGCCCCGGGAGATCCGGACTCCGGGGATGCTGACGAGCGCCCGTGATCATGCCGGGATATTTTTCCCGCCGCCGGATATTTCAGCGGCTCCCGGAATTCCGAAAGCGCTCTTATCAGGAGAAAACATGAGCTACCAGAGAAACAGATCTAACAGCAGCCGTAACAGCATGGCTCCCTGCGGTATCGTGCTTATTGCGGCGGTGCTTTTGGCAATCTTCGCCATCGGCGGAGCGGTTATTATGTGGGATGATTACGCCGGGGCAATCCAGAATCATGAAAAGCTTCAGGAAAAACTTAAGGAAAAGCAGCAGGAGCTCCTGACCTGCGAAGACGGCGAGAGTTGCTTCCGGCGGGGCATGCATTATCACGAGCAGAAGGAATACGGCAAAGCCGCTCTGGACTGGGAAAAGGGATGCGATTTTAAAAACGGCATGGCCTGCACCAACAGAGGCATTATGGAATTTTACGGCGAAATCCCTGAAACCGCCCCTGAAAGGATGCTGGATTTTGCCACCCGGGGGTGCGATCTTAACGCCCTCAGGAGCTGCCAGCTAAAGGGTGATGTGCTGAAAAAGCATTTCAGCAATCGTCCCGGCGCGCTGGATGAGGCTCACGCGCTTTACGTTAAAGCCTGCTCCCCGCAGGATCCCAGCTCCTGCGGCTATGCGGCGGCCTATTTTTATTCCAAAGACGATTATGAAAAGTCCTATGAATTTGCCACCAGAGGCTGCCTGGGTGACGGCAGCAGAAATACGGCGAACTCCTGTCTCTTTCGGGCCCTGGCTGCGGAAAAAACCGGAAGGAGCGATCCCCCGCGGGAGGAAAGGATCAAAACCATTAAGGAAGGATGCGACAAGTATGAGCTCGGTTATTTCTGCGCCGTTTACGCTCAGGAAATGGCAGCGGACGACCGGGAACGCCTGGTCTATATGGATAAAGCCTGCCATTTCCATAATTCCCCGGAATACTGCGATACGGCCCGGAAGGCGCGCCGGGAGGTAACTAACACCGAAGCCCGGCTTCCGGAGCTTCAGAAGGCCTGCGCCGCGGACGACCGGGTGGCCTGTCTCCGCATCGGAAAATTTTACGAAACCAATAACGCGCTGTCTCCCCGGGAGCGCACTGCCCGGGCCAAAGAGGTATACGAAGCTCTCTGTCAGAAGCGCGACAACCAGGGCTGCACCGAGCTCCGCCGCCTGAAAAAGGCCGCCGGGCGATAAATTATGAATGGCGCTGCCGTTAACAGGATGAGGTTTTCGGGAGGGATAAGGCTGATCCCGGGCTTCAGAAGACTCTTTATCCAAGGAGATAACATTGGGCTATCACAGAAAATTCTTCCATCATGACCGTAACACAGAAAAACACAGCCTGGCCTGCGTGCTCTCGATTATGCTGGGACTGTCCTTTTTTTGCATCGTTGTGAGCATGGCGGCGCTGGCCTGGACCATGTACTCTGACAGGAAGGAGAAGGAACGGCAGCAAAACCCTGAGCCGGCTCCGCTGGTCTGCGAAGACGGCGAGAGCTGCTTCCTCAGGGGCTACCATTATTACAAGATAAAGGAATACGACAAGGCCGCTCTGGACTGGGAAAAGTCCTGCGATTTCAAATACGGCCTCGCCTGCACCAACAGAGGATTTATGGATTATTACCGCGCGCTCCCTGAGCCATCGCCTGAAAGGGCGCTGGATTTTGCCGCCCGGGGGTGCGCTTATAACGATCCTAAGGGCTGTCAGCTGCAGGGCGATACGCTGAGAAACTATTTCAGCCAGCGTCCCGGAGCTTTGGAGAAGTCTCACGAGCTTTACGTTAAAGCCTGCTCCCGGAAGCTGCCGAGCTCCTGCGGCTATGCGGCGGCGGATTTTTATCTCAGGGGCGATTATGAAAAGTCCTACGAATTTGCCGTCAGAGGCTGTCTGGGCAATGGCAGCGAAGATACAGTGAACGCCTGTCTCTACCGGGCCCTGACCGCGGAAAAGACCGGGAGGAGCGATCCCCCGCGGGAAGATCGGATCAAAACCATTAAGGCAGGGTGCGACAAGTATGAGCTTGGCTTTGTCTGCGCCGTTTACGCTCAGGAAATCGCCGCGGACGCTCAGGAACGCCTGGCCTATATGGACAAGGCCTGCCATTTCCATGGCGCCCCGGAATACTGCAATACGGCCCGGCAGGAGCGGGAGCAGCTGGAGCGCCGGGAGGTAACTGACACCGAAGCCCGGCTTCCGGATCTTCAGGAGCCCCGGCTTCCCGAGCTTCAGGAGGCCTGCGCCGCGGACGACCGGGCAGCCTGTCTCCGCATCGGAAAATATTACGAAAACAATAACGAGCTGGCGCCCCGGGAACGGCAGGCCAAAGCCATAGAGGTATACGAGGCGCTCTGTCAGAAGCGCGACAGTCAGGGCTGCGCCGAGCTCCGCCGCCTGAAAAAGGACGCCGGGAGATAAATAATGAAGGAGCTAAAGTTAAGCTGACGAAGTTCTTGCCGCTGCCGGTTATTCCTGTCATCATAGCCGCGTATCCGGACAGGGCAATTTTTTTTCCGGTCCGAAGTTTTTATGGCTGATCCCGAGGCGCTTTACAGGGCAGACTAAAAGGTAATAAACATGAACTATAACAGAAACGGCTATAATTCCTCGGGCTGTCAGGGAGCTCAGGCGCTTCTGATCATTATGGGGATTCTCTTTATCTTCTTCCCCGTCGGACTTTTGCTGTTAGTGTGGGATCATGTATTTGAAACCCCTTTATTTGAAAGCGATCCGCAAAAGCAGCAACATCAGGAGGCAGCGCTGGTCTGCGAAGACGGCGAGAGCTGCTTCCGGCGGGGCTTCCGCTATTACGAGCAGAAGGAATATGACAAAGCCGCCCAGGACTGGGAAAAGGCCTGCGATTTCAAATATGACCACGCCTGCGTCAACAGGGGGATTATGGAATTCTACGGGGAGCTCTCTCAGTCATCCCCCGAAAAGGCGCTGGATTTTGCTGCCCGGGGATGCGATCTTAACAACCTGAAAAGCTGTCAGCTTAAGGCCAATGTGCTCGGGAAGCATTTCAGAGAACGTCCCGGAGCGCAGGAAGAGATCCGCGAGCTATACATTAAGGCCTGCTCTCCGGAACTGCCGAGATCCTGCGGCAAGGCGGCAGCCATTTTTTATGTCGCGGACGATTATGAGAAATCATATGAATTTGGCGCCAGAGGCTGCCTGGGGGATGGCAGCGATAAAACGGCGACCGCCTGTATCTACCGGGCCCTGGCCGCGGAAAAAACCGGAAAGAACGATCCCCCGCGGGAGGAAAGGATCAAAACCATTAAGGAAGGCTGCGACAAGCATGAGATCCCTTATGTCTGCGCCGTATACGCTCAGGAAATCACCCAGGATGACCGGGAACGCCTGGCCTATATGGATAAGGCCTGCCATTTGCATGATTCCCCGGAATTCTGCAATACGGCCCGGCAGGCCCGCCGGGAGGTAACTAATATCGAAGCCCGGCTTCCGGAGCTTCAGAAGGCCTGCTCCGAGGATGACCGGGTGGCCTGTCTCCGTATCGGAAAATTTTACGAAACCAATAACGCGCTGTCCCCCCGGGAACGTCTGGCCCGGGCCACTGAAGTATACGAGGCTCTCTGTCAGAAGCGCGACCGCCAGGGCTGCGCCGAACTCCGCCGCCTGAAAAAATCCGCCGGGAGGTAAAAATGAAAAGAAATCAGGAATCCGGGATTGCGAAATTCTTCGGGAAGCCAATAGTGTTTGTTCCCATGATCATCGTCATCCATCTCTCTCTTATGATTCTGCTGGCTCCGTTGTTTTCCAGTCTGATAAGGCTGATCCCGGATAATGAGCCCGAGGCTGCCGAGATTAAGGGATGCTCCGAAAGCGCGGAATGCTTCAAATACGGGATGATCCTTCACCAGGCCCGGAAATACGACAGGGCAGCCGAGCTTCTGGAAAAGGGCTGCGAGATGGATAACAGCCTGAGCTGCGAGGTAAGGGGAGATCTGGAATACCGGAAGCAGGTAAGAAACGCCTCTCCCGCCGCCGCGGAAAAGTTTTACGCTCGGGGCTGCCAGCTCAGTAACCGCATGGCCTGTCATAATGAGGCCAAGGTGATTTCCGAGAACTTCCCCGACCGGAAGGGTGCGCCGGAGCAGCTTTTGACCCTTTGGAAAAAGGCCTGCGATCTCGGGATTCCCCAGTCCTGCGCCGAGACGGGGAAAATGCTCTTCGAGCAGAATGATTTTGCCGGAGCAGCCAAATACGCCCATCAGGGGTGCTATGTCGGCATTACGGAAGGGTGCGTCTATGAGACTGCCGCCGCAAGAAGGACGGGAGCGGCCGCTCCGGATATTAAAAAGAGGAGAACGCTCCTTATTGCCTGCGAGAAGAATAATATTCCTCTGGCCTGCTACGAATACGCCCTGACTCTCCCCAAAAAGAGCCAGGAAGAGATTTCTGCTGCGCTGCCTTTTCTGGATAAGGCCTGCGCGGCCTCCAAAAAACAGGAATTCTGCAATGAGGCCAGAAAAATGCGCTATGTCCTCAGTCTTCCCTGGCAGCCCGTCAAAAAGACTCCGGAAAGAGGCAGGCAGTAATAAGCCTCCCTGCCGGGAAACCCCCGGCCCCGCAAATCCTCCTGATTGTTCCGGGAGGATTAATCCTAATTAACCCATTTTCTTTTTCCTGAAAACCATATCATAAATACATCCTGTCCCCGCTGCGATATAATGGCGCAGATTTCAAACACGCAGGAAAAGAATATGGGCAATACCAACGACTGGGGTTCCAACCTCCCCAAAATCGAAAACCCCCTGAAAAAGCTGGGGTATATCAAAATCCTCACCGGGCTGATATCCCTGGCCCTGTCTGTTTATGTGCTGGTCAGCATTACCTGGATCACCAAAACCGACATGGTCTCCGGCTGGATCTGCCTCGTGGTGGGCTTCGGACTTCTGACCTACTCCGTCAGGGAATCCTGGAGCGGCTTCTACATGACCTTCAGAATGCCTCTGGGCCGTACCGATCCCTCGTCCCTGGCCGCTAACAGCAGCGTGGTATCCGACCAGTCCAAGTGCGATTACTCCGCGGACATTCTCTCCGAAATGCTGAACAGCCGCACCAACCACACCTTCAGGGAGCCGGCAAACTGGCTGGAAAACATGTTTTTCACCACTCTGAAGCCGCTCTATTTTCTGCCGCTGCCGTTCCGGAATCTGGCCCTTAAAGCCTCCTCCGCCATTATCCGCACCGTGATCAACCTGATGTGCTACCTTCTGGCGCTCTTTCTCTGCAAGACCGGGCTTATCACCGGAGACCTGGATTTTGTGCTGGCCCTCTACACCTGGTATCTCTTCCTGGCCATGACCGGCATCTGGAAATCCATGCGGAGCTACGACTACACCAGCTTCTACAACAGTCCGGACACCTCCAGCTACCTGACTCCCGGGAAGCTGTCTGCCAGCATCGCCATTGCCGTGCTGGTTCCGGTGCTGACGACTACGGGGTTTTCGTATTTTAATTTTTATGACACGGCGTGGTATCAGCACCTCTCAGCCTTCATAAACAGCTTCTCCATCACCCCCTGGTTCCTGGCCATGTCCTTCGGCAACATCGCTTTGACGCTGCCCATTCTGTGGCTCCTCTGGCAGAGATCCCGCTCCTATCAGGTGGTTACCGAGGTTTCGGAGCTTCGGGATAACTGGCAGCAGTCCATTCATCCGGACGAGCTCTTTATCGCTATTGAAAACAAAATCATGGCCAACCGCCGCTTTATGGAGGTGCCTAACCGCATCTACCTCGACCTGAACCCCAACCTTTATGTGGACGGCAACAATGCCAAGGGCAAGTTCGAGGGCGTTACCATTCAGGAAACCCAGCCGGCCTATCAGAAGCCGGTGAACAGCATTGTCTTTAACGTGGTGCGGTTCTTTGCCTCGGTGCTGGGACATCTCATGAAGCTGGGCATTGCCGGCATTATTGTGTACCTGGCTTACCGCGGCGCCGCGGACGTCCGGGAGCTCGGCGGGAATTTTCAGGCTTTGTGCGACCATTTCCTGCCCTACGTTCTGGGTATCCTCTGCCTCTGGATCTACTCCGGCATTCTGGATCGCGCCACCTACATTATCTGGGCGGAAATGAAATTTGAGTCCCTGCTCCTGTATTTCCGGGTCAGCGGCACCTTCACCAGCTCCAAGATCTCCACCGGCATGAGCGTTTACGACTCCACCCGTTCGGAAAACGAGCTTATCAGATCCAGCATTTCGCCGTGGATCATCATTTCCAGAATCGTCAGCACCACCTTCCTGGGCTTCGGGCCCCATCGCTTCAATAACAAGCGCTACATTATGGAGATGCACAAGGACGATGCCGAAATGGACAATATCGTGAGAGAATTCAAGGAATACATGAATTCCCGGGAGAATATCGCCGGGGTGGCCCGGGAGGGCGATCTCCGTAATGCCAGTGACATTCTCAAGATGAACAGAGAGTCCGTGGCCTACAACAGAGACCGCATCGGAAATAATTCCGGCGCTTCCGGAGATGCAGGATTGTTTGGCGGCATTCTGACTGACAACAGCCAAAGCTGATAAAAAAACGTCTCAAGGAGCTAAGCCCCGCGGAACTCAGGTTTTGCGGGGCTTTTTAATTTAAAACCAAAATTACTTTTCTAAGATTTCTTCCCAGTTTTCCGGAAAGCTCATAAAACCTAATCTTACGTATGGCAAATACTCATTTAACAGCAATTTAAATTGTGAGTAAAATTCATTCCATTGTTCATTATCCAGCACTTTTTTCAAGACTATTAAAACATGAAAAAGTTTTGTTTTTTTAGTTCTTGCATTACTCTTTAAAAAGTCATACTCTTTATGGAGCCGGGGAGTAATCTTAAGAGTAAAATTGTATAATCGCGCATAGTGGGCGCATACATTTCTGACCTCCTGCAGCAATCTGATCCAGCTGTTAAAATATACGTCTTTAGTACCGTACAACTTAGCGATGGCGTCCTTGTCCTTATCCTGCATTATCGAATACAGAGAAGTCAGATTGCCAAAGGTAAACAGCTCCACGGCAGCCCAGATGGGAAACTTCCCGCCATAATTGATGATATGGTGCTGAACAAACGGCAGTCGCTTGTTTCTTTCGACCATCGTGTTAAAATCATACAGAATTCTTCCCAGAACAGAATTACCATTGGCATCTGTTCTGTCGGCAAAATTATTAGGATCAAGATAACCTAAAGAACCATAATTCGTTGCCAAATGATATGAAATATTAGCTCTGAACTGAATTTCTATTTGTTCTATTACCAATGACAGCAGATTCTTCATTTTGCTGTCAAATGTATATAATTGATATAAATGTTTTAACGAAATACCCGGCCTGTATTTGTCTTTATCATTCGGCAAAGTCAGACCATTTCCGTACCCGCTCAACCTGTAATAATTAATTTTCTTCAAAATCAGGAGAGCTTCTTCATCATCGTCTATTAAAAGGTTATGAAACTCTTTAAACCTTGTTATCTGTTCATCATAGGTCAGAGGGGGTTTTACATTTTGAAACATAGATCTCTGTCAAAAAAAAAGGCCCTTCACTGGTCCGCTGTACACAAAGTATCTCTCACAAAGTGTCTCAAGCGCAGAAGGGCTCTATCGCTTGTATTATCCCATAAAGCCGCAAAATATCAACAAATTTTGCAAACTTTTTTGATGCACATCAAAGTAACACTTTTTCCCGGTCTCAGCAAAACTCCTCCTTAAAGTCCTGTCTCCAGAACCCATGGATGTTAAAGCTCCGCATCGTATCCGCAGCGGCGCGCGAAGTGTCCCGTTACCGCAAACCAGTGTTGCAGCCCGGCATTGGAACAGTTCCGGGAACTCAGGAGAGCAGCCCGATCAGGCCTTGAGACAGTTCAGGATATCCTCCGCAATCATAGCCTTTCGAAGATCAAAGGCGCCGTTACTGAGGGTCTCCTTCCGGCTTTGCTCTCCCGCAAAATACCTGAGGAGATTCCCGAGAGAGGCCTTGTTGGCGGTATACCAGGGATCCGCCGCCGGGAAATGCTCCTCCGAAATCGGCTTCCCGTTATACTCCAGAGGCTGGTAGTGCCATGGGGATCCCGTAACATATTCCCCTGTAAGCCGGAGGACATTTGGGATTACCTTGTCACCAAGAGCATTCCTGGCATCGGCGCCGGTAACGGTAACCCGGTGCCTGATGCCGCTCAAAGACGGATCCTCCAGGCATATAATGCGGAGCTCGGTTCCGGAGGCAGTTTGGGCAAGAATTTCCGCGGGGGCGGTTCTTACTGCGGAGACCACGTCCTGCAGCTTATGAACAACCAGAGATACCGGATGGGAAACCGTTTCATAGAAGTACTCTTCAGGAGTGAATCTGGTATTGAGATCCAGGTGATAAAGGCATTCAATGCTGATACTCCGGATAGATCCCATCTCCTCCAGCTTTCGGTAAAAAATGTCCATATCCTGCAGAAAGGGGTAGGCGTAATTGAAGAAGATCTCCCCGGAAAGATCCTGATACATCTCCGGAGTCCCCCGGAAGCCCAGCACCGGCTTTTCGCAGACAATGCCGCAGGAACGCTTCTGAAGCTCCTTAAGCACCTCATAGTGCTGCGCCGCCGGCACAGCCACGGAAACAACGTCAAAGCCGGATCCCGGAAGCTCCGATACCGACTGGTATCTCCCGGGTATCCCGTACTCATCGGCGATCCTCCGGCACTTCTCCATATCCCGGCCTACCACCGCTGTTACCTCATGACCAAGCTCCCGACAGGCGCTTAAGTGAACCCGGCCCCAGTTAAGTCCGATAACCGCAATTTTCATAAAGCCTCCGAAATAACAGTATATGAGATGCCTTAACGCCGGGATTTCGGAACGGCGCGACATGGTAAAAAGATTAGCAGCGCTCAATGGCCAGAAGATTTACTCGGCCTTGACAATAATAGCCAGAAATCTGGCTCCCCGCTCTCCGGCCCGGGCATAGTGGCTCATGCCCCGGGACACCCGGTGGAGATCCCCCGCCTTAAGATCGCGTCTGAATACGGCACCGGAGGCATCCTGACACTCCGCATAGAGACTGCCCTCCAGAACATAATAGTACTCCTCGGTATCATCATGACGGTGCCATCCCACGGAAGCGCCCGGTTCCAGAAAGCTTTCCAGGATCCCGTTGAGATTGCCGTTAAAGGAAAAATGTTCTTGAGTGCCAGGCTGCTCGGAGGTGATCCATTTACAGAAATTAAGCCCCTGGCCATGCCGGGGATCGGTTTCGGGAAAGGCGGTGTTTTCATGAGCATTGCGGTAGACCACCCGGGCCATGTCCGGGGATTTCTTGAAGTAGCGATCGCCGGGAGCGCGTTCCTCAGGGCAGATCCGGGCCCCTGATGCATGAAAATCACGGCCGTCACGGTAATCAGAAGGGGGTATATCATTCATGGAAAGGCATTCCCTGAAAAATTCCGGAAATGAAGGTCAGCTGCAGTTCTCTTAAAAATGTTATAGAAGGGAGATCCGGCCGTCAAGAACAAAAGCATTATCCGGCGGGGACGGGTAAGAAACGGACAATGAACAAAAGACCAAACTCTGAGATATGTCAGTCGTATCATACTTACAAAAACTGCCTCAGTCCCCGAAGACGCTAAGACAGCTTATGATTTTTGGCTGCAGGGCAGCCGGGGCGCTTACATTTTGAGATCGGGCGCTCCCGGCGATTCACAGGTCTCAGGGATGCAGACCTCGCAATACCGCTGCGATCAGTACTGAAAGCAATGTACCTGACATCATTAGCATCTGTCCATCCATGGCCAATTAGTTTTATTTAATCATATCTTCAATTGTTCTGACAAAATACTGGGTATCCAGGAAATAGTTAGGGTATGCCTTCTTTAACTCCTTAAGATTTTTGGATCTTACCAGAACCACGGATTTGCCAGTATTATTTCTGTTTTTCTTCTCTAAAGCATCATAATGAAGAACGGCTTCTTCCTCGTCATCAAATGGAATGACTTTAATTGAAAAGTCCTTTTGCTCATCCGCAGCAAGGTATAACACAAAATAGATATCGCCGGAATTCTTTAAATTAAGTGCCGGTTTAAGGGCAGACAAGCCTTTTAATTTAGCAAGAATCTGCTGTGTTTGATCTGCATCTCTCATCATTTGTATTAATTCATCTTTCGTGCATTGCTTATATTCATCCAATACATTGCAATTTTCTTTAATTGAGAACAGGGCGCTGGCAAGCTTAAAAAACCTTCTGTTTTCTTCCTCCCCCAGTCCTGATTTGTAAGAAACCTTGTCAATCACACCGAGGGTTTCAACAGAGGTTGCCCAGGCGTGCTGGAGTTTAGTTCTTATCTGGATTTCAATCCTCATGTCTTCGTTTTGTGCATCATTATATTTGAATACCTGATGAAAGCTTCTGTAACCATCTGGCTTTGGAGTTTCAATGTAGTCTTTCGGAGACGTTATAATTTCATGTTTTGATTTTTTAATCAAAGCTTCATGAACCTTTTTAACATCTGAAATTTTAGGAACAATGATCCTTATCCCGCCAACATCCTGCATTTTTGAAACAGACATCTCAGGAAAACGGATAATCTTTCCGATAATAGAGATCATTCTTTTTAAACGCTGACCCACAATACATTTAATCCCTAATTTCTTCAGACGATTATCAACGATTGACCTGATATTGCGTAACGGCAGCATATAGCTGTATCTCCATTGGGTTAACACCTCAATGGCTTGTTCCTTTTCTGCCTCGTTACCATTGCGAATGGTAGCGCCAGCTTTATTTATTTGTTTGTTGCTAATCTTCATAAAAATAGCCAAAACCAAATAATCGTCAGAAATTGTTTAATTTATAAACAGTGCCGTATTTAAATCAATTTGCATTTCCAAAAACAAGAATAATGCAACATTATTCTGTATTAAGGTAAATGGTCAGAAACAGGGGATACCCATCAGCAAAGCTGTCCCATGCCGGCATTCTTCTAATATCTCATCAGTTTACCGGCAACGGGAACCAAAATCATGGCGATAATGCCCCGGACAAAGCGGACTAATGCAGCGCGAGCAGAGGAACTCAGGTTCTTCATTCATGATACATCATCTTTAAGACAATTTCGGGGATCTCAGTGGTTTTGAGCATGCGCTGCTCTTTACCCATGCCGAAGATCAGAATAAACCTGTTCAGCTTATCTTACAGATACGTAAAGAACTGGTCATTGGATCCCGGGCAGCCCCTGAGACGCAGCCGGAGCATCTGCGAATAATTCCCGTCTGCAAACTTCGGGAACAGTCTATAATCAATGGAAAGCGGCCGGTTTATGTCATTGCCGGACGCGGTTTTCCGGAGAAAACTATGAACCAGATCCTGATCTGCCTCCTGATCCCCTTTGCCGGTACCGTTATCGGGGCCGCTCTGGTCTTTCTCATAAAGAACAAGATCCCGCCGGCAGTCGAAAAGAGTCTCTTGGCCTTTGCCGCCGGAGTCATGACCGCCGCTGCGGTATGGAGCCTCCTCCTGCCAGCCTTTGACGCTGCAAAGGATCAGGATTATGGCAATCTGGCCTTTATTCCTCCTGTGGCCGGCTTCTGGATCGGAATCCTGTTCCTCCTCCTTCTGGACAATCTGATACCCCATCTTCACATTCACAGCGAAACTCCCGAGGGCCCCCGATCCCGGCTCAGCAAAAACACCATGATGGTGCTGGCTGTTACGCTGCACAATATTCCCGAGGGCATGGCCGTGGGAGCAACTCTGGCCGGGATCCTGTCCGGAAGCGCCGTCATGACAGTGGCCGGCGCGTTTTCCTTAGCGCTGGGCATTGCCATTCAGAATGTTCCCGAGGGAGCAGTGGTAGCGCTGCCCCTCCGGGTCAGCGGCCACAGCCGGCGCCGGGCCTTCGTCTCCGGAACGCTCTCCGGCATCGTGGAACCCCTGGGAGCAATTGCCACTATCATGCTGGCCGGACTCGCTCTCCCGCTTTTGCCGTATTTTCTGGCTTTCGCCGCCGGAGCCATGATCTACGTAGTCGTGGAGGAGCTTATTCCGGAAATGTCAGAAGGGGAGCATACCAATGTCACCACTCTGATATTCAGTCTGGGATTTACCCTGATGATGACTCTGGATTCTCTCCCGTCCTAGCTCTTTCTTAAATGCGGTACCGCGCTGTTAAGAGGGCGCTTCCGGATCTGCTTCCGGATCTGCGCTCCGTTGCAATTGCGATTTCATTCAGAGGCTCCCGTTTGGCCCGGCGATTTTTATGAGCGGTACGGCACGGTGAGACTCCTGTTCTCTTGTCAGAAATTCCTGAAGTCATAAAAGAAGTCATAAAATATGATCCTTTAACATCAGGACTTTTACGAACTTTTGCTGCAATAACAAGGAATTTCTATGGAGCCTTATTCTGCCGGCTTTTTATCGCTGCTGCCCCCGGTGCTGGCGGTCATTATTGCTCTTAAGACCAAGGAAGTGTACTCGTCCCTCATTTTCGGGATCCTGTCCCTGTATTCCGCAGCATCCGAGTCA
>DFFT01000005.1 GCA_002372325.1 Succinivibrionaceae bacterium UBA3769 | reverse complement strand
AACTATAGAGTGGAACAGAGCGAAATATATCATTTCTCCACGATTGCAATACGTTTTTCCTGTTCTCCATCCCTTTTGCTGAACGGTATGGCTCCTGAGAGCGCAGGATAAAGATCTAATGGGGCTTTAAGAGAAGATACGTACTCTGCTGCCCGATCTTTTTTTCTGACGTCGATGTCAGGTGCCGGCGTACCAGCCTCTGAGTCCTGTTTTCGGAAGAGGAGCAGCAGAGGATCAGGCTTTCGGAGGCGGTGAATGATGATAACCCTGAACACTGAACACCATGCCAGCGGCGGAAAGAATACCCGGGATCATGTTTTCTGCCTGAGTGTTACGGAGCAGAACGGTACTTTAAGAATGACAGAGAGAGTAGATGCCGGCCCGCAGCGCAGGCAAAGACGGTTATTGCTGGTGGTGGCTGCGGTCTCCGGGGCATTATCAGCGCGGCGCCTCGTACGTACGGACGGCGAGCTTTACTCGACAGGCGGCGTTCACCGTGATGATTACGCTGTACGGCCCGCTTTACGGCTAATCTGGAATCCTTAATTTTCTAATCGGGGGAATCAGCTGCGGCCTTGCCACGCTTCATCTTCAGCCTGCTTGCGGACGGCGGATCCCTGAGAGCTCCCGGCAACACCTCCTTAAAATCTTCGCAGGCCTTTTTCAGTCATTGCTGCGGTATCTCACAGCGCTTCTCCGTTTTCCCTTCTCCGTCTCCTTTTTCAAAGTTCCTCATCTGCTGCAAGTATGCAGCGCGCGATGAAAGATGAATTCCAGTCCGGTTGGCGCCACTGGCGGTTAATGACGCCGATTCCCGGAGAATCGTTCTGTAAATTGCTGATCCCTTTTTCCATTAAAAACTGATCCCTCTATGCCATCCTTCTGTTCCAGATCCCTATGCCAGCTCCCCTTACGGGGAGCAGACATGCTGAGAAGCTTTCCGCTCCCGGGGACGGTAATTTCGCTTCTGAAAGTATTTTTGGCCGCCTTCCGGTTCCTGCTTGGGAGATCCTGATCGTAATCAGGGTGTTTGCAAAACAATAGATGTAATCACTAATTTTCTTCATGCTGATATTTCAGCATGTCATTTTGGCAGGATCTTCATTTTTTTAGGTGCTCGTTATGCCGGAATCCCTGAATTAGCCATTTAAAAAAATTTTGGGGTTACCGAAACGGAATGTGTTGACAAACTATATTGATAATCTATACTGTGACGGCTTTATCAAACACATGGTTATTTTTATGAGGTTTTCCATGACACAAATGAACGTGAATAGCCCTGAATTTATCAAATCTGCGCTGAATTTTGTGGGTTATTACGGAATTGCCAAACTGATGCTCGGCAACAGGTATATTCTGGCGAACATTCTGAAGGAGTGCGCTCCGGAATTTCAGGAGTATGACATCGACTTTATCGTGAATAACTGTCTTCAGGGCCGGTTAAACATCAGCTCTGCTTTTTACCGTCTGGACAAGTATGACTGCTCTAATGAAGATATTGTCGGGCTTGACACCGCTGATGTGTCCCTTAGCGAGGAGACTGCCGGATTTAACCTCTTTGCTGAAGTTCTGGTTCCGAACCCAAAGGATGAAGACCATAGCCTGAAGGAGTCTCAGGATCTTTCTGATGCTGCGGCATCAAAGGATACGAAAGCTGATGCTGTTTCCGCGGATCCGGAAAAAGTTATCCTGCTCATAGATGTGGAACCCGGGCGGCATCCTGATATGGATGAGCGGGATATGATATGGATGTCCACTTATTACCCCGTCCGGATGCTTGATATGCTGCATAGCGCAATGTTCGCAAAGAATTATGATATCAGCAGGATACGTAAAATTTACGCCATCGGAATCTGTCTTGATCTTGCAAATGACAGTACTGATTCTGTTTTTGGTTTCAATGTGATCCCCCACAGAGGCTTCATGGAAGATGCCGGTGAGAAAGAGGGGGAAGATGCGGCTCCGAAAAAGATAACAAAGGAAGATCTCGAAGATTTGCTGCATGTTATTTTTATCGATATCGCAGACCTTCCCGAAGACAGCGATTATCGGATCATCACCATGCTGAGAAACCTTTACCTGCACCGCAAACCGCTTGCTGAACTGAAGGGAATTCTGGAGCATGAATTTGGCATCAGAATGACCGCCGCGGAAGAAGAAAGGTTTACTGCCATGCGCAACATGATAAGCGAAATGAGGGGATGGCGGGAAAATTATGAACTGGCAGATGGCAGCGACATAAACAGGCCTGAAACCATCAGAGTGCTCCCCCGCCAGCGCGCCTCCTGAGCCCGGGATAATGATTTAAAGGCGTTTTAAGATAAGAGAAGAGCCGGACCTGCGTCCGGTCTTTTTTTCTGACGCCGGTGTTCGGCGCCGGTGTTCAGCCTTCTGAGACCTATTTTCTGAGCAGGCTTTCGTAGAGCTCATAGTATTTGGCGGCCATGACCTCCGGGGTGAAGTTCTTAAGCTGCTCCCGGGCCCCGGTTACCAGAGATTTCCGGAGCTCCCCGTCACCGTACAGCCTTTCCATGGCGCTAAGCAGGGCGGCGCTGTCCTCCTTCGGAAACAGGAGGCCGGTTTTTTCATGGCGGACTACCTCGGGGATGCCGTCGGCATCGGAAGCGATTACGGGCACCCCGTGATCCATGACATCCAGGAGCACGGATCCCAGCCCTTCGTTCCGGGAGGGGAAGAGGAAGAAATCCATGGCCTCCAGATAGTCGGCCACATTATCTTTGAAGCCCAGCCACTGGATTTCCGGCACATCCCGGGTTTCGTTCCGGAGCGCCTCCTCGTCAGATCCGGCCCCCAGCAGAATAAAGCGGGCTTCGGGATGCTTTTTCAGGAATTCCCGGGCGGCGGCAATGAGGATACGCTGCCCCTTGTGGCGATCCACATAGGCTCCGGCATGCCCGAATACCGGATGCCCCTCATATTGTTTGCGGATCTCCGCTGTCCGAGCAGGATCCGCCTCCAGGTGGGACAGGGCGCTATGCACTACAAAAAGTCTGCCGCTCAGATTCAGAGCACTGCCGAAGCTCCGGATCACTGCTTCCCGAATAAATCCTGATACTGACACCACAGCATCCGCCGAGCGGTAAACAAATCTGTTAAAGAAACTGTTGCGCACCGTTTGGGGCACTCTCCGGGTCATGACAAACGGTGTATGAAACAGCTTTTTATGGATAGCGGCCCAGTGGGCGGCCTTAGCCTCATGGGCCTGATAAATGTCCGCCTTGACGAGACTGGTGAAATGCCCGCCCAGAGCGGATCCTGTTTTTACGATGGCGAGATCCTTCACGTCCTTAAGATGCTCCGGAAGAGCGCTTTTTTTATGGCAGACAAGCGTTTGCCGGAGTTTTGGGTGAGCCTTCTTCAGTTCTTTAATGAGAAGGACTGTTTGTCTTTCGCCGCCGCGGAAGCTTTTGGCGAGATTGATGTGAGTAATGGCATTGATGGTCATGAGGATTCTCCGAATAATGATCGGAATGATAGCAGATCCCGGGAAAACCGGGTTCTTCGGGCAGCGTTTTCTCTTTCAGCATTTTTACTCTCCCCGCAAAATCTGCGGGGAGAGGCCGGAAACCGGCTCTGATGTTTAGACTTCTTGCCGGAAACTTTGTTTCCAAGCCCTCTTATTCCAATGCGGTGATTTCAGGATCTCTTCTGTTAAGACGCTTCTTGCGGTAACGGCTGTCCAGGAAGTTTTTGGCAGCCACCAGAAGTCCCAGAGAGATAAAGGCCCCCGGAGGCAGGATTGCCACCAGAAGTCCCGCATCGCTTTCGAATACTTCGATTTTAAGGCTGTTTCCCAGATCTCCCAGGAGCTGATCCATGCCGGCGAACAGGGTGCCCTGACCGATAAGCTCCCGGGCCATGCCGGTAAAAAGGAGCACCAGGGTGAAGCCCGCGCCGTTGGCAAGACCGTCCAGAAAGGAATGAAAAACGCTGTTCCGGGAGGCGAAGGTCTCGGCCCGGGCAATGATAATGCAGTTGGTGACAATGAGTGCAATATAAAGTCCGAGAGCCTGATAAAGCTCCGGAGTATAGGCCTCCATCAGGAGCTCCACGCAGGTTACGATGCTGGCGATGATAAGCACGTAAATGATAATGCGGATCTCATGGATAATGATTTTTCTGGTGAGGGAGATCAGGAAATTGCTCAGGGCGAGCACCATAATGGTGGCGATCCCCAGACCCAGGGCGTTAACCGCCGTGCTGGACACCGCCAGCAGGGGGCACAGTCCCAGAAGCTGCACAAGGCCGGGATTTTTGGACCAGAGACCGTTTTTCAGAATTTCTTTTATCGTCATGGCATTTACCCTGATGCGTTATTTGGAGCCGCAGGCCGGATAGGCTTCAAGCTTGAGATCCCGGAGCTGTTCCAGCATTTTCCCGGTGGAGCGCACCACTGCCCGGGGGGTTACCGTGGCTCCGGTAAAGTAATCAAAGTCGCCGCCGTCCTTCTTCACGTTGAAGGAATGGGTGCTGAGAGAGGTTCCGGACAGGGTGTCCAGAAACCTTCCCTTGCTCCGGAGCACCTTGTCGCCGAGGCCCGGGGTTTCGTTAAAGACCGTGATGTCGGCATAGGTGATCTTACCCTCGGAGGTGACTCCGGCCAGCATGGCAAAGGGCGTGCTGTAGCCACCGGCGATGCTGTAGCTTACGATGTAGCCCACAGGATGGTCTCCCTTTCTTACCGCCATGACCTCCATGTCGTTATTCCCGGGGCCGGGAACGAGACGGCATTCCGCTTCGGGATCGTTGTCATACAGGGCGGGATCGAACAATTTGGCGTATTTGGCATTCCGGGCCTTGATTTTGCCGGCGGCAATGACATTGGCGGTAAAGCTGCTTACCGTAAAAATCAGAGTCAGGCACACCATGGTAACCGCCGCCAGAGTGACGCCGGCCTTCAGGTATCTTTTGCGGGGATTTTCAGGTTTATCAGTCATGTTGATGCAATACCTCCGGTGAGTAGCCGGCGCCGAATTCTCTCCGGCGGGTCAGAATGGAAATCAGGGGCGCCGCGGCATTGCCCAGAAGCACGCTGAAGGCCATGGCATCGGGGTAGCCCCCCAGATTCCGGATAATCACGAAGATCACGGCCACGGTGGCGCCGAAGATCCAGGCTCCCTGAGGCTTCGGGACGGCGGTTACGGGATCCGTCATGATATAGAAGGCTCCGAATACGGTGGCCCCGAATATGAGATGCCAGGCCGGAGCGAGAAACGCCTCCGGACTTACTGCCCAGAACACAGTGAAAAGCCCGCCGGAGACCGTGAGGAAGGAAACCGGGATCCGCCAGTCAATGACCCGGAAGACCATAAGAATAATGCCCCCGAGAAGAAAGGCCAGACTGGTACAGAGGTGTCCGATAAAGAGCCAGGGGAGATCCCCGGTGCCCCGGGCGCCTTCAACCCAGCCCTGCACCGAGGCTTCGGGATTGGCCTTCGCCGGCCTTTCGTGCATGACGTCGGTAAGGAAGGTGGGCCCGGTGAAGCTGTCCGCGAGCTTAAAAAACTCTTTCTTGTCCCGGGGCATAACAAGGCTTTCCAGAATGGCGTCATGAGTTTCCTTGCGGACGCTGTCCCGGACAGCAGCGCTGCCGAAAATCGCCTGAGCGCTGCGGGACAGGGTGAGATGCTCCCAGTTCCCGGGCACCGGAGACACATAGCTGGTCATCTGCACGGGAGAGCTTATCAGCAGAAAGACAAAGGCCGCCATAGCCGGATTGAACACGTTCTGCCCCAGGCCCCCGAAGGCATGCTTCACGAGGGCGATGGCGAATACCGATCCGATAACCGTGAGATGCCAGGGGAGGAGCTGGGGCAGGGTAAGTCCCAGAATAACAGCGGTTACCGCAGCGCTGTTGTCCCGCCACAGGAGGTTAAGGTGCCTTTTCCGGAGCCGGAGCATCACGCCTTCGGTGACGAGACAGGCCACGAGACTCAGTAAAACATTGATAAGCACTCCGAAGCCGTAGAAGTAAATGTTTACCAGCAAAGCCGGGATCAGAGTCAGGATCAGAATCTTCATGATCCTGCCGGTAGCGGTCACTCCCAGGTCATGGGGAGCGCTTTCCAGGGTAAAGCTGCTGTTCATGTGCGCGGTTCCTTTGCATGTTCGGCATCTTGGAGACACCGGGCGATATTACGCGAATCCTATAACCGATCCTGATTTTCCGGGACGTCCTTCCGGCTGGCTCCTGCGGCTTTGGCAGCCTTAAGAGCGGCCATCTTTTCCTTCGCAATGCGGATCCGATCCTCCGGGG
>DFFT01000028.1 GCA_002372325.1 Succinivibrionaceae bacterium UBA3769 | reverse complement strand
ATCGGAGTCTGTAAGCTTGCCGCAGATCTCAGACGAAATCAAAGGGATCATGTACAATTTGTAAATGAGCTCCGGGAAGAGTGCGAGAAGAAACGATACGGACTGTTCGTGAAATTTATTGATGACCATAAAGCAGAAATGGAGTGTGAAATGGAACAGGTATTTAAATCTGAGCAAGAATTTAGCGATTATATGGATAAGAGGGACGAAGCGAGAGACAAGGAGAAAGAGAAGGAGGTGATTAAAAATATCACCCCGGAAATTAGAAAGCAGGCGATAATCGAGACGATAATCGAGCTTTATGATAAGAAGCAAATCAGTTTAGAGAACGCAGCAAGCAATCTCAACATGACTGTTCCGGAATTTGAAGAACTGCTGAAACAGCAGAGAAAGTCAGCCTGATTGTTGTTTTCATGGGGTTTTTGTACCAGACATCAGGATTAGTGCCTTAAAGTTCGGGGGGAGCCGGTTCGGGGGGAGCCGGTTCGGGGGGAGTTAGTTCCCCTGAATTCTCGTGTTTCTCTTCAATCACTGGTCAAATCACCAAAGCTAGGATGCGTTCGAAGTACGGACTGTTCGTGAAATTTATTGATGACCATAAAGCAGAAATGGAGTGTGAAATGGAACAGGTATTTAAATCTGAGCAAGAATACAGCGATTATATGGATGAGAGAGACAAGGAGAAAGAGAAGGAGGTGATTAAAAATATCACCCCGGAAATTAGAAAGCAGGCGATAATCGAGACGATAATTGAGCTTTATGATAAGAAGCAAATCAGTTTAGAGACCGCAGCAAGCAATCTCAACATGACTGTTCCGCAATTTGAAGAATTGCTGAAACAGCAGAGAAAGTCGGCCTGATGGTTGTTTTCATGGTTTTTCAGTAACCGTTATCGGGATTAGTTCCTTAAAGTTCGGGGGAGTTAGTTCTCCCGAATTCTCGTGTTTCTCTTCAATCACTGGTCAAATCACCAAAGCTAGGATGTGTTTGGGATACGGACTTTTCGTAAGGTTTATTGATGACCATAAAGCAGAAATGGAGTGTGAAATGGAACAGGTATTTAAATCTGAGCAAGAATTCAGCGATTATATGGATAAGAGGGACGAAGCGAGAGACAAGGAGAAAGAGAAGGAGTTGATTATCGAGCTTTACACAGAGCATCTGATTCCTGTTGAAGGTGCCGCAAACAAGCTCAACCTGACTGTTCCAGAATTTGAAGAACTGCTGAAAAAGCAGAGAAAGTCGTCCTGATGGTTGTTTTCATGGTTTTTCGGTAACCGTCCATCGGGATTAGTTCCTTAAAGTTCGGGGGAGTTAATTCACCCGAACTCCCGTGTTTTCTCTTCAATCATTGGTCAAATCACCAAAGCTAGGATGCGTTTGTGAGACGGACTTTTTGTGAAGTTTATTGATGACCATAAAGCAGAAATGGAGTGCGAGATGAACCAGGTATTTAAATCTGAGCAAGAATACAGCGATTATATGGATAAGAGGGACGAAGCGAGAGACAAGGAGAAAGAGAAGGAGGTGATTAAAAATATCACCCCGGAAATCGAAATGAACATGATTATCAAGCTTTATAATAAGAAGCAAATCAGTTTAGAGAATGCAGCAAGCAATCTCAACATGACTGTTCCGGAATTTGAAGAACTTCTGAAACAGCAGAGAAAGTCAGCCTGATCGTTGTTTTTTATGGGGTTTCGGTAACCGGCATTAGGATTAGTGCCTTAAAGTTCGGGGGAGTTGATTCACCGTTCTCCTGTGTGTTTCCCTCTAATCCTGACGCAGTTTTTTTTTGCTGCCCCCTGAGCCGCTCTGGCTTGATGTTTCGGGAAAACTGAGTTCCCCGCATTTCCTCTGGTGGTAAAGCGATTTCCCGCCGGCAATTTTTCTTTCCCGTTCCAAGTCAGCCTTGTTCCTTGCTCCTGGAGAATGTCCTCCGGACGAGTGACGGTTTAAATCAAGTTTTGATCCATTATTGAGCGTCATGAATAACTCCAAAAACCAAACCTTCGCATCATCGTTCTTCATGACAGATCTGTGGCTAACCCGATCTTCCCGGAGTAGAATGATAATGCTTGTCATTAACTATTTTGGAGGAGCGGTTTATGGATTTAACCAGAGTTATCGGTCTCGGCGTGGCCGGAAATTTCGCCGGACACCTGGAGCAGGCCGGGGAAGCGGAAAGCTTTAAGGATGTAAAGACGGCAGATGCCCGGGCTCCCAAGGCGGTGTTTCCGTTTTATCTTCCGACCCCGGGCGGGACAATGGCAGATTCCTTTCTTAAGGTTTTCCCGCTGACCTCTGAGGAGATCCGCATTCCGAATGACGAACCTGATGCCTGTCTTCAGACCGAGCCCGAGGTGGGGATTCTGGCCCGTATTCAATATAACGGGGATCATAAGGTCACCGGGCTGATACCGGAGTATTTCGGGGCCTATAATGACTGCTCCATCAGAAGACCGGGCCCAGTGAAGATCAGCACCAAGAAAAACTGGGGCCCCGGTACCAAGGGTCTTTCCGCCAATCTCATCAGAATTGATTCCTTTTCTTCGGCGGGCAATATCGCCGGATACCGCATTGCCTCGTTTTTGAAAAGAGACGGGGTTATCCATGAATACGGCATTGACAGCGCGGTAAAGGACTACAGCTATATGTACGAAGAGCTTCTTTCCTGGATTACAGAGCGGATGAATAACCAGCAGGATGAAGGCCCCAGAGAAAACATTTCTGAATATCTGGCTCTCTCAAACTGGCCGGAATACGCCGTTATCAGCATCGGAGCCACCCGCTATACCCCCTTCGGCGAGAAAGGATATCTTAAGGAGGGGGACGTAAGCTATGTGGTGCTCTATCCCTCCGGCATGTCCCGAAGCGAAATCATGGGGCTTCTGCGTTCCGATTCGGCAAAGGAATGGGAGCGCTTTAAGAGCATCAGCCTGCTCCGTCAGGAGGTGCGCCGCGGCTGATACGGTGAACTGACCTGATATTGCAGTGTTTTGAGAAATGAGAAGGCGGGCTTTCAGGGCTCCGCCTTTCTTTTATCCGTTGCCCGAAAAGTCCGGGCTGTCTGATTTGCCCGGAGACTGAGGAAGCTTTAGTCGTGAGCTTCGTGCCGCAGCATTTCCGCCTTGTCGATCTGCTCCCAGGGGAACTCCTCTCTCCCGAAATGACCGTAAGCGGCGGTTTTGAAATAAAGGGGCCGCTTCAGGTTCAGCATTTCGATAATGCCGAAGGGTCTTAAATCGAAGGTGCTGTTTACCAGGGAGATCAGCTTTTCCTCGGAGATGGTTCCGGTACCGAAGGTGTTAATGCTCAGGGAAACCGGCTTGGCCACGCCGATGGCGTAGGAGATCTGAATTTCGCACTTCTTAGCCAGACCGGCGGCCACGATGTTCTTAGCCACGTAGCGGGCGGCATAGGCAGCGCTTCTGTCCACCTTGGAGGGATCCTTGCCGGAGAAGGCCCCGCCCCCGTGTCTGGCATAGCCGCCGTAGGTATCTACAATGATTTTGCGTCCGGTAAGGCCGCAGTCTCCCATGGGGCCGCCGATAACAAAGCGTCCGGTGGGGTTGATAAGAAAGCGGGTGCGGGGGGAGATCCACTTGGCGGGAATGGTCTTTTTGATGATTTCTTCAATCACGAATTCATGAAGCTCCTTGTTGGCCACCTCCGGGGAATGCTGGGTTGACAGCACCACGGTGTCCACGCCCTGAATCGAGCCGTCATCATTGTAGATGAAGGTAACCTGGCTCTTGGCATCGGGACGGAGCCACTTCACCGCTCCTTCCTTTCTGAGCTTGGCTTGCCGCATTACCAGCCGATGCGCATAGGTGATGGGGGCGGGCATGAGCACGTCGGTTTCATTGCAGGCATACCCGAACATGAGGCCCTGGTCTCCGGCGCCCTGATCTCGGGGATCCGCCCGGATAACCCCCTGGTTGATATCCGGGGACTGCTTCCCGATGGCGTTCAGCACGGCGCAGGAGTTGCCGTCAAAGCCCACGTCAGAGCTGTTGTAGCCGATGTCGCAGACGATTTTGCGCACTAGGCTTTCAATATCTACCCAGGTGGAGGTGGTGATTTCGCCGCCCACCAGCACCATGCCGGTTTTTACAAAGGTTTCGCAGGCTACATGAGCTTCGGTGTCGCTTTTAAAAATTTCATCCAGCACGGCATCTGATATCTGATCCGCAATTTTGTCAGGATGTCCCTCTGATACGGACTCAGAGGTGAATAATCTGGTCATGTGTTTCTCCTTGAATATTTTTCCGGATGCCGGAGATAAGCCCGGTTCCGAACTCTGCTGCCGAAATTTTATCATGAAACCGGATTTTCCGGGGGCAGCGGTTCGGGACTGCTGTTCTGACTGCTTTGGAGGTGTCGGCAGTCCTGGGAGCAATCTTTGCAGCTGCCATTTCGGGAACCAGTCCGCAAAAAGAAGAGGCGAGGGCGGGCATATTTTGAAACGGTGCTTTATTTGCTGCTATCCTTGTCCCCGTGTTTCCGGGTTTCTGTCCTGCATTTTTATCAGGCTTTTTCCGGTAAGTTCTCCGGAAAAACGGCAGGGCGGGAATGCGGCAGGGGAGCAATTCAAATGTGATGAAGAGGGAGTAACTATGCCTTTTATTGATGTCAGGGTGGCTAAAAAGCTTTCCGATTCCGAGAAGGAGAATCTTAAAACCGCGCTGGGCAAGGCCGCAGCTATTATTCACAAGCCGGAGAGCTATCTTATGGTAGCCATCAGCGATGGCGCCGATCTCTGGTTTGCCGGCAAAAAACAGCCTGCGGGAGCCTTTGTTGCCGTGAGTCTGTACGGGAGCGCCTCGTCCCAGGATTACAACAGAATGACCGCGGAGCTCACCAGGATTCTCACTTCTGATTACGGAGTGGACGGCGGCGCTCTCTATATCACCTATACTCCGGTATCCGACTGGGGCTGGAACGGTTCTAATTTCTGACAGTAATTTCCGACAGAAAACGGCTCTCCGGGTGCCGGAGATGCCGGAACCGGCCGATGCCTGTTTTGTGATCCCGGACAGACTGCGGCGGGGGAGCTTGTGATTTTTCATGACCTGAAAAACATTATTTTTCAGGTTTTTTGTATATAATCTCCCTCCGGATCCGTCTTTCCTTCCTGAATGTGCCTTATATGCTTCGCCTCAGTGATTTACGCAACTATCGCCAGACCGTCATAATTGTGGTTATTATGACGCTTATCCTTATGGCAGTGTCTCTGGTGTTTCAGAATAAAATCCGGGAGGTCATGTACGGCAACGTCAAGGATAATTTCGTCCGGCAGTCTCTGATTGAAACCGAAGCCATCAACAAGAGCTTTGCCGGCATTATCGATGCCATGAAGTCCGTGGCGCTGACCTTGGGTGACAGCAAGAACATCGGCGGCAGCAGCTCTATCAGGGCTCTCCAGAGCGTTACCGATGTCACCGGCTTTTCCACGGTGGGGGTGGTGGACATCCACGGCGTTACCCTCCACGGGGACATGATTTCCCGGGACGTTTTTCAGAAGATCTCCGGCGCCTTTCAGGGCAATGCGGTGGTCACCATCGCCTCCTCCACCTCCGGCGGCAGCTATGACGTAATATTTGCGGTGCCCGTCTACAGCATCGACTACATCAAATACGTCATGTTCATTCGCTCCTCGGATGACGAGCTTATCGAGTATCTGAACCGGGGCAACAACTTCATCAAAACCGAAAGAACGGTGATGACGTACCTGCTTTACAATCTCTCCGATGTGGTGTACGTCAATCATTCCACTGACGGGAGACTTTTGCCGTACTTTACCTTTAATGTGCTGAGTCACCGTTATCAGGAAACCTCTCCGGCCGAGATGAAGAACATCATCGAGCAGAACGTCAATGAGATTTACCTCTATAAGGTGGATCGCTATCCGGAGCACTATCTTTCCATCACCCCCACCCAGTTTGACGGCTGGAGCTACGCCATGCTGATTCCCGTGGATGTGGTAAACAACAATCCCCGGGTGGTGATGGGCATGTTCCTGGTGGTAGAGGTAGCCACCATGCTGGTTTTGCTCATCCTGCTCCTGAGTTACGAGTTTACCGTTAACCAGAATCAGAAAAGAATCTACAATCTGGCCTATCAGGATGAGGTTACCGGTCTTTTCAGCAAGGCCCGGCTCCGGGAGGTGTTTGACAAGTTTATTGCCGGCAGCTTTGACGGCAAGGATCTCTTCATGGTGAAGCTGGAAATGGTAAACCGGCAGTATATCACCCGGCTGTACGGCTTCGAGGAGACCGAAAGAATCGAGCTTCATTCCGCGGAGATCTTCCGGCGGGTTACCGATCCCGATGTGTTTATCGCCCGGGTGCAGGACTATTTCGTCATCCTCTACCGCAATGCTGACATTCAGTATGTCCGGGATTACATCGGGGAATTTCTGAAGGATCTGGAAACCATTCCCGGAGTGGATTTCAAGGCCTACTTTGTGGCCGGCATCACCAACTGCGTCTTTGACGAAGAGATCATGAGCGAAACCGGCGGGGATCGGCTGGACTATGATCTGGACAACTGCGCCATTGCCATTTCCCAGAAGGCTCTCAATATCAGATGTCACACCATTACCGTCTATGACCGGGCCATGCGTCTTGAGATCATCCGTTCCGAGCAGATCGAGCATGAGCTTCAGCCTGCTCTGGATCGGGGAGAATTTCTGGTGTATCTCCAGCCCAAGTATGATCTTAAGACCAACAAGCTGTACGGCGCTGAGGCCCTGATAAGGTGGAACTACAAGTTTGATGGCATCCGGCCCCCGTATCAGTTTATTCCGATTTTCGAGAGAAACGGTTCCATCGCTCTTATTGACAACTTTGTCTTCAAAACGGTGCTGGAGTATCAGCGCGCCTGGAAGGAAAAGGGCTACCGCCAGGTGCCGATATCCGTGAACTGTTCTCAGGTGCAGTTTATGAACGCCAATCTGGTTTCGGATCTGGAGCGGCAGATCCAGGGCGCGGAGGATTTGGTGCCCTACATCGACATTGAGATTACGGAAAGCGCCACCATTGACGATGTCAAGCATGTGCAGGAGGTGCTCCGGGACATCAAGAAGCTGGGCTTCAAGATTTCCATGGATGACTTCGGCACCGGATACTCCTCGCTGTCGAATCTTTCTCTCATGCCCTTTGACATCATTAAAATCGACAAGTCCTTTGTGGATCGCATCGATGTGCGCAAGAAGCGTTCCCAGAGCGTGCTTCTGATCAAGGACATTATTTCCATTGCGCACCACTTTAATATTCATACCCTGGTAGAGGGCATTGAGACCTACGAGCAGAAGGAGATCCTCCGGGGGCTGGGCTGCGAGTACTGTCAGGGCTACTATTATGCCAAGCCCATGCCGCTTCAGGAGTTTGAGGATCTCTTAGCGCGGGATGAGTGTTTCATAGACAAGGATACAGAGGGGCAGAAGGCGTGAAGAACTCCAAAGAGTTTGCGGCATATTACCAGCTTCAGGCGATTATGCTGTCCCTGATTGTGATGGGACTGGCCATCCTGATTTTGTTTTATTACGATTTCAAGACTCAGGTGGTTATCGAGGATGAACTGGCTCCCAAGCAAAAGGTGATGGTAATGCTGCTGGTTAACGGTCTCCGGGGGGACAGCTCCTGGGCCGATGCCCACATTGACGGCCTTCTGGAGGCGGTGAATCATCTGGGTCTTCAGTCTGAAATTCATGACAGCGTGAATCATGAAAAGTGCCTGAGCTACATTGATCGCTTTGTGGAGGCCACCCGGGGCAAGGGCGGGCTTATTATGGCGCCGAGCTATGAGTTCACCGCCTGCATTAACGAGAAGGCCCTGGAGTACCCGCAGTATTTTTTTGCGGGGATTTTTGACGACCGGGTGGAGCAGCGGCCGAATCTCCTGTCCTACAGCGGCAAGATGCACAATATCAGATACATTACCGGCATCATGGCCGGGTATGCGGTGGATTCGTCGGAGTTCGGCTTTGTCGCCGCCGAACCGAATCCCGAGACCTACCGGGATGTGAATGCCTTTGCCATGGGACTTCGTTATGTGCGACCGGATGCCAGACTGCATGTGGTGATGGCTCATACCTGGCATGAGCATGAAAAGATTCAGGATGCCATCAGCCGGCTTTATCATAAATATCCGCGGATTCAGGCCATTACCCACGGCATTGACACTGATGATGTGGATATCTTCTGCTACCATGCAGGCATTCTCTGCATTTCCTACGGCAACAACGGCGGGCACTACTACCGGGAAAATTCCCTGGCCGAGGCTTCCTGGAGATGGGGGGTGTTCTACAAGCACTTCATGTCCTCGGTTAATGAGGGCATGTTCCAGTCCGGCAGCCAGTGGGTGGATTTTCAGTCGGGGAATACCATCATCCGCCATGTTAATTACAAGCTGCTGCCGGATCGGGCTTTGACGGAAATGGATAAGATCTTCAATCTTATGGTGCAGTCCCGTTTTGACGTGTTTACCGGCCCCATCTATGACAACAAGGGCGAACTCCGGCTGTCCCGGGGGGCCCGGCTGGATCCTCTTTACGTCATGTACAGCATGGACTGGTTCGTGGAGGGAGTGGACGAGCTATGAAGTATGACAGACGCATCCTTTTCCTGTGCGTGAACGCGGCGATATTTTCCGTAATACTCTGGTTTATCGTTGACGGCTACAGCTCCTCCATGGGACACAGCGACGGCTACCGGGAGAGCTATTATTCCGACAGCGGCTCGGAGAAGGTGCTCCTGATTCAGAAGGGGCTGTCCCGGAACGACAAAAAGAATTATCTCCATCTCCGGGGCTTTGTGGAATCGGCGCGGAATTTTCCGTCAATAGATCTTGCCGTGGTGGAAAATGCCCGGGTCGACAACGTGGGGCGGATCGTAAGCGAGTATGTTTCCCGGGGCTTCACTCACATATTCATTCACGGCTTTGTTTATGATGTGGAGCTGGGAAATCTTTTTCGGTCGTATCCCGGGGTTACCTTTTTCATGTATGACGGAGATTCCCGGGAAAACAACGTGATTAACTACATTCCCCGCACCTATGAAATCAAGTATCTTCAGGGACTTCTGGCGGGACGGATGACCAAAACCGGACACGTGGGGTATATTTCGGAAATCAATCACAACAACAAGGATCGCTCGGTAAATGCCTTCGCTCTCGGGGTGCAGCGGGTTAACCCCTTTGCCAAGGTGCATCTTCTCTGGATCGACAATGATCACAATTTGGGCACTCAGGCGGCTGCCATGCTGATTAAGGAGTCCGGCGCGGACGTTATTAACGGTTCTCTGGATAACTGCCAGTGGTGCGAGCTGGCCGAAGATGCGGGGGTGATGTATTTCGGCGAATTCGGCGACAAGTCCGGCGCCATCAGGAACCTCAGGCTGGCCACCTTTAATTACAACATGAACGTGGTATATTCGTTCTTTTTCTCCGCCATCAGCAACGGCGAGAGAAAAATCTGGCACAATTACTGGTTTGATTACCGGCAGAAGGTGGTGGAATTCACGCAGCTCAACAGCAACGCCCCGGCGGAGAGCAAAATCGAGATCCGGAACGAAATCGCCCGCATGAGGGAAGGGGTTAACAGAATTTTCTACGGCCCGGTATATTCCAATCGCATGCGTCTTATCATTCCGGCGGACAGTTCGGTTTCCGACCGGTATCTGGAGGATATGCCGCTGTGGCTGAACCAGAATATTGTGGAAATGGGGGTTTTGGAGGGCAAATCTTCAGAATCCCAAGAAGTGCAGGAATTTAACTATGACGGCGCGGTCAGGCTGGCTGAGATGCTGGGGGAACAGTATTCCCAGATCCCGTAACCGCGGAACCGATGAAACCGTTTTTTTAAATCATGTTACAATAGCGTCCGGTTCAGGATGTTTCCGGCAGGCCCCTGAGGCTGCCGCTTTTTATTTTTCAGGAGTTAACAGAGATGGCTACAAAGAAAGACATGGCCAATGCGATTCGCGCTCTCAGCATGGATGCAATTCAGAAGGCAAATTCCGGTCATCCGGGAGCCCCCATGGGCATGGCCGACATTGCCGAAGTGCTGTGGCACGATTTTCTTAATCACAATCCGGCCAATCCCAAATGGTTTAACCGGGATCGCTTTGTGCTTTCCAACGGCCATGGCTCCATGCTGCTGTACTCTCTCCTGCACCTTACCGGCTATGATCTTTCCCTTGAGGATCTGAGGAATTTCAGACAGCTGCATTCCCGCACTCCCGGGCATCCGGAATACGGCTATACCGCCGGCGTGGAGACTACCACCGGCCCTCTGGGACAGGGCATTACCAATGCCGTGGGCATGGCTCTGGCCGAAAAGGTTCTTGCCGCGCAGTTCAATCGTCCGGGCTATGAGGTGGTTAATCACTATACCTACGTGTTCATGGGGGACGGCTGTCTTATGGAGGGTGTTTCCCATGAGGCCTGTTCTTTGGCCGGCACCCTGAAGCTGGGCAAGCTCATTGCCTTCTGGGACGATAACGGCATCTCCATTGACGGCAAGACCTCCGGCTGGTTTGCCGAGGATACCGCCATGCGCTTTGAGGCTTACGGCTGGCATGTCCAGAAGGTTAACGGACATGATCCTGAGGCCATTGCCGCCGCCGTCAGAAACGCTCAGAACGAGCATGACAAACCCAGCATCATCTGCTGCAAGACCATTATCGGCTTCGGTTCTCCCAGCAAGGAAGGCACCCAGAAGTGTCATGGCTCCCCGCTGGGCGATGAGGAAATTGTACTTGCCAAGAAGAAGCTGGGCTGGAATTACGGGCCCTTCGAGATCCCCGAGGATATTTATCAGGCCTGGAATGCCCGGGAAGCCGGCGCTGCCAAAGAAAAGGCCTGGAATGATCTTTTTGAAGGGTATCGGAAGGAATATCCGGATCTGGCCGCCGAGCTTTTAAGACGCATTGAGCATAAGCTTCCCGCAGACTGGGCTGAAAAGTCCGCCGCCTATATCCGGGATCTTCAGGCCAATCCTGCCAAGGTAGCTACCAGAAAGGCCAGTCAGAACACCCTGAACGCCTTCGGGCCCCTGCTGCCCGAGTTTCTGGGCGGTTCTGCGGATCTGGCTCCCAGCAACCTCACAGAGTATTCCGGCTCCGTTTCCATTACTCCTGACGATGCTTCCGGAAACTACGTGCATTACGGTGTCCGGGAGTTCGGCATGAGCGCCATCATGAACGGCGTTTATCTCCATGGCGGCTTCATTCCCTACGGTGCTACCTTCCTTATCTTCATGGAATATGCCAAGAATGCCGTGCGCATGAGCGCTCTCATGAAGCTTCCGGTGATCTACGTCTTCACCCATGACTCCATTGGTCTCGGCGAAGACGGCCCCACCCATCAGCCGGTGGAGCAGCTGTCATCCCTCAGACTGACCCCGAACCTCAATACCTGGAGACCCTGCGATCAGGTAGAGTCTGCCGTATGCTGGAAAATGGCCGTGGAATCCCAGGATCGTCCCAGCGCTCTGGTGTTCTCAAGACAGGGACTCCCCCAGATGGAGCGCACTTCCGAGCAGCTTGATGCCATCAGTAAGGGCGGCTACGTGCTCCGGGAAGGCTCAGAGGATCCGGATCTTATCATTATCGCCACTGGTTCTGAGGTGGAGCTGGCCATGAAGGCTGCCGACGTGCTGGAAAAGGACGGCCGCAAGGTGCGGGTGGTTTCCATGCCCTGCACCGAAGTATTTGATGCCCAGAGTCCGGAATACCGGGAGAGCGTGCTCCCGTCCTCCTGCCGCAGAAGACTGGCCATTGAAGCCGGCGTATCCTCCTTCTGGTACCGTTATGTTGGCCTTGACGGCAAGGTGCTCGGTATGGATACCTACGGCGAATCCGCTCCGGCTGATAAGCTCTTCAAGTTCTTCGGGTTTACCGTGGAAAATGCGGTCGCTCTGGCAGAGAGCATGTTCTGAAATCTGCCTGAGCCGGCGTCTCAGGGCGTCCGGAGAGCAGTAACTGCTTAAATGATAAAGGGGGGGAGAGATCCTCCCTTTTCTGTCTCCGGGGAATTCAGTTTGACATATTGGGAAGCGTTTTAGCAGATCAGGGAATTTCTCAGTCTTCTGACAGCAGGTTTGGCGGGGCTTTTGCCGTCAGTTTAGGTATGGCCCGGAGTGTTAGTCCGGGCCTTTTTGCCTGAGGGCCGAGCCCCGCTCTCAGGTACAGGTACAGCACGAACTAAAATGAACACTCCCCTGCGGGGCGGCGTTTTGCCCATGCCGGAGGCGTATATGTTAAGCTTCCGCATGCCCCCTTATTCCGGCCTTAAGAGACGGTCACACGCTGCGATATTTGAATTACGAGGCAGTTTCAGGGGTAAAGGGGCGGAGCCCCTTTAATCATTAAACAGGAAGCGCCAGAGGCGTCTTCCTTCTTAATTATTATTCCTCGGAACTTTAACTTCCGTTCCTGCCAGTATTGATTGCTCAGGCTTGACAATGTCCGGGATCTGCCGTGGCCGGCTAGGAAGGAGGTTGAGATTTTCAGAGAAACTAAATTTTGCAGACGGTGTCTGCAAAATTGGAGCGGAAGGCGAATCTGACAGTGATTCCGCAGTGGAAACTTGGCATAATGTCTCTGCTTATATCTTACTCAAGAACTGTTTAGGAGCAAAACTGCCTGTGGCTTCCGATCAGGCAGGGGAGATCAGATTTTCATTTGAATGCGTGAAAGATCAACTGAAAAGGAGTTTCGCATGGAAGAGATTATTGAAGTGGCTAATGAATTGGATTCGACTTGCGGAATTTCTGACGAGGAGCTTACAGAGCGGTTTAAGGCATCTATCAGAATAGATGATGAAATCAGAAAAATAAAGGGACTTCCTGTAGCCAGATATGACGATGAGTTAAAAAAAGCATACCTTGAATATCCAGATGGGAGGCGCAAGTATGTCGGAGACACTCGCAACACGACTTCCTGAGGTTATGGTATTTGCAGGCCCAAATGGCAGTGGCAAAACAACAATTACAAAGATGGCAAAGACGGTTGGAGAATATGTCAACGCTGATGATATAAAAAGGGCTACGCTATGTACAGATCTTGAAGCGGCAGAAAAGGCTGAAGAACTTCGGGAGAAAATGATTTCTGAAAAGAAGGACTTTACATTTGAAACTGTATTGTCCACAGACAGAAATCTCCTGCTTTTGAGGAGAGCTAAACAGCAGGGGTATTTTGTGCGTGGAATTTATGTGCTAACGTCCGATGTTGAGATAAATATTGCCAGAGTAGAAGCTCGTGAAGCGCTTGGCGGACATGGAGTGCCGGCAGAAAAAATCAGACAGCGTTACGAGCGGGCGCTAAAACTGATTCCTCAGCTTGTAGAAGTGTGTGATGTTTTTCATCTGTATGATAATACCAAAATGCCATTCAGGATTTTTAAGAAAAGGAAAGAGCGCTATTACAGATGGAGCAATAAATATTGGAGCGACACAGACATAGAGATGCTTACTGGAGTTCGAGATTATCCGGATTATTCATGACATTCTTCATCACGTGAGGATAGATTGGACTATGAGATGCTTATGACTGTTGCAAAATAACATCGGCATCTCATGATTAAAAAACGCATCTTCTGTAGTAAGTATGTGTGGGTAAGTGTTTCATACCCTGCCTCAGGTGCGAACTAAAATGAACATGCTTGCTCTGATCTGCGTCCCCCCTGCCTATAACCAAGCCCCTTTAGTTATTAACCAGAAAGTGCCAGAGGCACTTTCATTCTTGATTACTATTCCTCGGAACTTTAATTTCCGTTCCTGCCAGTATGATTGTTCAGGCTGGCAATGTCCGGGAACTGAAGAAGGGCTCAGGATTCGCATACATGGGGCAGCGGTACCCATTAACACCTGACTGGAATGAATACCCGCGGGGTATTTTGTTTTACAACACTTTCCTGCACTGTTATGTGGCGGCAGTCGTGGTCGCAGATGCGGCTTCCGATCTGAAAACCGGGCAGTTGATTCCGGAAGCTGCCGAAAAAATGAATCTCTGCCTCTCTCTTGCTGATGAAAAGCTGAAAACAGAGAGGGATAACCCCTCAATAGGTTTAATACTGCGCCGTGATAATAAGAACAAGACTGCGGCAGAATATGCGCTTAAGGATATGCAAAAACCTGCCGGAGTGTCAGAGTATCGCTTTACCAGGGAACTCCCGGAGGAGATTAAGCGAGTATTCCCGGAAGCAGATGAATGGGGAGAGTACATCGCGCTGGAACCTGCCATATTATGAGATATGACATGTTCCGGGCGGAACTCCGTTTCATGTGTCAAAATCAGCGGATTTGCGAGGATAATATCCTTATGAATACAGACAGGGCGGGGAAAATGGAGTAGAATTAACTCAGTCTGAATAAACCGGCGCTGCGGGTCTTTTATTCTGCGGGGCTGGTTTGGTTTTTTCATTTTTACTCCGTTGAGGATCACACAATGTCTATTATCAAGATGGCTGACTTGGATCTGGCTGGCAAGCGGGTTCTGATTCGCGCAGATTTGAATGTACCTTTAAAGGATGGCAAGGTTGCTTCCGACAAGCGCATAACCGCTACTCTGCCCACCATTAAGCTTGCTCTGGAGAAGGGCGCCAAGGTTATGGTTACCTCCCATCTGGGCCGTCCTACCGAAGGCGAATACAACGAGGAATTCTCCCTTAAGCCTGTAGTTGATTACATGAAGGGACTTCTGGATGTTCCGGTACGTCTGGTAAAGGACTATCTTGATACTCCGGTTGAAGTAAACGAGAATGAAGTGGTAGTTCTGGAAAACTGCCGTTTCAACAAGGGCGAAAAGAAGAACGACGAAGCTCTGGCCAAGAAGTATGCCGCTCTCTGCGACGTATTCGTAATGGACGCCTTCGGCACCGCTCACCGCGCTCAGGGCACCACCTACGGCGCTGCCGAGTTCGCTCCCGTTGCCTGCGCCGGCCCGCTCCTCGCTGCCGAGCTTGATGCTCTGGGCAAGGCCATGGACAATCCTGCTCATCCGATGGTTGCCATTGTAGGCGGTTCCAAGGTTTCCACCAAGCTTACCGTGCTCCATTCCCTTTCCAAGATCGCTGACCTCCTGATTGTAGGCGGCGGCATAGCCAATACCTTTATTGCCGCTCAGGGCAACAAGGTAGGCAAGTCCCTTTACGAGAACGATCTCGTGGACGAAGCCGCCAAGATCGCCAAGGAGACCAAGATTCCCGAGGTAGTTGACGTGGTTACCGGCAAGGAATTCAGCGAGAGCGCCGCTGCTGAAACCAAGGATGTGAAGGATGTTCTTGATGACGATATGATTTTCGACCTGGGCCCCAAGACCATGGAAGAAATCTGCAATACCATTAAGAACGCCAAGACCATTCTCTGGAACGGCCCGGTTGGCGTATTTGAATTCGATCAGTTCGGCGCCGGCACCAAGGCTATGGCCGAAGCCATTGCCGAAAGCGAAGGCTTCTCCGTTGCCGGCGGCGGCGATACCATCAATGCCATCCAGAAGTACGGCGTGACCGACAAGATTTCCTATATCTCCACCGGCGGCGGCGCCTTCCTGGAGTTTGTTGAGGGCAAGAAGCTTCCGGCTGTGGAAATTCTTGAAAAGCGCGCAGCTGAAAAGGCTTAATATTCTTTTATAGTTCCACGGGAGGATTTATCCTCCCGCTTCGTTTTGTCTCTTTATTCAATTTTTGGGAAATGTCCAAATGACTAAGATTTTAGATGTTGTAAAGCCTGGCGTAGTTGCCGGAAAGGATTTGAACAAGGTTTTTGAAGTTGCCAGAGAGCATGGTTTTGCCATTCCTGCTGTTAACTGCGTCGGCACCGATTCCATCAATGCCGTAATCGAAGCTGCCCGCACTGCCAAGGCTCCGGTAATCGTGCAGATCTCCAACGGCGGCGCTCAGTTTATTGCCGGCAAGGGACTTAAGCTGGAAGGCCAGCAGGCTCAGGTGCTGGGCTCCATCTCCGCTGCTCTCCATACCCGCAACGTTGCCGCTGCCTACGGCGTTCCGGTTATCATGCACACCGACCACTGCGCCAAGAAGCTCCTGCCGTGGATTGACGGCCTTCTGGATGCCGGCGAGAAGTACTATGCCGAGCACGGCGTGCCTCTGTTCTCCTCCCACATGATTGACCTTTCCGAAGAGTCTCTCAAGGACAACGTTGACCTCTGCTGCCAGTATCTGGAGCGCATGGCCAAGATCGACATGACTCTGGAGCTGGAACTGGGCTGCACCGGCGGAGAGGAAGACGGCGTTGATAACTCCGGCAAGGACGAATCCGCTCTCTACACCCAGCCTCAGGATGTTTACTACGCTTACGATCGCCTGATCAAGATCAGCCCGAACTTCACCATTGCCGCTTCCTTCGGCAACGTTCACGGCGTATACCAGGCCGGCAACGTTAAGCTGAAGCCCACCATTCTCCGCGATTCTCAGGCCTATGTTGCCGAGAAGCTGGGTCTCCCTGCCGGTTCCAAGCCGTTAAGCTTCGTATTCCACGGCGGTTCCGGCTCTGCCGCTCAGGATATCCGCGATGCCGTAAGCTACGGTGTAGTTAAGATGAACATCGACACCGATACTCAGTGGGCTACCTGGAACGGCGTGCTCCAGTACTACAAGGCCAAGGAAGCTTACCTCCAGGGTCAGCTGGGCAATCCTGAAGGCGAACACGCTCCTAACAAGAAGTACTACGATCCTCGCGCCTGGCTCAGAAAGGGTCAGGAGAGCATGATTGCCCGTCTCCAGGAAGCCTTCGAGGAGCTTGGTTCCAAGGATTCCCTCTAAGGAGATCCTGAATCCGGAAGAAAACCGGTGCTCCCTGCAGCATAGTGTGCCTGTATAGCGCAGTAACCGGCTTTTTCAGAAAAATGATTTAAAGGGAAGCCTCAGGGCTTCCTTTTTTAATGCTCTGACCCCCGGCAGCATCTCCGGCAATCTTCTCGGAAAATCCCGGGGCCGTGATTTTGCTTCTTAAGATTCACAGATCGGATAACGCTTATTTGTCAGCAATGACAAATCATGTATGATCTAAGTGGCGCCGGCGCGGTTTTATATATGAAAGGGGAGGTTCCCTTGGGTATTTTCAGTTTTTGCGACCACACTAAAATCAGTTATCGCAAGTTTATGCGCTTTTTGGTCATCAGGATAACCCTGGGATTCCTTATGGGACTTCTGGTGCTGTGGGCCGGGCGGTTTTTTCTGATCCATGATTTTATCGGCACCGGGTTCCGGGTTATCTCCTCTTCGGAAAAGTTTGCCTTTTACCGGGTGGCTCTTCTGTTTGATTTGAAGGCCATTGCCTTTTTGTATCTCCCGGCGGTGCTTCTGGCTTTGTTCTGCTTCCGGCAGACTATGGCAGGGCGTTATCAGAAATTTTTCTGGCTCTTTGATCTTCTGGCCCAGAGCTGCCTTGCCGTCACAACTCTGGTTAATTATTTCTATTTCAAAACCTACGACCGTCCCATTGATGCCTTTATATTTTCAGTAGGGGACGAATCCCCTCTGGCGGTAATCCGCACCCTGATGGTGGATTATCCGGTTTACTGGGGGCTGGGCGGTCTCACGCTGTACCTCATCCTGAGCGCTCTTATTATTCACTGGATCCATCCCTGGCTGTTCCAGAAAATGCGGAATACCATCGGTCATGCCAGAATGGGGGTGCCGCTCTTACTGACCGGAACCGTGATCTGCGCGGGTCTCTATTTCTTTTTCCTCAGGGGCTCCCTGGGCACGCTGCCTCTCCGCATGGAGCATACGGCGGTATCCCGCAGCGCTCTCGTCAACATGGGCGTGAGCAACGGCCCCATTAATCTCTTCTGGGCCTGGAAGTGGTATCTCAGGCAGGATGACATCCCCCGGGTGCAGTTTACCGACTTGGCCCTGGATTACAAGAAACTTGGCATGGAGCTTAATACCCTTGATCCGTTTAAGCAATTTAAGGAAACTCTTCCTCGCGATGATTATATTGCTGGCAATCCTCCGGATATTGTACTGGCTGTTATGGAAAGCTGGGGGCGGCACATTATGATTGCCGGTTCCTCCGGCAAGTGGAATGCTCTGGGGGAACTCTCGCAGCATGTTAAGGGCGAGTCAGGGGACTATTTCTGGCTTAATTTTCTGTCAGAGGGCAACGGCACCATGGACAGCATGTCCCGGCTGCTGTTCGGGGTACCCTCGGCCTCGCTGTCCACCGCCTCCTATTCCGGCTCTCGCTTCATTACCAGCTTTGTCGAGCCCTATAAACAGGCCGGCTATGAGATTGTGTTTGTGACGGGAGGATCCCAGAGCTGGCGAAATATCGGAAACTTCCTGAAAAAGCAGGGAGTTGATCGGATTATTGACGAAGCTTCTCTCATGAAGGACTATCCTGATGCCTCCGTGGGCACCTGGGGAGTTGACGACAGTTATACCTTTGACAAGGCCTTCAGCATTCTGAAAACGGAACGCGCCAAGGATGAGGCCGGAAAGACCAAGCCGGTCTTTATGGTAATTCTCACGGTCACCAACCATCCTCCTTACCGCATCCCCGTAAGATCCAATGTCCTGCCTCCCAAGCTGACTCCTGATATCAGGGGACGTTTCCCGTACCCCAATACGGAGGTGATATTCGGTACCTATAAATATGCCCTGAATGAGCTGGGTCTCTTTATTTCCCGGATTAAAAACGATGAAGAGCTGGCTCCCAGAACCATTATCGCCGCCACCGGGGATCACAATCTCCGGGGCATCGGTTACAGCCGGCATCCGGTGGAATCGGTTTTGGGCTACATGGTGCCCTTTTATCTCCATCTCCCCGATGACTATATGCTGTCCCGGGATCATTATGTGCCGGAAAGATGGGGCTCCCATAAGGACATTATGGCCACTTTGATGGCTCATTCCCTGGCCGGCCGGGAGGTTTACACTCTGGGCTGCGATCTTTTGCAGAAGAACAAGCTGTGCCGCTTCAGCTTTGCCTATAACCGGGACATGGGAGTGGTGAGCTCCGGCAAGTATGCCTGCGTGCTCAGCAGACACACCGGATACAGCTTTTCATCTATCGGGCTTATGGAGCACTATATAGCGGTTTCCAATGATGTGGATACCCATAGCTGCAATGAGTTAACCAATTATCAGAAGCTCCAGGAGGATCTGTTCTACTTCCAGGTGCAGAACCAGGAGGAGACCGAGAAGTGGCTGAACAGTCTGAACCGCGTCCGCGGAAAACCTGCTCCGTCTTCGTCACGTCAGTCCCGGAGCGCTAATGCGGAGAGTGCTGCTCTTGAGGATGCGGCTCCCTCGGCTTCTGAGGACAGCGCAGAGGAAGGAGCAGCGGATATTGAAGCGGAACCCGCTGACAATGCTGTACCGGAAAGCTGATTCCGGTTTGGATCCGCTAACCCCTGTTACGGTTATTGCGGCAGGGGTTTTTTTGTTAAGGAGCCGCTCTGGTTTCCATCTCAGGATTGCGCCGAGGCGTTTTTAATACCGAGAAGGATTTGTGATGCTGTTTCTCAAAATGTTTTTCAGCTTTTGCGCGTTAATGCTCGTGGCGGCGGTGATTGCCTATTTTGTCGCCTTATATTTTCATTTTAACGTTGCAATTGCCATAGTTCTGGTATCTCTGCCGGTTCTGCTTCTGACGTATTTTCTGAAGAAGTTCAATGTCCGTGCTCATGATGAGCGCCTTCTCGCCCAGGCTGAAAGCTTCTGCGAAGGTGATTATTACCGGAATCCGGAATGGCAGAGGGCTTTTGCCGCATACGAGAGCCGGCATCCCCTGGGGCAGCTTTCCCGGGGCGGCGTTGTCTCTCTGGTAAGGCGGTTTTACCGGTTCTCTCCCCTGAATTTCAAAGCGGCCATTTGGCTCACGGTGGTTATTTACGGCTATGTTCGTTTTATCTCCTTAACAGATGGCCTCGGACGCAATCCGGCGGAATTGGAGTCTTTTCTGCTGTGGAATCTCTGGCTTCCGGTGCTGATTTTTCTGCTTTCCTTTATGATTTCCGGTTTTTTTACCGGAGTACCCGGCAAGATATGGCGTAAGCAGGTGCGCCGGAGCCGGGCTAAACATAAGTCCGGACAGCGGGGCGGTTTTTTTCCGGATCCTGAAAAGCTTTTTGATTCCGCAAAATATCTTTCCGCCGGAGAATCCCTGTTCATTTTCGGGAAGCGGCACCTTCTTATGGCCAATCCCGATGGGGTGATGGCGGTTCCCTGGAGCAGTATTACGCAGGTTACCCGGGCAGCTCTGATTTTTCCGGTATATCGCCGCCCCGAGGGCGGTGATAAAAGCTACTGGGGCACTGAGATGTTTCGGGGAGTGATCATCACGTTCCGGCATGAATATAACGCCCCCGATCTGCCGAAGTTCTGGCAGGGATCTGAATATGAAATCGGGTGTTTTCGGAAAGACGGAGACTGCTATACCCTCCCTGAGATAGCGGAGGATGCCGGCCCGGATTATGAGCCGGATTCTCTCCGGGAGATGGTGCTTCAGGATGCGGCCCGGGGCACCGGGAGGACGCCTGGGGGCTATCCGGTTACCCATGCGGAATTTTTTCCCATGAACGAATTTGCCATGCATCTCTTCATAAAGGAAATCTGCCAGAGATTTCGGCTGCCCCTGAAGGAGCCCTGCGACGTCAGTAAGAGGTTCAGTCATGAATTTTGGGGCCATGATTACGGCCATTATGATTTGTCGGATTTCTTCTGAGCGCCTGAGCTCTGTTTCCGGCGCAGGCTCGCGCCGGGGCGTTTTTAACACAGGGAATTCTCTATGATTCTTGCTTTCATATACTGGTTTAGCATCTTTGCTTTGCTGGCCTTTGGGGTATTTATTTCCTTCTTAATAAACCAGAATTACGGTTTTAACCCTTTTGCCGTTACTGGTGTGACAGTAGGCCTCCTGATGCTTTTGGCGTTTCTGGCGGATAAGCTCAGGATCCGTCTTCATGATCGCCGTATTCTCGCTAAAGCAGAAAGCTGCTGTACCGGTCGGCATTACCGGGATCCGGCATGGCAGAGGGCTTTTGCCGCATACGAGAGCCGGCATCCCTTAAGGCAGCTTTCCCGGGGCGGCGTAATTTCTCGGGTTACGCGATTTTTTCGGCTGTCTCCCCTGAATTTCAAAGCGGCAATTGCGCTCCTGGTGTTTCTTTACGGCGGTCTTCGTCTGATCGTTGGTGTTGAGGGAGTTGGCCTTGATCCGGCGAAATGGGATTCTTTCCTTTTGTGGAATCTGGGGCTTCCCGTGCTCTTTTTTGTGCTCTTCTTCATTCTTTCCGGTTTTTTCACCGGAGCGCCCTGCAAGGTGTGGCTGAAGCAGATCTCCCGGAGCCGGGGTAATCGTGAGTCCGGAGAGCGGAGCCGCTCCCGGCCGGATCCGGAAAAGGTTTTGGATTCCGCCAGATATCTTTCTTCCGGAGAATCATTGTTTATTTTCGGGAATAATCACCTTCTTATGGCCAATCTTGACGGGGTGATGCTGCTCCCCTGGAGCAGAATTGCAGAGGTCACCCGGGCGGTTTTAGTTTTTCCGCAGTATTTGCGGACAAGGCGCATCGGTAATTATTACTATTGCGGTCTTAAGCTGTATCAGGGAGTGATCATTAGGTTCCGGGATACAGATGATGATGTCATTGATATACCGCAAGGCTGGCAGGGCGGTTACGCGGACAGCGGTTTTCGGAAGGAGGGGGCCTGCGCCTATAGTCTTCCGGAGATAACAAAGGATTATGAGCCTGATGAGGATCCGGATTCCTTCCGGGAGATGCTGTACCGGGATGCGATGCCAGGAGCGGACAGGAAGAATTGGCTCCATCCCGCGACAAATGCGGAATTTTTTCCTATGAACGAGTTTTCTATGCAGATCTTTATTACGGAAATCTGCCAGAGATTCCGGCTGCCTCAGGAGGAGCCCTGCGATGCCTTTAAGAAGTATGACCGGGAAGCCCGGGAGCATGATTACAGCGATTATAATTTGTCGGATTTTTGCTGAGCTAAATCGGTATTCGGCCGGCTCTTAACTGAGACAGAAAAAGGAGCCCGGAATTATTCCGGGCTCCTTTTCAATTATGTGAGGGGAGCGGAGAGTGATTCCTTCCGGCGTTCTCTTCAGGTTATTCCGCCGGCAGAATCAGCATTACTTTTCCGGGCGCGTGATAATGCACTTCTCTCTTTCGTTAATCGGCTTAACCTCTCGCTCCGGCTGCCCGATGTAGATCTGCCGGGGTCTTCCGATGCGGGATGCCGGATCCTCGTTCATCTCGATCCAGTGGCTGATCCAGCCAACGGTGCGAGCCAGGGCGAAGATTACGGTAAACATGTTAGTGGGAATGCCAATGGCATTCAGCACGATGCCGGAGTAGAAGTCCACGTTGGGGTAGAGCTTGTGCTCGATAAAGTAATCATCGTGAAGAGCGATCTCCTCCAGCTTCATGGCAACGTCCAGAAGCGGATGGTCGGAGATATGAAGCTCGTTCAGCACCTCATGACAGGTCTGCCGCATCACCTTGGCGCGGGGGTCGTAGTTTTTGTACACCCGGTGGCCGAAGCCCATGAGGCGGAAGGGATCGTTTCTGTCCTTGGCCTTGGCGATGTACTGGGGAATGCGTTCCACGGTGCCGATGCGCTCCAGCATGCGGAGACAGGCCTCGTTGGCGCCGCCGTGGGCCGGGCCCCAGAGAGAGGCCAGACCGGCCGCGATGCAGGCATACGGGTTGGCTCCGGAGGAACCGGCAATGCGCACCGAGGAGGTGGAGGCATTCTGCTCATGATCGGCGTGCAGAATGAAGATGCGATCCAGCGCTCTTTCGATTACCGGATTCACCTCGTAATCCTCGCACGGGGTGGCGAACATCATGTTCAGGAAGTTACCGGCATAGCTTAAGGAGTTCTTCGGGAACATGAAGGGCTGGCCGATGGAGTACTTGTAGGACATGGCGGCCAGGGTCGGCATCTTGGCGATGAGCCGCATGGCGGTGAGTTCCCGCTGCTCCGGATCGTAAATGTCCAGAGAGTCGTGATAGAAGGCGGAAAGGGCGCCGGCAATGCCGCACATGATGGCCATGGGGTGGGAATCGCGGCGGAAGGCCTTGAACAGGGAATTAATCTGCTCATGCACCAGGGTATGGTGGGTGATGCGGTGCCTGAACTCCTGGTACTGTTCGCTGTCCGGGAGATCGCCGTTCAGAAGCAGATAGCATACCTGCAGGTAGTCGCAGCCGGTAGCCAGCTGATCAATGGGGTAGCCGCGGTAAAGGAGCACGCCTCGGGCTCCGTCAATAAAGGTAATGCGGGAATTGCATGATGCTGTAGAGACAAAGCCGGGATCATACGTGAAATACCCGTGGGAACCCAGAGCTCTGATATCGATAACCTCCGGACCGAGAGTTCCTTTCAGTATGGGCAGCTCTATGGGATCCATACCGGGTATGGAAAGAATAGCTGTCTTCTGAGCAGTATCAGACATTTATAAAACTCCTTTGCAAAAATAAACCTGGAACCGTCAGGGCTGCCGTTATTTCCCGGGGAAATAACGGAAACAAAGGCCTCATGACGCTTCCCGTCTCATAACGGAGACAGATAATGCCCCTTTTTATATTGGCTGTTCTGCCGGCCTGACTTTGGGCGCGGCTTAGCGGAAAAGGGCTTTTTCCGGCGCCGGATTATGACGGACAGGATCCTTCCTGTCCTCGTTTTCCGAATTTGTCCTATTTTACACTTTGTCCGGAAAATTGTCCGGAAAAATTGGAAACAGAAAACAGCCGGGACTGGCCCCTGAACTGTTTCCTTTTTCAAGTGCCTGCCTTGCCAGGTTCCGGGCGTTTTCCCTGTCTTTTGCTGTTATTTGCTGTTATTTGCTGTCTTGCCGCTGACTCATTTTGCGACTCTTGCATTATCCCGGAGCATCATTCAGAATTTGCATCTGAGGCAGGGCAGGGAGCAGACTCCTCATTTTCCGGAAAATGCCGGAAGACCGGGCCGGCTTCTGCCCGTTTTGCGGTTTCTTATGGCCTGCTGCTGCCGGCCGAGATTAAAAAATGCGAGGATCCCATGGCTCATCTTCATGAAATAGAGTTTCCGGTATTAGCCGAGCTTGAGCATATTCCGGAGGGGGCCTTAATTCCGGAGGCCCGGGATCTTGCGCAGGAGATCCCGGATCTCTTTCTGCTCCGGGGGAGTTTTCCGGATCTGTCCGGCCGCTGTTCCCGGGAAATCGCGGGAGAAGGAAGCCATTTTGCGGCGCTGCTGGAGCTTTTGCTCCTGGAGCGGGAGGAGATTCTGCGGCTTGAAAGACTGCTGGTGCGGGAGAGAATTTCCGCCCGGGAAATGATTTCCGGAAGAAGCCTCCCCAAAACCGCCACCTTCGGAGGGAGCGGGTTCAGCTTTGCCCGGACGGAGCTGGATGCTGCGTTCGAAGGAACATTTTCCGGGAAGCCCGGGGATTTTTACCGGGTGAAGCTGTATTTTCCGGAGGAGGGAAACGCCGTTTATACCTATGCGCTCTTGGAGGCTCCGGAGGAGGAGCGGGAAAACCCCGGGGATAGCGGCTTGGTGCGTTTTTCCTTTTACCGGATCCGTCCCGAGGATGAGGACGCCATTGTGGAAATGGTCTTCGCCCGGGAACGGGAGTTTCTTAAAAAACGCAGCGATGCCCGGGAGCGGGAAAAGGAGCTTCTTTCGCAAAATCAAAAATGATTGTTTTGCAGGAAATGGTCTTAGCAGAATAAGGCTCTGATTTTTTAAGCCGGGCGGCATTTTCGGACGACATGGACAGGGTGATTCCTGTATAATTTTTTGTTTTTTTAAGGCTGCATGGGATGTTCTGGTGAGATGCCGGAGACGGAACATGCGGCCGGCGATGACTGGTATTTGCGGAGGAGCGGCAGGGGCGCCGCTTTTCCATCCCGGACGGCGGAGGCAACAGACAGGTGAAAAGAAAAATTTTCAGTCCTATTTTTCTTTCGATAGGTCTCAGCTATGTTTTTTCTTCCGGACGGCACCGTTTTGCTTCCGTGATTGCTTTATTATCCATGCTGGGCATTATGCTGGGCGTGGCGGCTCTTATCATTGTCGTGTCGGTAATGAACGGTCTTGAAGGGGATCTTAAGGAGCGGCTCCTTTCCGAGGTGCCCCATCTCGTGATTACCGGATCCGGAGGGACTATTGCCGAGGATGCCGATATGAGCCGTGTCCTCAGTATTCCCGGAGTGACCGCCGCCATGCCCGAAATCTCCGACGAGGTGCTTATTCAGGGGGAGAATGCTCTTACCGGAGCCCGTCTTTACGGCATTGCGCCATCCAGGTATCCGGCGCATGATCTGCTCCGCATTGATGCCGGTTCCGCCGCCTTTGCTAATTTGGAGCCCCGGAGCTTCGAGGTTATTATGGGCGCTCCCCTGGCTGACGCCCTGGGGGCTCTCCCGGGAGATCGGGTAAGAATCATTTCCACCTCCGGAGCTCGCTATACCCCCTTCGGGAGAGAGCCGGTGCAAAGGCTCTTTACCGTTTCCGGAGTTTACCATCTGGGAGCGGTGTCCTCCGGAGGCGTTCCCCTGGTGCTGGCCAGCATGGAGGATGTTCGGAAGCTTCTACGGTATCCCAAAGGCGCCGTGTCCGGCTTCAGACTGTGGCTAAGCGATCCCTATGAGGTGGATCGGGTGCGCATGGCAGCTCAGGAGCAGGGCTTCAGCATTGCTTCGGACTGGCGGGAGACCGAGGGGGAATTCTTCCAGAGCATCGCTATGGAAAAGTTTATGATGACCCTGATGCTGGCCCTTATTGTTGTCGTGGCCGGCTTCAATATGCTGTCCGCTCTTATTATGGTGGTGGTGGGCAAGCTTCAGGAAATCGCCATCCTGAGAACCATGGGCATGACCTCCCGTACCATCATGGGAATATTCGTGGTGGAGGGGGCGATCTCCGGCATTGCGGGAACCTTGCTGGGCACCGGTCTCGGGCTTCTTCTGGCCTTTAATATCGGAACCACCCTCAGGATGGCCGGGCTTTACAAGTATTTCGGAGCCATGGCCGGTATTCCGGTTCAGGTGAATGCGGCTTCGGTGCTGGTTATTGCCGCCAGCGCCATTGTGATGAGCTTTCTGGTAACTCTTTATCCGGCCTTCCGGGCTTCCCGCACCCGTCCGGTGGAGTTTTTGAGGTATGAGTAGGGAAGCATGAGTAGGGAAGCATGAGTAAGAGCAGAACAGGAGCAGGGAGAGAGTCAGGATGAATACTGAAAAGCTTTTGGAGGTTACCGGACTTACCAGAGTATACCGGGAGGGCAGCATTGAAACCAGCGTGCTCCGGGGGATTGACTTCAGTCTTAATGCTCATGAAATGACCGCAGTGATTGGGGCCTCCGGCTCCGGCAAGAGCACCCTGCTTCATATTCTCGGGACTCTGGACGCTCCCACCGCAGGACAGGTGCTTTTCCGGGGGCAGGATCTGTTCCGGCTTCCTCAGTCCGCCCTTGCTGTTTTCCGGAACCGGCATCTGGGGTTTGTCTACCAGTTTCACCATCTTCTGGCAGACTTTTCCGCTTTTGAAAATGTCGCCATGCCGCTTTTAATAGCCGGAACGCCCCGGGATGAAATCAATGAAAGAGTAACCGCTCTTCTGGAAAGGGTGGGACTCCGGGATCGGATGCATCACCGGAGCTCCGAGCTTTCCGGTGGCGAGAGACAGCGGGTGGCGATTGCCCGGGCCATTGTGAATAAGCCGGATCTCCTCTTGGCCGATGAACCCACCGGAAATCTGGATCATAAAAGCGCCGGCAGCGTGTTTGATCTCCTTCTGGAGCTCCGGGAGGAATCTGGTTCTGCCATGATGATCGTTACTCATGACCGGGAGCTGGCTTCCCGCTTTGAAAGAGTGCTGACCATGAGAGACGGGGTAATTCAGTAAAATGCATAAGCTCCTTCCTGCTTTAATAGGCTTCCGCTTCTCCTCCTCCGGCAGAAAAACCATGATGTCCGGCTTTATCAGCAAGGCATCCGCCATCGGGGCTGCCATCGGAGTGATTGCCATTCTGGCGGGGCTTTCGGCTATGAACGGCTTTGAAAGAGAGCTCCGCTACCGGGTGCTGGGGGTTATTCCGGCCGCCGAAATCTATCCCGTGGAAGGCGAATACATTCTGGGCGTTTCTGAAAAGACCCGGATCCTGGCAGAAAGTCCGGCGGTAGCGGCAGCGGCTCCGGAAATCATCATTAACGGCCTGGTTTCCGCCGGCGGCGTTTATAAGGGGGTACAGGTCAGGGCTGTGGATCCCAGGGCGGAGCTCGAGGTGCTGCATCTCAGTCCCTTTATCAGAGAGGGCAGCTTTCTGGCAGCGGATAATAATTCCGCAGAACCCCCTTCTCCGGAAAACCATGTTTCGGAGAATGCGTCCGAAACAGAGGCTCCCGGCATCGTTCTGGGGAGCCGCATTGCCCGTAAGCTGGGGGTAAAAATCGGAGACAGCGCCGAGTTTCTTATGGCGGCGCAAAAGGCGTCCGAAAGCAGGGATCAGAGCGGCCCCAGAGCTCTCAGCTCCGCGCGCTTCCGGGTGACCGGCATTCTGGAAATCGGCGGTCAGCTGGATGCTGCGGTGGCCTTCATAAACATAAATGAAGCCAGAAGGCTCTTGGATCTGCCGGAGGATTCCGCCAATAACATCGCCTTCAGAACTGCTGACATATTGCAGGCGGGAACGGAATGCATGGACGGAGCTCGCTACCTGGCCCAGCGGGTTTCCGCCGGGAATCTTTATGTCAGAAGCTGGATGTCGGTGCAGGGCCGGCTTTACAAGGATATCCAGATGATAAGATCCATTCTCTATCTGGCTCTCTTTCTGGTGATTTCCGTGGCTTGCTTCAATATTGTTTCCAGTCTGATAATGGCCGTCAATGACAAGCGTTCCGAGGTGGCGATTCTCCTTTCCATGGGATACTCCCGGCTGGCGGTGATGGAGACCTTTGCCGTGCAGGGAGCGATAAGCGGCTGCGCCGGCACCTTGGCGGGCATTATTCTGGGCGTTCCTCTGGCGGTAAATCTTTCGGAGATAGTAAGCGGCATAGAGAATGTTTTTGGTTTTCACGTGCTGAATCAGAATGTGTACTTTATCGGCTTTGTTCCCACGGAATTCCACTGGCAGGATGCGGTTTATGTCGCCGGCATTGCCGTAATCATGAGCTTTATGGCCACGGTGATTCCGGCGATCATGGCCTCAAAAATCAAGCCGGCCCGGGAGCTTTCGGGTAAATAGCAAGCGGTTCGTGATGTCTGCGGAGGGGCTCAGAAGGGCTATGGTGCAGTGCGGAACCCCGGGTTTCGCACCCGCTAATTTGAAAAAGCGCAATGCTGCAAAGCCTGTCTTTATAAGGCTTTGCGGGAAAAATCGGCATGGCAACTCAAAAACGATTAAGATTCCGTTTCCCGGGCTTAATAAACGGATTTTTCAGAAGTCCCCGTTCACCCGGTAATCTCTGTTTAAAACCTTAAGCTGCTGCATAAATCGTTAGCAGCAGTTCCGCATTATCATCAAATGTCTGATACACCGGAGCAATCCCGGATAAGGCAACACTGTCCTTGATGATAACAGGTACCCCTTCCCCGCGGTTATCCATTATAAAAGTCCGCTTATTGTCCGAAATGTCCAAAGGCACGGCACACCTTGCCAGCAAGCTGCTGATTAAGCCGTTTCGCGAAAATTGCCTGAATGGCAGGGTTTCAGCAGAAAGAGAATCCGGAAGCGCCCCCGGTGAAAATATCTCAATGCGATCAGCAAACATATGAAGACGAATTTTTGAACCGCTGATGGAGTAATCCCGGTGAGCCACAGCATTGACTACGGCTTCAAATACAGCTCTCATGGAGTACTGCGGATGATCCGATCTTCCCCATTCATTCTTTTCTGCCCTAATCTTCATGTTTCGTCTTACAAATAAACAGGCATCGCGGATTTGAACATCCAAAGGGCCTGTTATATCCCGGGTATCAAGCAGATCCGCGGAATCCCGCTCTGTGCCTCTGTATGCCTCAGCCTGAATATACGCGCTTCTTAAGTATTCCTGAGGCTCGTCAGAAACCATCAGGATCCCGGATACCGTAGGAACAAAAACTCCGGTTTCATATTCAGTTATGAATTTCATTTTAACCAGGAATTCATGGTCATCATCGGGAGAGAGGGAAGATCTGAATTTATCCCGCAGTGATTTATCAAGAGAGTTTACGGATGCGCCTGGCACCGCCTGTTCATCAAAATATATCAGCCTGGTCTGACTTCTCTCCTGAAAAAGCCTGGCCAGATATTCCGGTGCCATCTCACGATTGGCACTGCCTATTCTCTGAAAATATCCGTTTGGCCCTTTGTGCACGAAGAGACTTCTGGCAACGTCCACTCTGATAACAGCCTTTTCATCGCCTTTGCTATCAAAAAGATGTGCTTTGGCAATCTGACAGTAAAGCTGTGGTTCAATTAAATCATGACAGATATTTCGTATCCAGGTCTCCGCAATATCAAGTTTGTCCTCGGGGATACCGGTAATCATTTTTGACTTGCTGTCAACTCCCAATACGAATACGCCGCCGCACGAGTTAGCCATAGCTGCCAGTTCATCTGCCATGATGCGGTTATTCGGTGAGGATACGCTGTTACCGTTAAAACGCACATCCTTTAAAGCAAGGCTGGAATCCTCGCCCAGCAGAATTTGCTTAAGCAATTCACTATCGGTGTCAAACATCACAATTCCTTATCATGCATAATTATTCTGTAACGCCTCAGCACTGAAATGACTCAGCACTGAAATGGCGCTGAACCTGGCCAAGTGGCTGCCACTAAGACAATACCCCCAGTTTTGTAAACAAATAGGGATCACTGGGAGGACAATGATCTCTAAGCCGGCTCATTACTCCTGTTCGTTCTGTTCTTTCTGCTGGAGATAAAAAATAGCCTTCTGCGCCTCGATCTCCGCGCGAATCTCGTCTTCTGTTGGCAGATACAGCTTATACCTGGAGGCAAAAAGCTGTTCGCTCCCATGCATCACGGAATACCTGGCGATATCCTCATCGGTCTCAGAACATAGCACGATACCCAGCGCGGGATTGTCCCCCTCGCCGCGCTTAAGTTCATCGTACATGCGAATATACATGTCCATTTGCCCGACGTCCTGATGGGTGATCCTTCCGGTTTTCAGATCAATCAGCACAAAGCATTTCAGGATGTAATTGTAGAACACGAGATCGATATAGTAATCCTGCTTCTCCGTATGGATGAGCTGCTGCCGGGCGACAAACGCATACCCCTTGCCGATGCCCAGCAAAAACTTCTGCAGATTGGATAGGATTGCGGACTCAAGCTGCGTTTCTGTCGTATCGATATTGGAGGATAAGCCAAGAAATTCCGCAATGACAGGATTCTTCAGGTATTCCAGCCTGTCCTTCTGATAACTGGCGGTGAGCTTCCGCATTTCCTGTTCCACAGGAGCGGTGTTCTGAGACGATATGAGACGGCAGTAATACTGCGTGTCAATGTTTCGCTGCAATGTGCGAACAGCCCATGCCTGCTCGGCGGCTTCCCTGGTATACCACGCTCTGGCCTTATCGTCCTTCACCTGCAACAGAGTCCTGTAATGTGACCAGGAAAGCAGCGGCTGAGATTTTCCACACGCTGTGTGGAAAATCTCCGGGAAGGTTTTGTAAAACTGATAAAAGCTGTAGAGATTCGTCTTCGTGAAGCCCTTGCCGTGTTCAGCCGTCAGTTCTCTGGATAGCGTCTTGATGATCTTAAGCCCATATTGAGCGCGATCACCGCCGCGCAATTCTTCTTCCGCAATTCTGCGGCCGATAAGCCAGTTTCGTTGAACAAGGGTTAAATTGACAGCCTGATATGCGCTGACACGAGCCCCCTCGATGATATTACGGACATCCTGCAGGATGTCTCCGGTGTTTGAATATTTCACAGGAGATATGTTACTGTCCATTTATTTCGCCTTCGCTCTGTCGCTGACCTCAAACCATTTTTTCGAGATTGCTGAAATTGATATTATGTGATTCTGAGAAAGCTTTTATGCTTTTCACAATACCAAGTTTGTCCTCGGTTTAATTTTCATATAACGCGAATGAAATGCCTCAGCAACTCCTTCCATTATACTGTGAACGGCATTTCTGATTTCAAGATCCCTCTCACCAGATATGCCTCAAAGCGGTTATCCGCACTGCGGCTTCACCATAAAAAAGGGAGACGCTTTCGCTGTCTCCCTTTTTCACTAGTCTTCCTTTTCGGAATCTGTCTTTCTGAAACCCCGCTCTTCAGGGAATCAAGCTTCCTCTGAACTGCGGGTATCCCCAGACCTGCTATCAGACCACGTTTCTGAACTTGCGCCGATGGGGCTTAATGGAATCAGCGCCGTAGGTCTTAACCTTCCATTCCTCGTACTCGGTGAAGTTCCCGGCATAGAAGGTCACCTTGCCGTCATCCTGATAGTCGATGATGTGGGTGGCGATACGGTCCAGGAACCAGCGGTCATGGGAAATAACCATGGCGGATCCCGGGAATTCCAGAAGGGCGGTTTCCAGCGCCCGCAGGGTTTCCACGTCCAGATCATTAGTGGGCTCGTCCAGAAGCAGGAGGTTGCCGCCTACCTGGAGGAGCTTGGCCAGCTGGAGCCGGCCTCTTTCGCCGCCGGAGAGATCGCCCACTCTCTTCTGCTGATCGGTGCCCTTGAAGTTAAAGCGGCCGATATAGGAACGGGCGGGGATTTCATAGCTGCCGACCTTCAGGATGTCCTGACCGTTGGATATTTCTTCGAATACGGTCTTGGAGTTATCCATCTTGTCGCGGAACTGCTCAACGTATGCCAGCTTCACGGTGCTGCCCAGTTCGATGGTGCCGGAGTCAGGCTGTTCCTGTCCGGTGATCATCTTAAACAGGGTGGATTTGCCGGCGCCGTTAGGTCCGATAATGCCCACAATGGCTCCCTTGGGTATGGAGAACGACAGGTTGTCAATGAGGGTGCGGCCGCCGTAGCTCTTGGTGATGCCGGTAACCTCCAGCACCTTGTCTCCCAGTCTTTCCCCGGGCGGAATAAAGAGCTCGTTGGTTTCATTGCGTTTCTGGTATTCGGCGCTGTTCAGTTCTTCAAACCGGGCCAGACGGGCCTTGGATTTGGCATGACGGCCCTTGGGACTTTGCTTTACCCATTCCAGTTCCCGGGCAATGGATTTCTGCCGGGCGGATTCCTGGCTTTCCTCCTGCTTCAGGCGGTTTTCCTTCTGTTCCAGCCAGGAGGAATAGTTACCCTGCCAGGGAATGCCCTCGCCGCGATCCAGTTCCAATATCCAGCCGGCCACATTGTCCAGGAAGTAACGGTCATGGGTTACCGCTACCACGGTGCCGGGATACTGATGCAGAAAATCCTCCAGCCAGGCAATGGACTCGGCATCCAGATGGTTGGTGGGTTCGTCCAGAAGCAGCATATCCGGCTGTTCCAGAAGGAGCCGGCACAGGGCTACCCGGCGCCGTTCGCCGCCGGAAAGCACCTTGATTTGGGTATCGCCGTCAGGGAGTCTCAGGGCATCGGCGGCCTTGTCGATCTGATTGTCCATATTGTGTCCGTCTCCGGCCTGAATAATAGCCTCCAGATCGGCCTGCTCCTTGGCCAGAGCGTCAAAGTCGGCATCGGGTTCGGCATAGGCGGCATAGATTTCGTCCAGCCTTTTAAGAGCCTGAGCTACCTGTCCCAAAGCCTCTTCCACGGTTTCGCGGACGGTTTTTTCCGGATCCAGCACCGGTTCCTGCGGAAGATAGCCGATCTTAATACCCGGCTGCGGTCTGGCCTCGCCTTCAATCTCGGTATCAATGCCGGCCATGATCTTCAAGAGAGTGGATTTTCCGGCGCCGTTAAGACCCAGCACGCCGATTTTGGCTCCGGGGAAAAACGACAGGGAAATATTTTTCAGAATGAATTTCTTCGGGGGAACGAGCTTGCCCACCCGGTTCATGGTGTAAATAAACTGTGCCATGTCAGTCCTGCGCAAAAGAAAAAAATACCTTAAAAATACCTTAAAAATGCCTTAAGAATAGCACATTAACGGGGCGCATTAAAGGGAAAATGCGGGGAAGCCGGGGTAAAAGCCGGAATAATGGCGGCAATAAAAAAACCTCCCCGGAGGGAGGTCTTGTTAATGCTTAATTTAAGGTAGCAAACTGTTATGCAAAGCTCAGGTTGAGAATACCGTGCCTAATCATGCAGTAGCCGAATACCAGCACCCCGGCCAGCACTGTCAGCACCAAAGCTCCCCAGTACAGCACATAGTGATGCAGCGGAGTGGGCTTGATCAGAACGTCATGGAGACTGTGGTAGATACGGTGCAGTCCATGCCAGAGGCAGCCGGCGATGATTCCGAATACAATCAGAGCTCCCAGCGGGTTAGCGATAACATCGAAGTAATGGAAGCAGTTAACTCCCAGCCCGCGAAGCAGCATAAGAATCAGCAGGGCAGGAAGAGCCATGCCCACAACCATGCCGCCGGCGCCGAAAAGGCCCCAGTATACCGGCTCATCAGAGCGACGAATCTTTTCCATTTAATATCTCCTTAAGCCAAGGTAAAGAACAGGATGATCACCAGCGATGCGAAAGCGGTACAACCCCATAAAGCTGATATGTAATATTTATCAGGGATAATTCTGGTGTCGTCAGGTTTGTTGGTGAAGAAAAACCGTGTGGCCTTAGGCATCAGCTTATACCAGGTGTAAGCGTGGTAGCAGGCTGCCACCAGAGCCACCAGGTTCAGCAGCAGGGCAATGGGATTGCCCAGCACCGCCGTGACGGCATCATTGGCGTTCTTGATCCAGAAGAAGGGAAGCGCGGTGAGCACTATAAGCTCCAGAGCAACAAATACAACCAGGAAAGCGGTCGCTTCACGCAGCATGTATGCCTTATAGAAGCCCCAGCCCATCCACCAGGTTCTTTTAACCGGACGGTGGTACGGTTTACGGTAGGATTTTACATTGTTATCCATCTCAGTTACTCCGGCTTAAACATTTTGATTACGTAGTCGATGGCGCTGGCCTTCTTGCCCAGCTGAATGGCTGAGGCCGGATCCACGCCTTTAGGACATACCTGAGAGCAGGCTCCCACAAAGCTGCAGCTCCAGACACCCTCCTCGGCGCTCATTTGCATAAGACGCTCCTTCTTTCCGGCATCGCGGCTATCGGTATTATAGCGGTATGCCAAAGTAAGGGCGGCCGGGCCGATGAATTCCTGATTGATCCCGTACTGGGGGCAGGCGGCATAGCAGCAGCCGCAGTTGATGCACATGGCGAACTGGCGGTATTTCTCCATCTGCTGCGGAGTCTGGATATAGCTCTCGGTAAGAGGCTTATGGGCATCCTTCTCTGAGGGGATGATGTAAGGCTTGATGCGTTCAATCTTTTCGATCATGTCAGAGATGTCAACTACGAGATCGCGCTCGATGGGGAAGTTAGCCAGAGGCTCAATCTTCATAGTCTGGGTCTCGTCGTAGTCCCGGAGGAAGGTCTGGCAGGCCAGTCCCGGAACCCCGTTGATCATCATGCCGCAGGATCCGCAGACTGCCATGCGGCAGGACCAGCGGAAACTGAGATCCGGAGCCAGAAAGTCCTTGATGTAGTTCAGGGCTTCCAGAAGCGAAGTCTCATGATGGAAAGGGACATCGAAATCCTGAAAATGCGGTTCGGAATCTGTTTCAGGGCGATACCGTAAAACAGAAATCTTCATAGTCTTCTCAGCCATTATTTCTCCTCCTGAGTGGTGGCGGCCTGAGGGGCGTCTGCTGCGGGAGCCTGAGGCTGTTCCTGAGCCTGGGTCTGTTCCTGGGCAGCCTGAGCCTTGTTCTTTTCAGCAGCCTCTGCTTCAGCGCCGTAAACACGCTTGGCAGGCTGGAAACGGGTAATCTTCACATCGCTGTACTCGATTCTGGGAGAGGCGACGCCGTCTTCATTGATGAAGGCCAGAGTGTGCTTGAGGAAGTGCTCGTCGTCACGCTGCTTGTAAGCTCCGTCCGGGCCGTCAAGACGCTGGTGAGAACCGCGGGATTCCTTTCTGTTGATGGCAGAATGAGCCATGCACTCTGCAACCTGAAGAGTGTATCCCAGCTCAATGGCATTCAGGAATTCAGTGTTGAACACGCGTCCGGCAGTGTCCTTGATCTTGATGTTGCGATAACGTTCCTTAAGTCCGTTAAGCACATCAATGGTCTTCTGCATGGACTCCTCTTCGCGGTAGATGCCCACGCCCTCTTCCATGGAATCGCCCATTTCGTGGCGGATCTTGGATACGGATTCGGTGCCGTTGCCGTTAAAGAGTTCAGCGACCTTCTTAATGGCTTCATCAGCCTGCTTAACGAGATATTCCTCGTTGCCGTATTCCTGGGTCTTGGCAAACTTGGCGGCTTCTTCGCCGGCGACCTTGCCGAATACGATGGTTTCAACGAGAGAGTTGGAACCGAGACGGTTAGCGCCGTGAATGCCCACGGAGGCGCATTCGCCTGCAGCGTAGAGACCGGGCTTTCTGGTGGCAGTCTTGCCATCGGTTTCGATACCGCCCATGGTGTAGTGCACTACAGGACGTACCGGTACCGGATCCTTGGCAGGGTCAACGCCGGCATAGGCCTTGGCCAGCTCGCAGATGAGCGGGAGACGTTCTTCGAGGTAGGCAGCGCCCAGATGTCTCATATCCAGGTAAACAGCATCGCCCAGCGGCATCTTGATGGTGCGGCCCTTCTTCTGTTCGTTCCAGAAGGCCTGAGAAACCTTGTCGCGGGGACCAAGTTCCATGTATTTGTTCTTCGGCTGTCCCACAGGGGTTTCCGGTCCCAGACCGTAGTCCTGGAGGTAGCGGTAGCCTTCCTTGTTAACCAGGATGCCGCCTTCGCCGCGGCAGCCCTCGGTCATGAGCAGACCGCAGCCCAGAAGGCCGGTAGGATGGTACTGCACGAATTCCATGTCTCTGAGAGGGACACCGTGTCTGTAGGCTAAAGCCATGCCGTCGCCGGTTACAATGCCGCCGTTGGTGTTGAAGCTGTAGGCCCGTCCGGCGCCGCCGGTGGCGATGATTACGGACTTGGCAATAATGACTCTGGGAACGCCGTTCTGAATGTCATAGGTTACCACGCCCTTGATCTGGCCGTCTTCTTCCAGAAGGTCAAATACAAAGTGTTCGTCAAAGCGCTGAATGGAAGGATATTTAACAGAGGTCTGGAACAGCGTGTGGAGCATATGGAAGCCGCTGCGGTCTGCAGCAAACCAGGTGCGAGGCACCTTCATGCCGCCGAAACGTCTGACGTTTACCTCACCGTTGGGCTTGCGGCTCCAGGGGCAGCCCCAGTGCTCGAGCTGATAGAGCTCCTTGGTGGTGTTGGCAACAAAATAATCCACTACATCCTGTTCGCAGAGCCAGTCGCCGCCGGCAACGGTATCTTCAAAATGCTTCTGGAGGGAATCGTCATCACGTACCACACCTGCAGCGCCGCCTTCTGCTGCAACCGTGTGTGAACGCATCGGATAAACTTTGGAAATGAGGGCAATCTTTACGGTTGGATCCAGTTCTGCCACAGCGATGGCTGCACGCAGACCGGTTCCGCCCGCACCGACAATGGCGACATCGGTCTTTACTATGTCCACAGTGTTCTCCTGAATAAAAAAGAAAATTAAAAAAAAAGAAGCGACTCCGGAAAAGAGTCGTTAAAACTGCCGATTATCATATCAAAAAAATGATAAAAATTCTTGTTTATGGGGCTTGAACTTATGATTTTTAGATCACGGGCAGAAAAGGACGGTAAGTAAAGAGGTCTGTTTTCTGAAAAAAAACAGAAAAAGGAGTTCGCTTTGGCATGGTGTCAGGAACGGAAGGGAAATACTTCCCGGATGGAAAACTGCCTGATGTTCCGCGAATTAACGGACTCCAAAAAAACAGGGCTTTCCTGGAACATGCGGAAAAGCCCCATTGCGGCCTGAGACCGCCCAAAGTACAGACTTAACAGGTAGGTAAAACTGCTATTTTCTTTTGCCGCTCTTGCTTTTGCGAGAACGTTTGGCAGTGTCCTTACGGCCGGATGCGGCGCTGGCTTTCTTTTGCGGCTGAGCCGTTTCGCCGGATGCTGAATCCTCTGCCGGTTCCTCGGAAACCTGAGTTTCTTCCTGAACAGACTTTTCAGACACCGGTGCTTCATCCTGGACAGGCTCATCGTAAATCAGAATATCATCCTGAACAGATTCCTCAGGAGCCTGAGCTTTCTCCTGAACGAGCTCTTCGGAAGCCGGAGCTTCTTCCTGAGCAGGATCCTCGGAAGCCGGAGTTTCCTCCTGAACGTGCTCTTCGGAAGCCGGAGCTTCTTCCTGAGCAGGCTCTTCTGGAGCCGGAGTTTCCTCCTGAACGTGCTCTTCGGAAGCCGGGGCATCTTCCTGAACAGGCTCTTCTGGAGCCGGAGCTTCTTTCTGAGCAGGCTCTTCGGGAGCCGGAGCTTCCTCCTGAACGGGCTCTTCAGCAGCCGGTTTATCTTCTTCTGTTTCTGAATCCGGGGACTTGGTGCCGGCGGCATTTCCGGCCGCATACCCCATAAGGGTTCCCATCTTCACGGCGGATCCGCTCTTCTGCTCCGGAGAGAGAGTTACGGACTTCTTCCCGAAAATGGTGATGACGGTGGAACCCAGCTTGAAGTATCCGATCTCCTCGCCCTTGGCATAGGTCGGAGCGGTTTCGGCGGGGAATTCGGTAACCTTGATTTTGCGTTCCTTGTTCGGAGAAATGATGCCGATTCCGGTAATGCCGATGCTGCCGACAATGGTGGCTCCCACAAATACCAGAGCCATGGGGCCGGCTGCAGTATCAAAGATTGCCACGGCTCTTTCGTTTTTGGCAAAAAGTCCTTCAATTCTTTCCACATAGTCCGGATTTACGGAATAGTACTTGCCGGGAATGTAGATAATCTTTCTCAGGGTGCCGGCCATGGGCATGTGAATGCGGTGATAGTTTGAAGGAGCCAGATAAATAGTTTCGAAATTGCCGTCTTCAAAGGGCGCGGAAACCTGTTCGTCGCCTCCCAGCAGGGTTCTCAGGGAGTAATCCTGGCCCTTGGCTGCAATAAGGCGGCCGTAGGTGATGTAGCCATACTCGGCAATGGTGCCGTCCACGGGGGCGGCAATGGCGTTAAGACCCCTGGGGAGCGGCCTCAGCCCGGGCTTGAGCTCTCTTATGAAAAATTCGTTAAAGGTTTTGTAGTCTTCGGGGTTTTCCTTTAACGCTTCCTTCATATCGATATGGTAAATGCTGATAAAGGTTTCGATGACAAATGTGGTTACTTCCCCCCATTCCCTTTCCCCAAAAAAACCGGCGGCGCGGGTGAGAAACTGCTTGGGAGTCAGGTGATGTATCAGTGTTTTAAGCGTTTTAATCATAGTCGTCACAAGATCCTTAGAAGCGTGCTCCTTGGTAATGAATTTGAGTAATTCTATCGCTGCCGCCGGAAAAAAAACGTGGGCGACTGAAAAGTCACGGCATAAAGTTACTTTTGCGGACTATTTGCGGGAGTTCTTTTTTCCGGGAATCCGGTAGGCATCAGGCATGTTTTCTGTCATGGATTCCAGTATCCGATGGTAGTTTTCATAGCGGAAGCCGGCAATTTTCCCCTGGCTTACCGCCTCCCGCACCGCGCAGCCGGGATCGTTTTTATGCTGGCAGTCCCGGAAACGGCAGGCGCCGGCAAAGGGGGCGAAGTCCCGGTAGCATTTTGTCAGTTCCTCCCGGGAGAGATGCCAGAGTCCGAATTCTCGCACTCCCGGGGTGTCAATAATGATGCCGCCGTTTTCCAGATGGTAGAGCCGGGAGCCGGTGGTGGTATGCTGTCCCAGGTTGGAGTTTTCCGAGATGCTGCCGATTTCAGCCCGGGCATCCGGGATCAGGGCGTTCAGAATGGATGATTTTCCCACCCCGGATTGTCCTGCCAGAATGGCGGTTTCTCCGGACAGACGATCCCGAAGAGCGGGAATGCCGGTTCCGGCCGCTGCGGAAACCGTCAGGGTTTCGTAGCCGATTTCCCGGTAGACCCCCAGAATTCTGTCCAGTTCCGCCTTTTCGGCATCCTGAAAAAGGTCATGCTTGTTAATGACAATAAGAGGGGGAATGCCCGAGTTTTCCGCTGCGGCCACATAGCGGTCGATAATATTGGTGGAAAGCTCCGGCTGTTTGGCTGATACCGTTACTATAAGAGAAAGATTGGCGGCCACCGGACGCAGGCCGTCGTAGTAATCAGGGCGGGAAAGGAGCGAAGTTCTGGGAAGGACGGTTTCGATTAGTCCCCGGGCGTCGTCTCCGGAGGACAGGGGCGGCCGGTAGAGCACCTGATCCCCGGTAACAATGCTGTCCACGGTTCTCCGGATATAGACCTTGAAGGAGCTGCGGGAGTCATTGTCCTCCACCAGCGCCGCTTTGCCGAAGCGGCTTATGACGGTGCCTCGGGTTACGGGGCCCAGATCTCCCTGTAATTCTCCGGGCAGGATTTCCTGTTTCTGATGGAGCTTTTCCACCCGGCGGGCCACGTTGCGTTTCTGACTGTTGGTAAGTTTGTTTTTGCTCATGATTTCCCCGAAAATGTGCGGAGGAGGCGGAGACTGGTGTGGTTGGTTAATTTAGTTT
>DFFT01000042.1 GCA_002372325.1 Succinivibrionaceae bacterium UBA3769 | reverse complement strand
TTATTGGTGGCTGCGGTCGCCGGGCCGTGGTCAGAACAGCGCATCGGACGTCTATTCGGACGGCGCGCTAAGCCCGCTTGGTAGCCCTGTCTACTTTGGGAACCGCGCCGTGCGGCCCGCTTTACGGCTAATCTGGAATCTGTAATCTTCTAATCTGGGAATCAGCCGCCGCGGCGTTAGCTGCGGAATCCGGCGCGGCTTGCCGCGCTCTCTCTTCCGCCCGCTTGCGGGCGGCGGGCTCAGTTTTGGGAATCCTGACTGCTAAATAAGGCAATATTCAGGGTGCGGTTCTGTTCCGAAAAGACCGCCCCGAAGGAAATACCGGCCATTTTATTTACGGGGCAAGGCAGGGCCGGATCCGGCCAGACTTTTCCAGGAGTCCAGCCAGAGGCTTGTGGTTAAGCTCTCCGGAATTGCCCCTCGGGTTCAGTTCGTGCTCTGAGAAGCTTCGGGGCCCTTAAGCTTTGCCACAATCCTGCCGGTTCCTTTTCTGATAAGAAGGTCAGCCTTTACCGCTAAAGCGGTAACGCCAAGGGTCAGCCCCCAGGCGAAAAAGACATAGGCCAGGTCGGATTTGATGATTCCGGTAAAGGGTTCGTAGAGATACATGGCTGCAATAAGGGGAAGCGGCATGTGATAAAGGTAGAACGCCATGAAATTCCGGTCATAGAACTGCACCGCCCGGAATTTCCCGATGTAATCCATGACCCGGTCGGCAAACAGTCTGGCAAAGCAGAAGGCGCTTACGCAGGCGCCGGCGGCGGCGATCTGAGAAAGCATGGCGGACATCAGGCCCTTTTCAGCAGGGATGTTATAGGCGGTCAGGAAGAGCGCCAGGGAGCCTGCCATCAGAGCCAGATTTTTTCCCGGGGTAAGCTGGCTGCAGATGCGATATATGCCGCCGCCCAGAACAAAGATAAAGAGATTGTCTGACAGGGACTGGAGGCTCATAAAGTACACGCCTTTAAGGGCCCAGTTAAAGAGCAGGGTCAGAAGGAAGGATCCCGTGAGCAGGAGCCAGAACCAGCGCTTTGCCGCAAAATGGGTCAAAAGGCAGATGACGTTAATGATGAGCAGGATCTGAAGAAACCACAGATGCTCGCTGAACATCATGGTGCAGAACTTTTCATAGCCCTCAAGCAGACTGTCTGATGCGAGATGGAGACCGCTGGGAATGCTGAAGATGGTGTAGAGGGGGATCAGGTACAGGAGTCCCACCTGAAAATACGGAACTACGATGCGTTTTACCCGCTTGACCAGCTGATCCTTAACGCTGCGGTTACCGGCTGCCATGGTCATGAAAAAGAGAAAACCGGAGCAGAAAAACAGGCAGTGCACGTCAAAGAGCTTGTTAAAGTGCAGGAGCCATGAAAGATAGTCAAGGTTGCCGTCAATTACCACCTTCCAGTAGCTGCCGCTCCCGAAGAACGGCCGGTAGCAATGAAAAAACAGCACTGAAAGCAGCGCCAGCATTTTGAGGAGGGTTATTTCATTGAATTTTTTCTTGTCAGCCATTTGATTGTCCCGGCATTCTGGTGTCCGTTGCTGTTTAAAAAATTCCCCGGACAAAACACGTAAGCTGGCAATGATTCTCAAAACCATCCCGGATGCCCAAAGCCCGGAAGACCTCTGCCAGCTATTAATTGGCGGACAGGATCTTCCATAAGCCGGATTCTGTCAAGGCTTTTTCTGCTGGGACTCTTTCTTTAGGCCTTGCTGTCAAACCTTGAATTTTTCGATATATTCCTCCATCTTCAGAGAGATCTTGTGCACGGTGTCTGAAATATTCATATAGCTCACGGCATCGTTATTTGCATGGGCGGTGATATCGGCCACCAGCTTCAGGCGCTGGGATATTTCAATGTTGGTGGCGGTCTGCTGTTCCGAGGCCACGGCGATCTGGGAGATCTGCTGGTGCATGTTTTCCACGGATCTGTCGATTTCATTGAGGCTCTTTTCAACTTCGGAGGTACGCTCCACAATGACGTTCATCTTCGCGAAGTTTTCATTCATGGCGGTATTGGCTTTCTTTTCCAGGGCCTGAATTGCGGAGATCATGGCGCCGATTTCCTTGGTGGATTCCGAGGTGCGGTTGGCCAGGGAGCGTATTTCGTCTGCCACCACGGCAAAGCCCCGGCCGTACTCGCCGGCCCGGGCAGCCTCGATGGCGGCGTTGAGGGCCAGCAGATTTGTCTGCTCCGCAATTTGCTCGATGGTTTCGATAATGCCGCTGATGCGCTGTATCTGTTCCCCCAGACTCCTGATAATGCTGAAGCTTTCCTGAGTGGCCACGCTGTATTCCCGGATCTGGTTTATTACCTGTTCCACGGTCTCTACATCGGAATTTACCAGATTCTGAGCGGCAGACGAGGAGTCCGAGGCATTGATGCATTTCTGGGCAATGTCATTGGCGGTGGCGGCAATCTCACTGCTGGATCTGGTTACTCCGGCGATTTCCTCGGTGATTTTGCTGTTGTTTTTGGCCAGCAGCGCGCTGTTATTCCGGAGAGTGCCGGAATTTTCCAGCAGGGATTGGGAGGTTTCCTGAAGGTGGCACAGCACCTCGCGGAGGGTAGCGATCATCTGCCCGAAGGAGTCCGCAAGAACGCCGATTTCATCAGTTCCGGTTTCATTAATCCGGACGGTAAGATCCCCCTGGGCCACCATCTGGGAATCCCGGGCCAGGATGGTTACCGGGAGGGTAATTGATTTACCAATAAGATAAATGGCAATTCCGGTCAGCAAAATGGCCAGAATGCCGATGATAAAAAGCCATAAGGGGCTGCAGCTGGACATGGAATCCGCCTCGTACTTATCAGAAGTGGCGGAGGCCAGGTGAATCAGCCTGGCGACCCGGTCGTCAACCTTGTCGCCGATGGGCATCAGATATTTCTGCACTGCGAGATAGCCTTCCCGGGGGTTGCCGCCGTCGGTGAATTCGTAGACCTTTTCCTTGGCGAGGTCGTAGTCATCCAGATTCTGGTAAAGGCTCTTCACCAGATCATGACATTCATTGTCGGAGCCGCAGGATGCCCTGATGTCTTCTACGGTTTGGTTGAAGATTTCCCGGTTTTTGACATAGGCCTTCCGCATGCCGCTGCGTTCCTCGGGAGTCACGGTCATGGGATACTTGATGGCGCTGATGCGGAGATCCTTGAAAAGCCCCTCGGCATGACGGGCATGGTCGACAAAATCCACGCTTTTTCCGAGAATCGGTATTGTTTTCTCTATTTTACTCAGCTTTAATGCGGACAGGGAGGTAATTGCCACCAGCGCCAGAATGGACACCGAGGCAATTATCGTAAGACGTTTGGCAATTTTGACGTTCTTTAAGCTCATAGAATAATACCTGCAAATTATCTGTCATGGCCTTGCATGCAGCGGAACCGGAAAATTGTTTGCCTGCGGGTAATCGCCAGCTTAAGCATGACCCCGGAGCAAAAGTTATAACAGGGCATTCTTCCGGGAAACAAATGGCTGAACCAAAAGCAGATCCGCTTTGATGCGGCGCTGCTCTGATTTTTGCTCAAAAATCAGAGAGCTTCTGCACCAAATACTAGCAATTATATGGAGCAGGGTTTCTTTTTGGAAAGCCTGCCTTTGTCAAAGTGTATCCCCGGTCAAGTTTATATTTGCCGTTATTCCGTCCGGGATAAAAGCCGGAC
>DFFT01000126.1 GCA_002372325.1 Succinivibrionaceae bacterium UBA3769 | reverse complement strand
TATTGGTGGCTGCGGTCGCCGGGCTATTATCGGGACCTCGCTTCGATCGTTCTTGCGGGCGGCGCGCTCTTCCCGCTTGGTAACGGCGTCGGCATTGCTCTCGACGCCGTGCGGCCCGCTTTACGGCTAATCTGGAATCTGTAATCTTCTAATCTGGGAATCAGCCGCGGCGGCGTAAGCCGCGGAATCTCGCGCGGCTTGCCGCGCTCCCTTTTCCGCCCGCTTGCGGGCTGCGGGCTCAGTTTTGGGATTGCGGTCGCTTTGGAAGGGGAGAGCAGGCAATATTCCGGGTTCCGGGGGATCCTGTCCTGATCCGGAAAGTTACATATCGATTACCGGTGCTGTTATGGCATCAGGAAATCAGTTAGAGCGGGGGACGGAAGGCAGGATGGCCGTCGTTTATTTTGACTCTGTAAAAAAGGATCTCGTGCCGAAAAAAGGATCTCGCGAGGAGATCCTTTGAGAGTTTCAGACTGGACTGGGGGTTAACCAAACCTTTCAATCAGGCACTCGTGATCCTTTGTCTTAGAACTGTAATTGATCCCCACCAGAATGATGTTCCGGTACTGTTTGATGTAACGTTGAAAGTATTCCCTTGTTTTAATCTGCTTAATGGCCTCTGCAGCGGAATCGTCGTACTTAAACTCGATCAGAAGAAGCGGCAGCTTCTTTGTGATAGGTTCATACACCAGATCCGCGCGTCCTTTTCCGGTCGGCTCTTCGCGATGATAGCTGTAATCATCAAGAGTTGACCATAAAAGACCGGTCATGATGCAGTATGTAAGCGATTCTTCATCATTGTAGTCCAGAAGAGATACCGCAGGAGAATTATGGATATCCTGAATCAGCGTTGCAGCGGTGGTTCCGTCAAGATCCATGATGGCTTTCAGGAGATCTTCCGAACGCCTGATGGTTTCCATGCGCTCATACCAGTTCTGCTCTCTCACAATATCCATCAGCACCGCTTTGACTTCGGCATTCGGAACATAAGCAATCTTGCGATATTTGTTTTTGGTGTCAGAGCAGCCGAGATAACCGAGGCATACCAGAAGGCAGAAAACATCGTGTTTGTCTTTGATGTTTACCATGTCATTCTGAAAATTGGCGCAGCTGAAGGTAACTTCATCACCTTCGATCAAATTGACAATATCTTCCTTAAGGCCTTCAAAATCAGCGTTTATGAGACGGACAAATTCTTCGTTTGATGAGGTGCCGCTCCAATAACTGATGCATTCGTTTCGGCTGACTGCCTTGTATACGGAGTTAGGGTTGTAAATATCGACACCTTTGATTTTATAACCCTCGTACCACTCCTTTAACTCCTCATGCGACACTTTGCAGTTTGGTGATTTTACAATATCGGCAACTTCGGCATCGGTAAAACCGAAGTAAGGCACATAATCACCGGGAGCGAGCATGTTATATTCATCAAAATCGTTTAAGGCTGTCTGAGAATTGTATTTTTTGATGGGAAGGATGCCGGTGAGATAGGCAAGAGCAAAACAGCTTAATCCGCCATCAGTTTTAAATAGGCTGGTGAGAAGATCAATAAACTTCTCCTGCAGCTTGGTGTCATTCTGGTATTCCCGGTAAACCAGATCCCACTCGTCCATGATCAGGATGAATCTTTCACCGGTATATTTGCATATTGCCTGTAATGCGGACAGAAGAGATTTTTTGCCTATTTTGCTGTTTTTACTGAGCAACGTGGCATAGTCTTTGTTTTCCTTCAGTTCCTCAATAATCGCATATTTCAGAAAATCAACAAGAGTAGCAACCCCTTTAACATGAAGCTCCTCATCTTCGAGGTACTCATTATATTTGCCTCTGATGTAGTTCATGTCAATGTAGATCACATCGTATTTGTTCAGGTGCTTGGCGTAACTGTCCCTGTTATCCTTATTTGTTATTTTGAGTCCGTCAAAAATACTCTGCCCGGCATAGGCTTTGGAATAATAAGCCAAAAGCATATGCGCGGTTACGGTTTTTCCGAATCTGCGGGGACGGGCCACGGTCAAAAGATTCCTGCCGAAGTTAAGGAGAGCGTTAGTTTTGGCGATAAAATCTGTTTTATCCACGAATACTTTGAAATCCTTTGCTTTCACCAGATCAGCAAAAAAATTTATCTCAGCAGGATTTAGAATGTCTCCCATAATTTAACCGCTCCGAATCTCGTAACATCATAATCCGTAACATTACCGTTCACTCTAACACGATGCCGGTTTTTTATCCGTGATATGTGGTTGAACTTAAAAGATGCAGATGTCAAAACCTTTGTCGGGGATGCTTCCAGAGTGCCCAAAATGCTAACTATGGCAGCCCCGGAGTTTTGTACCGGTTGCTCAGCAAGGCACCTCGTTTCAGGCTCCTGATCCTTATGTCAGTCAGATTCCTTTACTGTGCATCTTCCTCTCTTTCCCGCAAAAATCAAAGAGTCTCTTGCTGCTGTCTCTGTTCATCTGCGAAGCCGGTGTTTTTCCGGATACAGTTTTCCTGGAAAAATCCTTCAGATGGCCCGGGCTTTCAGGAAGGGGCGGTATTGGCAGTCTGACTTCGCGGAGAGCAAAATGGCAAGCTCCAAGGCCGGAAAAGCGGCAGAAAATAAGGTTCATGATAATGCGAAAGACCTGGTGAAAGACGTTGCGCCGGCTCTCCCCGTGAGCATTAAAGTCGGGGATTATGTCAGGTTCGGAAGCTACCCTCAGAAAACGGCAGCGCCAGGGAATCAATTGAATGGCTGGTTTTGGAGGTCAG
>DFFT01000044.1 GCA_002372325.1 Succinivibrionaceae bacterium UBA3769 | reverse complement strand
CATTCCGCAGTCAGTTTAGGATCGGGATTACAGGAATAGGGATGATCGTGTTTTGATTACGGGGGCCGGAAGAACCGGATCCGCATCGTCCTTTTCCGGTGAAACGTCTTATCAGCGCCGGTCTTAGTTTTCTCATTCTTTTCCCTCCTCCTCTGGCATCGGGCTCTCCGGATTTTCGGGGGTGTTTTCATGAAGATCGCAGTTTCCAAAAAATAAAAAAATTTTTTCAGAAAAACACTTCGGAAACAACCAGGCGCCTTGCTATAATTAAGGTATAGCGAGATTCCGGATTATCCACTACATAAACTAAAACCGTTTTATTATTATGATTAATGCTATAAAAGCAGCGATAATAATGAACAATTACGTCTATGACAATCAAGTATCATAAGGATATGCTCATGAACACCCCTGATGAAATTGGTGGCAATGCCGGATCCGCAGCAGATAAGACTGCCGCAGTTATGCCGGATAACGCAAACAATGAAGATCCCGCTTTTGCCGGAGAGACCAGCGATTCCGGAACCGGTCTTTTTGCTCTTCTGGGATATGACGCTTCCGGAAAGCCCGTAAGCTTTGACCTTGCCGGGGCGGCGGGACTTCTTATTGTTACCGGGCTTTCCGGCAGTTCAGGAGTTCAGGACAGCGCCCTGTGTTCCCTCATTAGACGTTACGGTCCGGAGGAACTACGGCTCCTTTTCATCGATAACGGAACAAACCAGCTGTTTTCAGATTACGGGAGACAGCTTCGGGGGATTCCGCATCTTCTGGCTCCGGCGCTTAGAATGAACCGGGCGCCGGAGGCCTTAAGGTGGCTCAGGGCTGAAACTGAGCACCGCTGCGAGCTTTTGTCATATTTTGAGCTTAAGGGAATCCGGGAATTTAATGAAAAGGCGCGGCGCTGGTATAACGCCGGACAGCTCCGCCGGGATCCCGTCTGGAATTACCGGGGAAGCCGGGAGGCCGAACCGCCTTATCTCAGGCCCCTGCCTCATATCCTGATGGCGGTGGACGAGTATGCCTACTTTATGCTCAGCGATAAGCTCCGGAGCGAGTTTGAAAGCTCCGTGTCCTATATCGCCGCCCGGGGCCGGGAAACCGGGATTCATCTTATGCTGAGCACCAGACATCCCCGGGAGGAGATTATCACCGGAAGGATAAAAACCTGTTTTCCGGCCAGGATCGTTACCGGGCTTGAGAGCTCCTTTGAGTCCCGGCTGGTATTGGGGTTTGACGGCGGGGAGAAGCTGCCGCCGGGCAGCATGCTGGCTAAGCTCGGCCCCGGTTACGGCGCTTTAACAGAACTCAAACCCGGAGAAATTTCTTCTGCTGAAATAGCTTTGCTTGCCAGAACTCTTAAAGAAGACCATCTTCCGGAGCCGGCTCCTCTCAGTATTTTTAATGAGGCTGCGGTGGGGGAGGATCATTATCCCGCCGGCGATCCTCTCTACATCCCTCTCTGGTACTACTGCCGGGAGCTTAAGGAGGCCGGTTCCGGCATCAGTCTGGCCGCCATGATGAAAAAGTACGGCATCAGCAGACATCGGGCGCAGTATCTTATGAGCTCTCTGGAAAAGGATGGCGTGGTGGCATCTGATGTTGACCGGGAGCGGGAAATTCTGGACTGCGCCTGAGCGGGGCGGGAGACTCCAGTCCGCCGGGGAAAACAAAATCGCAGACAATATTTTCTGAAATTACTTGATAAAAATCATATGCTAACAGTATAATTAGTATTGTAAAGCAACTGGTAACGCTTTTATGACTTGATGTTTCCTTGAGTATTCAGCTTTGGGGGCAAGCGGAAGCGGGCAGGGAGGGGAACGGCTGATTTCAGCATTATCTTTTCAGGATAGGAGGACGGGATGGCAGTTTCAGACATCAAAGAGCGCGCATATTCTTCAGAGGCCGAGGCGGAACTCTTCGGTTATCGGGAGGGCACCTATGTGGAGCTGGGCCGCTACTATCAGGAAAGTCCCCGGGAAAAGTCTCCGGTCTCCTGGCTGGTTCTGAAAAGACTTCCGGGCAAGGCTCTTTTGCTCTCCCGCTGCGTTCTTGACTGTCATATGGTTGGAGAGGGCAGCAGTTATTGGAAAGGCAGCGACATCAGAAGCTGGCTTAATTCGGCCTTTTCTCAGGAGATGTTTATCGAGGAGGAGCGGAAAAGAATGTGTTACACCGCTCTTGAGTATAACGGCAATCCGGAGTACGAGAATTCCGGCGGCAGGAGCTGCCGTAACCGGGTGTTTCTGCTGAATTACCGGGAGATCATGGAATATCTGCCGCGTCCCGAGTCCCGGAAATGTCAGCCCACGCCGTACGCCAGACTGAAGGGTGTTCAGGTTTCCGCTGATGAAAGCTTTGGCGGCAGTGGGTATTGCTGGTGGTGGCTCAGAAACATCGGCGCCGATTATTATCATGCCATGTTTGTGGATGCCTATGGTTTTCCGGATACGGCCGGGAGCAGAGGAGACACGCGTTCTCTCGGGGTGCGGCCGGCTTTATGGCTTAAAACCCGGGATTAAATTTCCGCTCTCAGTAACACCGGCAGCAGGTTTGCCGAAAAAGTTTGCGTTTGGCAGGATTAAGAGGATTAGCCATTATGAGAAACGAACAGGATACTCTCTTCCGTCTCAGGAATCCCGGCAGAAACAAGCGGGCCAAGCTCTCCCGGCTCATTTCCGGAGAAAGCCCGGCAGAAAAGGAACGCCGTCCGGAGATCCAGCCGAACACCTGTTTCATGTTCGGGCATTACTATTATGAGCGCTGCATGGATAAAGCTCCCCTGGAGTGGCTGGCTCTCAGAAGAGAGGGAAACCGCGTTCTTGCGGTAACCCGTTATGCCATAGACTATAAGCGGTATAACGACAGGGATATTGCAGGCTGGCGGGACTGTTCTCTCAGAAGGTGGCTTAACAGCGATTTTATTGCCATGACGTTTTCGGATACGGAAGCAAAAATGCTCCTGGAAACCCATTGTCCGGGCACCGAAAACCCCAGTACCTGGGATCCGGAGCGGGATGCCACGGAGGATCGGGTGTTTCTCATGAGCGAGGACGAGGCCCGTAACTGGTTTCGGGGACATGCCGTGAGAGAATGCTTTGCCACTCCTTATGCCATGTTTAAAAGCAAATTTGCCAGTCATGGTTTCCCGCAGGTTTTCGATGTTTCTGAAAGAAAGTGCCTTTGGCTTCTCAGGCAGACCCGGGCAAATTCCTGCCTGATGGCTAAGAGCGCTCCCGGAAAGGTCATCGTCGAAAGCTTGGAACGCAGTGATTATTCCAGTTTTGTGAGACCGGCCATGTGGATTCACCTGTGAAGCCAAGGCGGCGGTTCCGGTTTCAATATGAGGACAGGCTGAAACCCGGAATATTCCCGGACAGAGAGAGGATTTAATATAGTTACGAACAAAAGGTTAATTCTCTGCCGAAGGTTAAATATTCGTCGTTGTCAGAACTAGAAAAAAGGCATCTGCTGAAAAATGCTATTTACGATTTGACATATGACATGGTTCATGGCCATCTGGAATTTCAGAAGAATGACGAGTGGTACCGCCTTCTTTTAAGACTGATACAGGATTACGGCTATGACATAACCCCCATCAAAGATGTTGACTGGGACAATCTTCAGAATGTATGCGATTTCTGTTATCCTGTGGTAATAAAAATTGAGAATATGCCTTTCCCTGAAGGTTATAGTGTGTTTGATATAAGGCAGTTATTTGCCCAGCAAATCATTATAGATGACTGAACAGATATTAATATGCGAAAAATAATTGTCTTATAAGGAGTTATGGATAAATGAGTCTGGTGCAAAAAGTCAAAACAAGTCATATTGCAAGAAAACGAATGGCTAAAATAAAGGCTTCGCTATTTTGATTTTTGCACAAAACTGACTTTTTGCACTGCGCTCATAAATAACATAATTCATTTAACCATAGTGTTAGCGGGGTTAATCTTAATTACAACTTTCCCAATGTATAGTT
>DFFT01000009.1:72007-84917 GCA_002372325.1 Succinivibrionaceae bacterium UBA3769 | reverse complement strand
CAAGGAAGCAACGGCTTCGAAGTCTAAATCCAAGGAAGCAGCAGCTCCGAAGCCTGCGGCCAAAGAAGCGACGGCTCAGAAATCTGAATCCAAGGAAGCAACAGCTCCAAAGCCTGCAACCAAGGAAGCGATTACTCCGAAGTCTGCGGCCAAAAAAGCAACGCCTCCGAAATCTGAAACCAGGGAATCGACAGATGAGACTCCTGCGGCAAAAGAATCAACGGCTGCAAAACCTTCAGTCAAGGATCTGCAAACTGCCACCCCGCCTCCGGGAACCGGTAACCAGAATGAAGTTAACCCGGTTCCAGAAAGAGGCTCTCCATGAACAAATCATAACAACTGTCAAACAGTCACAAAAAAGCATAGCACTAAACGCCATCCTGATCATCGCCTGCTCACCGAGCAGTCGATAGGGATGACGCGCACCTCTATGTGTAAATGGCGGTGGGGTCAATTTAGGTACTTTTAGGGGCTGTGAATAGTAACCCTTTTTTGCTTTTTGAAAAAAAAATCATGGTTTTACCCCAAATAAATGATGATTTTTATCACAAAGTTGTGTTATCATGCAGCACCTTTTGTTTATACGCAGAAGGCTGATTGTTTTTTTTAGTTATAACGGAGCATTATCATGATCCAGATGCAGAGTACGCTAGATGTCGCCGATAATTCTGGCGCTCGTAGTGTAATGTGTATTAAGGTTCTTGGTGGTTCACATCGTCGTTATGCCGCAGTAGGCGACGTCATCAAGGTTTCCGTAAAGGAAGCAATTCCCCGCGGAAAGGTCAAGAAGGGTGACGTAGTTAATGCCGTTGTTGTTCGTACCAAGAAGGGCGTTCGCCGTCCGGATGGTTCTGTCATTCGTTTCGACAGCAATGCTGCTGTGCTTCTTAATGGTTCCTATGAGCCTATCGGTACTCGTATTTTTGGACCTGTCACTCGTGAACTTCGTACTGAACGCTTCATGAAGATAGTTTCCTTAGCACCTGAAGTACTTTAAGGAGTTGAAACAATGTCAGCAAAAATTCGCAAGAATGACGAAGTTATTGTTATCGCTGGTAAGGATAAGTCCAAGACCGGTAAGGTTAAGACTGTTCTCACCAAGGAACATAAGGTTATCGTCGAAGGCGTTAACGTTGTTAAGAAGCATCAGAAGGGAAGACCCCAGTTCAATATTCCCAGCGGAATTATTGAAAAGGAGATGCCCATTGACGTTTCTAACGTTGCGATTCTGAATCCTTCCACCAAGAAGGCAGATCGTATTGGTTTCAGAATTGAAGACGGCAAGAAGGTTCGTTTCTTCAAGTCTAATAATGAACTTGTTAAATAATTGGAGTTTACAATGGCGAAACTGCATGATGTTTACAGACAAGAAGTAATCAAGAAGCTTTCTGAAAAGTTTGGTTACAAGACTGTCATGCAAGTCCCCAGAATTGAGAAGATTACCCTCAATATGGGCGTTGGTGAAGCTGTAGATGACAAGAAGGTTTTGGAGAATGCCGTAAAGGATATGGCAGCTATCTCCGGTCAGAAGCCTTTAATCACCAAGGTTCGTAAGTCGGTTGCAGGCTTTAAGATTCGTGAGGGCTATCCTATCGGCTGTAAGGTTACCTTACGCGGTGAACGTATGTGGGAATTCCTTGAGCGTCTCATTAGCATTGCCATGCCCCGTATCCGCGATTTTCGCGGCGTGAGCAGCGAGTCCTTTGACGGCCGCGGCAATTACTCCATGGGTGTTCGTGAACAGATCATTTTCCCGGAGATTGATTTCGACAAGGTTGATGCGGTTCGTGGTCTCGATGTAACCATTACCACTTCTGCCAAGACCGATGAAGAGGCTCGCGAGCTTCTTGCTGCTTTCAATTTCCCGTTCCGTAAGTAAGGGTAAAGAATTATGGCAAAAACTTCTATGAAGAATCGCGAAGCAAAGCGCGCATTTCTTGTAAATAAGTACTTTGAAAAGCGTCAGAAGCTTAAGGCTATTGTATCTGATGTTAACTCTTCCGATGATGAACGCTGGAATGCCATTGTAGCGCTGCAGAAGCTGCCGCGTGATTCAAGCGTGGTACGTCAGCGCAATCGTTGCTGCATCACAGGTCGTCCTCATGGTTTCCTCCGTAAATTCGGCATGTGCCGTAATATGGTTCGCGAACACATGATGAAGGGCGAAATTCCAGGTCTTAAGAAGGCCAGCTGGTAATTCAGGGAGATTAACTTTATGAGTATGCAAGATCCTATTGCGGATTTACTGACTCGCATTCGTAACGGCCAGGCGGCTGGCAAAGTTGCTGTAACTGTTCCGTCTTCCAAGATGAAGCTGGCTATTGCCAACCTTCTCAAGGAAGAGGGCTACATTTCAGATGTTAAGGTAACCGGTGACGTTATCAAGACTCTTGAAATCGGGCTTAAGTATTACAACGGCAAACCCGTTGTTGAGCTGATCCAGAGAGTTTCCCGTCCTGGTCTTCGTATCTACAAGTCCTGCCAGAATCTTCCTAAGATTCAGAATGGTCTTGGCATCGCTGTTATTTCTACTTCCAAGGGCCTGATGACCGATCGCGCTGCGCGCAAGAACGGCGTAGGCGGAGAAGTCATTTGCTACGTAGCTTAAGGAGTAAATAATGTCAAGAATCGCAAAAGCTCCTGTGGTTATTCCTGCAGGTGTTGAAGTAAAGCTTGAGGGTCAGGTGCTGACTGTAAAGGGTAAGAGCGCTGCTCTGACTCTTAATGTCAATCCTGCCGTTAAGGTTACTTTTGAAGATAATGAACTTAAATTTGCTCCTGTTGATGAGTCCAAGAATGCCAACGCTCAGTCCGGTACTGCCCGCGCTCTTGCTCATAACATGGTTGTCGGTGTGACCAAGGGGTACGTGGTTAAGCTTATTCTCAAGGGAGTAGGCTACCGCGCTCAGGCCAAGGGCAACACGGTAACTCTTAATTTAGGTTATTCAAATCCTGTTGATTACACTGTGCCTGAGGGAATTAAGGTTGAAACCCCTTCCCAGACTGAAATTAACATCAGCGGCGCAGATCGTAATCTGGTAGGACAGGTTGCTTCTGAAATCCGTTCTGTCAGAGCTCCGGAGCCTTACAAGGGCAAGGGTGTTCGTTATGCAGACGAAGTCGTTCACATTAAAGAAGCTAAGAAGAAGTAGGAATACGCAATGAATAAGAAAGTATCTCGTCTTCGTCGTGCCACTAGAGCACGTGCCAAGATGCGTGAACTGGGTGCTACCCGCTTGGTTGTTTTTCGTACTCCGCGTCATATTTACGCTCAGGTAATTAACGACGAAGGCAATGTTATCGCAAGCGCTTCCACTCTTGAGAAGTCTCTTGCAGGTCAGGTTAAGTATACCGGTAACAAGGAAGCCGCAGCTCTTATTGGCAAGACCATTGCCGAACGCGCTGTAGCCAAGGAAGTTACCACCGTATCTTTTGATCGTTCAGGTTTCCAGTATCACGGCCGTGTTGAGGCTCTTGCTCAGGCTGCCCGTGAAGCTGGTCTTAAGTTCTAAGGTGGTTGAGAATGGCTAAAAATGAAAACCAGGCTAACACTGAAATGCAGGAAAAGTTAGTTGCTGTAAATCGTGTTGCTAAAGTTGTAAAGGGCGGTCGTATTTTCTCTTTCACCGCTTTGACTGTTGTTGGTGATGGCAAGGGCAGAGTTGGTTATGGCTACGGCAAGGCAAGCGAAGTTCCTGCTGCTATTGCCAAGGCTATGGATCAGGCTCGCCGTGATGCAAATTCCCGCAGCCGCATCGAGCTTAACGAAGGTACTTTGTATCATGAAGTTAAGGGATCTCATGCCGGTTCTACCGTGTTCATGAAGCCTGCCTCTGAAGGTACCGGTATTATTGCCGGCGGCGCTATGCGCGCGGTTCTCGAAGTTGCCGGTGTGCGCAATGTGCTTGCAAAGGCATACGGCTCTACCAACCAGGGTAATGTTGTTCGCGCTACCATTCGTGCTCTTTCCTCTGTAAGATCTCCTGAAGATGTTGCTGCAAAGCGCGGTCTTACTGTAGAGCAGATACTTGGAGTATAAAATGGCTGACAAAACTCTTAAAGTTACTCAGATTCGCAGCTCTATCGGCAGAAAGCCTCAGCATCTTGCGATTCTGAAGAATCTTGGCTTGCGGCATATCCGTCATACTGTCGTTGTACCTGATACTCCGATTATCCGCGGTATGCTTAATAAGGTTTATTACATGATCAAGGTGGAGGAATAAATGCGTCTCAATGATCTTTCTCCAGCTGCAGGTTCCAGAAAGAAGGCAGTTCGTGTAGGCCGTGGTATTGGTTCTGGCATTGGCAAGACCTGCGGTCGCGGTATCAAGGGCGCCGGCGCGCGCAAGAGCGGCGGTACTCGTCCGGGATTTGAAGGCGGTCAGATGCCCATCAAGATTCGTCTTCCTAAGTTCGGCTTCTTTTCTCGTATTGCAGCCGTTACTACTGAAGTCCCTCTTAATGAGCTGAACAAGCTTGAAGGTGATGTTGTTGACATGCTTACTCTTAAGCAGGCTGATATCATCGGCGAGAAGTACGAGAATGCTAAGATTATCCTGTCCAAGGAGCCTAAGATTTCTCGCGCTTTCACCGTTAAGGGAATTCGTGTAACTAAGGGTGCCAGAGCTGCCATTGAAGCAGCAGGCGGCAAGGTTGAAGAATAAGGGTTGAAGTAATGGTAGCAAGACCAGGCCAGACAGGCAAAACCAGCAATGAATTAGTGAGTCGCCTATTGTTTGTTTTTATAGGTCTCGTTATATTCCGTCTGGGATCTTTTGTTCCTGTTCCTGGAATTAATACAGACGTTCTTGAGAAGATGTTTTCAGAACAGAGCGGCAACGTTCTGGGAATGTTCAACATGTTTTCAGGCGGCGCTCTGTCTCGTGCCTCCATTTTAGCCCTTGGTATTATGCCGTACATTTCGTCCGCAATTATTATTCAGCTGATGGCGGTAATCAATCCGACATTGGCTGAACTTAAGAAAGAGGGCGAATCCGGCAGACGTACTTTAACCAAATACACCCGCTGGGGAACTCTGTTTCTGGGCCTCTTGCAGTCCGTGGGCATTGCTTACGGTCTGCCGAACATGATTCCGGGTCTCGTTGACGAGGTTAATATGGGGTGGCAGTTCATGGTAGTTGCCACTGTCAGTCTTACTGCCGGAACCATGTTCCTGATGTGGCTCGGCGAGCAGATTACAGAGCGGGGTGTCGGAAACGGTATTTCGCTTCTCATTTTTGCCGGTATCGTTGCGGGACTTCCTCATGCTCTGGCCGCTACCTTTGAGCAGGTTCGTCAGGGGGATCTTTCAATAATTGGCATCCTTATAATTGCACTGGTTGTTGTTTCTGTTACATATTTTGTAGTGTTTGTGGAACGCGGACAGCGCCGCATCCCTATAAACTATGCCAAGCGTCAGAACGGTAATCGTTTTTATAATCCGCCTTCGACTCATTTGCCGCTGAAGCTTAATATGTCTGGTGTTATTCCGGCCATCTTCGCTTCAAGCATAATTCTTTTCCCGGGCACCATCGTGGCCTGGTTAGGAAATGGTCAGGGACCTGTAGCTAATTTCCTTCAGGAAGTTTCCATGCTGTTGCAGCCCGGTCAGCCTTTGTATGAAATACTTTATGCTACGGCAATTGTCTTCTTCTGCTTCTTCTATACCGCGATGGTGTTTAATCCTCGTGAAATAGCGGATAATCTGAAGAAGAGCGGCGCCTTTATTTCCGGTATTCGTCCTGGCGAGCAGACTGCCAAGCACATTGACAAGGTAATGACAAGGTTGACTTTAGCCGGCTCGGTGTACATGGTTTTTGTATGCCTTGTGCCGCAGCTTCTGATGACCTGGTTTAATGTACAGTTCTACTTCGGCGGAACTTCATTGCTGATTATCGTTGTGGTTATAATGGATTTCATTGCTCAGCTTCAAAGCCATATGGCAACTTATCAGTATGGAGATGCTTTGAAGAAAGCAAATTTAATAAATTTTGGTCGATAGACCTTCTTGGACAAAGGAGTCTAATCATGAAAGTTGGTGCTTCAGTAAAAAAATTCTGTCGTCATTGCAAGATTGTACGTCGCGGCGGTGTTGTTCATGTGATTTGTACCAATCCTAAGCATAAGCAGCGTCAGGGTTAATTTTCTTAATTTGTGTCACATTTTTGTTGCAATTTAACTGCATGGTGTGTATATTATGCTCCTTGCAGTTTTTTTGTGTGCACTAGTGATCCTCGTGTATCCTGACGGGCTTTACGAGGATTGTTTTTTTAACTTGATTTTAGGAGTTTATAGTGGCCCGTATAGCTGGTATTAACCTTCCTGATGACAAGCATGCAGTTATTGCTCTGCAGTCTATTTATGGCGTAGGTCCTACTACTGCCAAGAAGATTCTTGCAGATGCCGGCGTAAATCAGGATGCGAAATTCAAAGACCTTGATGAATCTGTCCTTGATAAGATTCGTGAACAGGTTTCCAATTACACTGTTGAAGGCGACCTCCGCCGTGAGGTTTCCATGAACATTAAGCGCCTTATCGATCTTGGCTGCTATCGCGGCATTCGTCATCGCCGCGGTCTTCCGGTTCGCGGTCAGCGTACCAAGACCAATGCCCGTACCCGTAAAGGCCCGCGCAAGGCTATCAAGAAGTAAGCGAGGATATTGATAATGGCAAATAATGAACAGAATCGTCGTCGTTCCAAGAAGCAGGTTGCTGATGGCGTAGCCCATATTCATGCTTCTTTCAACAACACCATTGTTACCATTTCCGATCGCCAGGGCAATGCTCTTTCATGGGCTACTGCCGGCGGTTCAGGTTTCCGTGGTTCCCGTAAGTCTACTCCTTATGCTGCTCAGGTTGCTGCTGAACGCGCCGGTGAAGCTGCCAAGGAATTTGGTGTAAGAAATCTTGAAGTTCTCGTTAAGGGACCTGGCCCCGGCCGCGAATCCACCATTCGCGCTCTTAATGCCATTGGTTTCAAGATTACCAACATTACCGATGTTACTCCAATTCCCCACAATGGCTGCCGTCCCCCCAAGAAGCGTCGTGTATAGTTTAACTGGTATTTTGGAGATAGATTAAATGGCTAGATATATTGGACCGTCTTTAAAGCTTAGCCGCCGTGAAGGTTGCGATCTGTTTTTAAAGTCCGGTGTTAACACCTACGAAAAGAAGTGCAAGAAGGCTGAAAAGCTTCCTGGCGTTCATGGCGCTGACAAGCCCCGCGCTTCTGAATATGGCACTCAGCTCCGCGAGAAGCAGAAGGTGCGCCGTCTTTATGGTATTCTGGAGCGTCAGTTCCGTAATTACTACAGAAAGGCAAGCCAGATGAAGGGCAATACCGGTGAAAACCTGCTGCAGCTTCTTGAATCCAGACTTGACAATGTAGTATATCGCATGGGTTTTGGTTCCACCCGCGCCGAAGCTCGTCAGCTGGTAAGCCATAAAGCAATTCAAATTACCCTTAAGGGCTCTGAGGTTGCCAGAACTGTTAATATTCCTTCCTATCAGGTTCCTGAGGGAGCAACTGTTTCTGTACGCGAGAAGGCAAAGAACCAGGATCGTATCATTACCGCTCTGGATCTTGCCACTAAGCGTGAAAAGCCCGAGTGGATTGACGTTGACGTAGATAAGAAGTCCGGCGTGTTTAATCACAAGCCTGAACGTTCTTCTCTGCCGTCTGATATCAAAGAACAGCTCATCGTCGAACTCTACTCCAAGTAATTTGGTCTCGCAAAGAGGATATAATTTTGGGTTCTGTAACAGATTTTTTAAAACCTAGAAAGGTTGGGATTTCTTCGGTTTATCCGAATCGCTCTCATGTTTCTCTGGAACCATTGGAACGCGGTTTTGGTAATACTTTGGGGCATGCTTTAAGACGCGTGCTCCTGATGTCCCTGCCTGGCTGTGCCATCACTCAGGTTAAAATCGAGGGTGTTGAGCACGAATATAGTATTAAGAGCGATATTCAGGAAGAGATTCTCGAAGTGCTTCTTAATCTTAAAGGTGTGGCTGTAAATATTATGGACGAAAATCTGAGTGACGTTACCGTTTCTCTGGTTAAGTCCGGTACAGGACCTGTTTACGCAAGCGATATTAAGCTTCCTGAGAATGTGCAGGTTTACAACCCTGAGCACGTTATCTGTCATTTGAATTCGTCAAAATCATCCATTGAGATGACCCTGCGGATTCAGAGAGGATGCGGTTACGTGCCGGCCACTTCGCCGGTGCGTCAGGCAGAGGCCCGTGAGCCCGGCACTATTCTCATTGATGCTTCCTATACCCCGATCCGGTATTTTTCCTACGAGGTTCAGTCTGCCCGTCTCGAGCAGAGAACGGATCTTGACGGACTTGAGATTGAGGTTGAAACCAACGGAGTCATTGATCCGGAGGAAGCAATCAGAGAAGGAGCTTTGCTGCTTCGTGAACAGCTATCTTCCTTTGTAGATTTAGATGCCGTTAAGGTAACTGCTCCTGTTGAACAGGCTCAGGCTCCTGTACTGGATCCGGCGCTCCTGAGATCGGTTGACGATCTGGAGCTTACTGTTCGTTCAGCCAATTGCCTTAAAGCAGAATCCATTCACTTAATTGGTGATTTGGTTCAGTGTACCGAGGTTGAACTTCTTAAGGCCAAGAATCTTGGTCGCAAGTCTCTTAATGAGATTAAGGACGTTCTGGCCCAGAGAGGTCTTTCTCTTGGTATGCGCATTGAGAATTGGACTCAGGCTCTGAATTCCCAGACCAAATCATAAGATTTTTTTTAGAAGGAAAAGTGTCATGCGTCATCGTATGAGCGGCCGTCAGTTGAGCCGCAACACCAGTGCGAGAGTTGCATTGCTCCGTTCGCTTACTGTAGCTCTTTTCAGAAGAGAAACCATCAGAACTACTCTTCCTAAGGCTAAGGAGCTTCGCCGCTATGCCGAACCTCTTATCACCAGAGCTAAGGTTGATTCCGTAGCTAACCGCCGCCGTGTTTTTGCAGTGCTGCGCGATCGTGAAATTGTTACCAAGCTTTTTAACGATATTGCCCCTCGTGTTGTTGCCCGCGAAGCAGATCCTGCCAAGGGCAAGGGCGGATATACCCGCATTTTGAAGTGCGGTCTTCGTCCCGGGGATCGGGCTCAGATGGCTTTCATTTCTCTTGTGGATGTGAAGTCAGAAGAACCTGCTGCCGAGGCACCCTCTGCTGAATAAGCTTATCTAGACAGGAGCCCCGTTTTTGTCGGGGCTTTTTTGCTTATATCCGAAAAGCCCCTTTTTGATGTAAAATTAACAGCTGATGAATAATTTTTTTCATCAGTCAATTTCTGTGTATCGGGTTATTATCCGGTAAATACAATTGAGGAATCTGCCTTGGACTTCGTTAAAGATTTTTTTAAGCCTCAGGAAGCAAGGATTGAAAGTATCTCTGATACTCAGTCAAAGATTGTTCTTGAGCCTTTCGAACCTAACTTCGGTCTGACTCTTGGAAATGCTCTTAGGCGTATACTTCTTTCCTCCATGCCTGGATCAGCCATTTATTCGTGTGAGATCAATGATGTCAATCACGAATACACCACCAAGGAAGGACTGCAGGAAGATATTCTCATACTTCTCTTGAATCTCAAGAAGATTGCTGTTTCCATTGATAATATTTCAAGAGATGATGCTGTGCTTCAGCTTCGTGTTAATGATCCCCTGGCTGAAGATGACGGCGTGCTTAATTCCAAGACTGATTACGTTGGCCCTATTACCGCCGGGGATATTTATTGTCCTGCCGGTGTTACCATTCATAATCCCGAGCTTGTTATCTGCCATATCACCAGCAGAGTCATTCCCTTCAGAATGAAGCTCCATGTGAATCGCGGCAGAGGCTTCCTGAGAGGCGATCTTCGCGGTCATCCCGAAGGCGATGAACGTTTTGTAGGACGTCTCATGGTGGATGCCACATACAGTCCGGTGGTTAATGTTGCTTATACCGTGAGCAAATATAATGATCCCAATGGCCGTGATGATCTGGAATCTCTGACCATCAATCTTACCACTGACGGAACCATTACCCCGCAAATGGCCCTCCGCAGAGCTTCCACCATTTTTTACGAGCAGTTAAATACCTTTATCGACATTCATTCGGAATCCGAAACCACCGCCAAGGTTGTTGAGGAACCCAAGATTGATCCTAAGCTTCTCAAGACCGTTGAGGATCTGGAGCTTACCGTGCGTTCTGCCAATTGTCTTAAGGCTGAAGGCATCCACTATATCGGCGATTTGGTTCAGAAGACTGAAGTGGAGCTTCTCAAGACTCCTAATCTCGGCAAGAAATCTCTTACTGAAATCAAGGATGTTCTTGCCAAGGAAGGCCTCTCTCTTGGCATGCGACTGGAAACCTGGCCTCCTCAGGATGAGGATGATCTCCTGGATTAGTTTCTGACCTGCGGCGCATCATATTATTAAAAGCCTGTTCTCCTTCGGAGGCAGGCTTTTATTTTACGTGCCGGGGCTATCTTTTGCTTGTTCACATTTTTGCGATCCTCTTTCTGCTAGTATTCGTTATTGCCTCCCCTTTTTCTTTATAATTTTTTCAGTGTCTCTGATTTTGTATGACCCTCTCCTGATGTCATATCCTTAGCAGATTTTTTTGTTTTCGAGGTCAATTTAAATTATGAATAAACTTTGCATTACTGCCATGGCTGCAGCGATAGCATTCGCCGCTGCCGGATGCAGCAGCGATTCCGCTTCGTCATCCACTGCTTCTAAAGCATCTCAGGTTACCGGTAAGCTCACCACGCCTGTATTTGTTAAGGTAGACGGAAAATCTCAGGGCGGAGACAGCGAATTCAAGCTGGGCAAAACCAGCAATATTTATCATGCCACGGCCTTTATGGACAAGGGGCAGCATAAGATTCTCATTGCAGATGCCAAGGATACCTGCGGCACCAAATTCGGCCCGGCCGCTGCTCAGGCTCTCACCTTCGGCACTACCGCGCAGATGGATAAGTGCGCCAAGAATGAATTTACCATCAATGTTGTTCTTAAAGGCAACTATGACTTTACTCTTGACTACACCAAGGATGCTCCTTCGGTAAAGGTGCTCCGCAGCACCAAGAAGGTCGAGGTTAAGAGACAGCCGCCGCAGATTGCCTGCGACAAGTGGGACGGCGGTCCGGTTACTGCCAATGTGGGCAAGGCCTTCCCCAACGGCACCACGGTCAGGGATGCCTATTCAGGGGCCACTGCAGTGGTCAAGGGCGGCAAGGTCACCATGACTCCGGCTCCCGAAAGCGAAGGCATTCTGCTTCTGGAGGAAGCCAAGTCCTATTCTCAGGCTCCGTTCAGCTGGGATAACGCCAATGTTTATTTCATGCTTCCGGATCGTTTCTACAACGGCAACAAGTCCAATGATAATTCCTACGGCCGCAAGAAGGACGGCAAAAATGAAATCGGCACCTGGCATGGCGGTGACTTCGCCGGTATAACCCAGAAGCTTGATTATCTCAGGGATCTGGGCGTAAACGCCATTTGGGTAACTCCGATTGTGGAGCAGGTGCACGGCTTTGTCAGCGGCGGCGCCGAGGGATCCTTCCCGTTCTATGGCTACCATGGTTACTGGGCTCTTGATTTTACCAACATTGACAAGAATCTCGGCACCGAAGAGGAATTCCAGAGGTTTGTGGATGAAGCCCATAAACGCGGCATTCGCATTCTGGTGGATGTTGTTATGAACCATGCCGGTTATGCTACGTTAAAGGATCTGCAGGATATCGGTCTTCGGGAGCTGGTTCGGGATCCTGATTCTCTCCCGGCTGACTGGTCCGATTACAAGCCCAAGGGCCTCTATGCTACCTGGGGCAGCATTAATGGCGTTATCGACTACAAGACCAAGGCCTGGAAGAAGTGGTGGGGCCCCGAGTGGGTGCGCGCCGGTCTTCCCGGTTATGATGAACCCGGGGTGGACGATCAGAATATGGCCGTAGGCGGTCTTCCAGATTTTAAGACCGAGAAGAAGACGCCGGTGAAGCTTCCGGAGTTCTTTAAGAACAAGAAGGACACCAAGGCCGTGGATCTTCCTAATGCCTCCATTGTTGACTACCTGGTAAGCTGGCACACCTATTATGTCCGCAAGTTCGGCGTTGACGGTTTCCGCTGCGACACTGTGAAGCATGTTGATCCTTATGCCTGGAAGCAGCTTAAGACCAGCGCCACCACGGCTCTCAAGGAATGGAAGGCTGAGAATCCTTCCAAGAAGATCGACGATACTCCTTTCTTCATGGTGGGCGAGGTATTCGATCATGGAGTTTCCCGGGATCTCTGGTATGACAACGGCTTTGACAGCCTCCTGAACTTTGACTATCAGAAGGAATCCATGACCGCAGCGCAGTGCATGAAGGAAGCTGACGGTATTTATGCCAAGTATGCCAAGTCCGTGCAGCAGAAGGGCTTTAATATCCTGTCCTACATTTCTTCTCATGATACCAAGCTGTTCTTTGCGGATTATCAGGACTTCGATCTTCAGAAGCGCACTGCCAATTCCTTCCTGATGCTGCCGGGACAGGTGCAGATTTACTACGGCGACGAATCCGGCCGTCCTCTTATGAAGGATGACGGCGTTGTGGATCAGTCCCTGCGTTCTGACATGAACTGGGCAGATCTGGACAAGCCGGAATACAAGGATCTTATTCAGCACTGGGCCAAGCTCAACAAGTTCCGGCTGAATCATCCTGCTGTAGCCGAGGGCACGCACACCAAGCTGTCTGCCAGTCCCTATGCCTTTATGAGAAAGAAGGGTAACGACAAGGTGGTTATCGTTTCTGCCGGCCGCAAGTAATTTGATGCTTTTATAGCTAAAAGCTGTTATCATCGGAGCCTGATCGCTGTTGGTCAGGCTTTTTTTATGAGATGAATATGGACACCGATACTAACGATACCGATACTA
>DFFT01000009.1:0-71923 GCA_002372325.1 Succinivibrionaceae bacterium UBA3769 | reverse complement strand
TAACGATACCGATACTAACGATACCAATACTGCTGATGCCGAAATTACTGAAACCAAAATTTTCAGAACTACTGATCGTTTTAAAGATTTTACCAATGCGGAAATCACCAAAATTCTCGATGTTGCCTGTGTGATACTGCAGGAGGTTATTCCTGTTGAACTGGAAAACGATGTATTGTCAGATGCGGATGTGGATCTCTACAATGACATGGTGGATCAGAACGCTGTATACCCCGCTATGTCATATCCTGCCAGAAAAATCTGGATCGACACCCATCCTGCCGAGGACTTTGATTTTTTGCTGGATAGCGATATAGCAAAGGATTTTGTTGAGGTCTATTTTTACTTTTCGGAAGCCGGCCGGGATGAAGACGGCAATATATCAGAGTCGGATACTGACCCGTGCTTTGCGGTGGTGCTGATGCCGAAGCCCTGGATTGAGGATGATTATTTAAAGACATGCGTTGCAGTGGAGTTTTTCCCGGATGATGAATTCCTGAATGCCGGATTTAAACCGCTGGTGCTGGACATCCCCGCAGATAAAGAAGGGAGTTTTATTCCCTGAGACACAACCAAAAGAAAAGCGGCATAGCCGCTTTTTTTGGTGTTTCCTTTGCAAAGAAAACGGAACTCAGGGCAGGATTTCAATGGTGGTGCCGGGATCCACCAGATCCAGAAATTCATCCATATCGCTGTTTATAAGAGCGATGCAGCCGTTAGTCCAGTTTGACGGCATCAGTCCGTCTACCCGGTCTTCGCTTTTCCCTCTGTAGGGCGGTTCGCCGTGAATCATAATCATTCCCCCGGGACGGCGGCCGGCCTTTTTGGCCCGTTCAATGTCCTCCGGGCTGGGATAGGAGATGTGAAACGCCTTGTAGAAGCTGGAGTTAAGCTTCACATAATCCAGCACGTATTTGCCTTCGGGAGTTTTCTTGTCCCCTTCGAACATTTTGGGACCGATGGGGTTTTTGCCCAGAGAGATGTTGAAGCTTTTGACCAGAGCCTGCCCCTTGTACAGAAAAATTTTGTAAGCCGATTTTTGCACCACCACCCGATCCACAAGATTCTTTTTCACCAGGATCATGCTGCCCGGAGCGATTTTGGTGACAATTGTGCCCAGCTTGGTGTAATCCATATCGGGGTCATATTCCGGATATTCATTCAGAGCTTCAAGATACAGGGCGTAGGGAAGCCGGGTGCCGCCGGTAGCCCGGAGATCATCGTCTCCTGCCCGGACTGAGACTGGCAGAAGCGCTGTCATCATAAGAACCCCGGCAGAAATCCAGAATGAGAAAGCATGAGAAATCGGAAGGGATTGAGACATAGTATTTCTTCTCTGTTCAAATTTTCTGCCATTGTATGGCTTTTTTTGAAAAAATAAAGATTTCCTGCAGGAAAATTGCTGCCGGATGATCGCCAAATTCTCAGGAGAGAACAAGGTTAAGATATAATAATCCTGCACAGTGTTGGAAACAGTATGAACGATAAAAAACAAATGAGCCTGGAAGGCGTAGAGACCATGCCTCTCGAAACCTTTACCGAGGCAGCTTACCTTAATTATTCCATGGCCGTTATCAGAGACCGGGCGATTCCCCACGTCACTGACGGCCTGAAGCCGGTGCAGCGGCGCATTATTTATTCCATGCATGAACTGGGACTGGCCCCGGGAACCAAGCATAAAAAATCCGCCCGCACCGTCGGTGATGTGCTGGGCAAATACCATCCTCACGGCGACAGCTCCTGTTATGAAGCCATGGTGCTTATGGCGCAGCGGTTTTCATACCGTTATCCTCTGGTAGACGGTCAGGGCAACTGGGGGCATCCGGATGATCCCAAATCATATGCTGCCATGCGCTATACCGAATCACGGCTGTCTCCGTTTTCCGAAGTGCTGCTTTCCGAGCTGGATGACGGCGGCACCACATTTATTCCGAATTTTGACGGCACTCTGAAGGAACCGGAGTTTCTGCCGGCCAGACTGCCGCACATCCTTCTTAACGGCACATCCGGCGTTGCCGTGGGCATCAAGACCGACATCCCTCCCCACAACGCCCGGGAAATTGCGAATGCCGCCATTTATCTTCTGGATCATCCTGAGGCTACGGCAGCGGATCTCATGACTGTCGTCAAAGGACCGGACTATCCTACCAAAGCGGAGATCATTACTCCGCCGCACGAGCTTCTTAAGATGTACGAGACTGGAAACGGCAGCATCAGAATGCGTTCGGTTTATCATGTGGAAAAGGGCTCCGTGGTGATTACAGCGCTGCCCTACCGGGTTTCAGGGGCAGATATCGAGACCAGGATCGCCGCTCTTATGAATCAGAAGAAGCTTCCCCTGATCACCAATATCAGAAATGAAACCAGCAAGGAGTGCCGCATTGTTCTGGAGCTGAGATCCGGCCGGGTTGATCCGGATGCGGTAATGTCTCATCTCTTTGCTCTGAAGAACCTGGATTTGGAATGCACCTATCAGGTTAACATGAATATGCTGGGCATTAACGGAAATCCGGCGGTTAAGTCCCTGCCGGTTATTCTTACGGAGTGGCTGACCTTCCGGCGGGATACGGTGGTGCGCCAGCTGGAATACCGCCTGGATAAGATTAACCGGAGGCTGCACCTTCTGGCCGGTCTCTTCATCGTCTTTCTGAACATCGATGAAGTAATCAGGATTATCCGGGAGGAGGATAATCCCAAAGAGATTCTCATGAACCGTTTCGGACTTAGCGAAGCCCAGGTGGAATATATTCTGGAAACCAAGCTGAGACAGCTGGCCCGGATTTCCGAAATCCGGCTCCGGGATGAAAAAAACGCTCTGGAGAAGGATGCGGACAATATCAGCGGCATTATCAATTCCCCGGTGCGTCTCCGGAACTACCTTAAAAAGAGCATTAAGGAAACGGCTGACAAATACGGGGATGACCGCATGAGTCCCATTGTTTCGCGGGCTCCGGCCAAGGCCATTGACGAGAGCGAAATGCTTCCGGCAGAGCCTATGACCGTGGTGCTTTCCAAAATGGGCTGGGTGCGCGCTGCCAAGGGGCATGTTGAGGATGTCTCCTCGTTTTCCTACAAGCAGGGTGATGGCTTCCTCATGAAGGCCTTTGCCCGCAGCAATCAGAACGTGGTTTTTCTGTCCAACTCCGGCCAGAGCTATTCCCTCCAGGTCAGCACCCTCCCTTCTGCCAGAAGTCAGGGGGAGCCCCTGACCAGCCGTTTTGCCATTGTGCAGGGAGACAGCATTGTGGCGGTGCTTTCGGGGCAGGATGATGATTATTTCGTGCTGGGCACCGATGCGGGTTACGGCTTTGTCTGTCAGTACAAGGATCTCATCGGTCGTACCTCCAACGGAAAATCGGTGATTTCCGTTTCCGAGGGGGCTAATCTCTTGCCGCCGCTGCCGGTTACGGATGTGGATAAATCTCTCTGCCTGATGATTTCAAATCAGGGGCGGATGCTGATGTTTCTGGTAACCGAGCTTCCGGTGCTCAGCAAGGGCAAGGGCAGCCGCATGATTAATATCTCCCTTTCCAAGCTGAAAACCCGGGAGGAGTACGTCACTGCCGCCTGTGTTTTAGGTCCGGAGGATTCGGTGGAAATTCATGCCGGAAAGCGCAAGCTGACTGTTAAGCCCGCGGATCTGGGCACCTACAAGGGGGAGAGAGGCCGGCGCGGCATCAAGCTGCCCCGGGGACTTCAGAAGGTTACCGAGGTTCTGGTGATTTCCGGAAAGCAGGAGCCGCTGCCTGAGGCCTCTGCCGGAACAGGCGCTGTTATTTCATAGGATTGGCGTTCGCCGGGCTGTTTGTCGATTTTTAGGAAATCTGAAATGCTTTTGATAATCCGTATGCTGATCCTGGGGATCATGGGTATTCTGTGGCTGATTGCGGGGCTGGCCATCTGTCTGTGCCGTCCCGGACACCCCTGGAATCTTTATGCCCTGACGCAGATGCTGCGACTGGTGCAGCGGGTAGTGGGGGTCAGAGTTACCTACCGTTTTGATGTCAAGGATCTCCGCAGCAGAATGCCGGCTATTTTTGTGGGAAATCATCAGACCAACTGGGACATCGTCACTGTGGCTGACGTGCCGCAGCCGGGGCTGGTCTGCATCGGCAAGAAGAGCCTTATCTGGGTGCCGGTGTTTGGCATTTTGTTTTATCTTTCCGGAAATATTCTTATTGATCGCTCCAACCGTTCCCGTAACGGCGAGGAGTTCCTTTCCCTGGTGCGCCGCATCCGGAAAAAGAATCTTTCGCTGTGGATTTTTCCGGAAGGGCACAGATCCAAGGGGAGCGGAATGCTGCCGTTTAAGACGGGCGCTGTTCATACGGCCAGGCTGGCCGGAGTGCCTATCATTCCCTTTGTGACCTCGTCCTATTACGGTCAGATCAAGCTGAACCGCTGGGATAACGGGGAAGTCATTGTGGAAATGCTGCCGCCCCGGGACGTTTCCAATCTGGAAAAATCCGAGATCCGGAGCTTCACGCAGCAATTGCGTCAGGACATGATTGCAAGGATCAAGGAGCTGGACAAGGAGGTAAGGCGGCCGGACGGTTTTGTTCTCCCTGATTATGACGGCGCGGAAAGCGGAAGCGATGACGGGGGAAATCAGGAGCCGACTGAGAAAGCCTCTCCGGAGCCTTCTGAAAATTCATAATTAGGGTCAGCCCGGCGGCAGCAATTCTCTTACCGTGTCAGGAATCTTTGAGCAGTCCTGAATCTCAATCACCTTGTGGTGGCTGCTTTCCCCCCGGATTATTCTCACCTTTCCCTTGGAGGTGCCGAAGGCCTTGGCCAGGTACTTCTGCAAATACTGATTCGCCTTGCCGTCCACCGGCGGGGCGGTAACGGTTATCTTGATCTCCTCCGGGGTAAACGGGATTATGGCATCCCGGGAAGCCTTCGGGGTAATTACCGCCCGGAGCGTAATGATATTTCCCCTGATTTCCAGAGCTGGCATGGTGCGTTACGAAAGGAGCCGCAGGGCGAATTCCACTACCCGCGGCATGACGCTGAAGACTACAAAGCTCATCAGGAGCGCGGCTGCCATGAATGACAGCGAAATGAATCCCACCGGCGGAATAAAGCGATCAAAGGGCGCTGTCAGAGGCGAGGTCAGCTTCATAAAGAGATAGCTCCAGGGGGCGACAGAGGCTGACGGAATCCAGCTCAGGATGGCTCCGATAAACATCAGATACAGCATGAACTGCAGCACGGCCCAGATCAGAAACACCGGAATCAGCAGCATAAGACGCCACAGGGTGTCAAAATTCATGACGGCGTTTGCCGGCATCATCAGGAACAGAAATGCCAGCCCGAAAACCTCAGCCATAACGAGCATCGCAATCAGGGCGGAGATGTTGAGCCTCGGGTAATTTTTTACGGGAACAATCTTTAAGGGAAGGTCGGTGATTCTGGTAACCCAGCGGCAGGCCGGATGATAGTAATCGCAGCCGGTATATTCCATCAGAAATCTGGTGAAAAACACCAGAGCCGGCAGGAAGGCCAGCAGGAACTGGTAAGTCATGGTGATCTCCGCTCTTGAAAATTTGTCTGTAATTTTAGAGACCGCGGCGCTGTTCGTAAAGTCCCAAAAAAATCGCTTCTGAAAAAAAAGAGGCCTGAAAGTGTTCAGACCTCTGCTTTAACCGGCTCTGTCGCCAAACTGCTTATTTATGTTACGGAAGACGGCAGCCTAAAACTGCTTTCCCATCTCCTCCGCCCGGTTTTTGCAGGCATCCAGGGCAGCGCTGATAATTTCGGCAAGATTTCTTTCCTGCATGACCTTAATGGCTTCATAGGTGGTGCCGCCCTTGGAGGTTACCGCAGCCCGGAGCTCTGCCAGGGTTTTATCCTGATTTCTGATGACCATTTCGGCAGAACCCTTAGCCACCTGTTCCAGAATAATGCGGGCATCCTCTTCGGAATATCCGTAGGCTTTGGCCTTTTCCGCCATGCATTCCATGAAGTAGAAAAAGTATGCCGGGGCGCTGCCGGAAAGGGCGGTGATCTCATCGATGCCGGCTTCGGTTTTTACAAATACCGCTTTGCCTACGGATGCCAGCACGTCCCTGGAAAAATCCCGATCCTCAGGCAGGGCTCCCTCTGAAGCAAAAAGCCCGGCCATGCCCATGCCGATAAGAGCAGGGGTGTTGGGCATTACCCGGACAATTCGCGGAGCGCCGTGCAGAATGCCGCTGATGCGGGAAATGGTTACTCCGGCCATAATGGAAATCAGAAGCTTGTCTTTGAAGTCGGAAATTTCTGCGGCAATTCCGGAAAGAACCTCGGCCATCATCTGGGGCTTAACCGCAAAGAGGATGACATCGGCATCCCGGGCGGCCCTGGCATTGTCAGAGCCGCCATTGATGCCGAATTTGTCCCTGAGGGCGTTAACCTTTTCCGTAACGGGATCCGAAACAGTGATGTTCTTTGCGGGATAACCGCTCTGGCAGAGTCCCTGGATCAGGCTTCCGGCCATGTTTCCGCCGCCGATGAAGGCGATTTTTTTATCTTTATTCATTATATTTTCCTCAATGCATGACATAAACTGAGATCCGGCTTCTCCCGGCCGGACAGCAAGAAAAATTACACGTCAGACGTGATACTGTCTGGCTCCGAAAATCGCGGTGCCGATTCTGACCTCCGTGCTTCCCGCGGAAATGGCTTCGGCCATGTCATCGCTCATGCCCATGGAGAGCACCGTGAGCGGGCGTCCCTTGCGGCAGAGCTCGTCAAAGGCATCCTTAAGGGCCTGAAACTGCGGCAGAATTTCGCTCTTGTCCCGGACGTTTTCGGCTATGCCCATGAGTCCCGTGACCTGAAGCCTGGGGCATGAGGAGTCAATATACTCCAGAAGATCCGGCAGTTCCTCAAAGGCTATGCCGGACTTCTGGGGCTCCCGGCTGATGTTCACCTGAATAAGCACCCGGAGATCCGGCATCAGGGACGGTCTCTGGTCATTAAGCCTCCTGGCGATCCGGGATCGATCCAGACTTTCCACCACGTCAAAGTGCTCGGCAATGATCCGGGTTTTATTAGCCTGCACCGGACCTATGAAATGCCACTCAATGTCCCGGATGCCCTGAGACCGGATTTCCTGAATCTTCTCGGCGGCTTCCTGGGCGTAGGATTCCCCGAAAAGCCGCTGCCCCGCCTGATAGGCTTCCAGCACAGCGCTGGCAGGTTTGGTTTTGCTTACTGCCAAAAGGGCGATTTTTGCGGGGTCGCGTTTAACAGAGATAGCAAAATTGATAATTTCTTCTTTTACGTTTGAAAGATTTTCTTGTATCTTTAGCATAGGCAACGGTACCGTTATTTTGGCGTACTATCTTTTTTGGATGACAGAGAATTAACCATGGATATTCTAGATTTACTACTTTACGGTGTAAAGAACAACGCTTCAGACTTGCACCTTTCAGCTGGTGTGCCCCCGATGATCCGCGTCGATGGCGATATGCGCAAGCTTAAGACTACCGATAAGCTGACCATGGAAGTCAGGGATATGGAACCTTTGGACAAGACCACGGTTCATAACCTTGTGTACGATATTATGAATGACCATCAGAGAAAGGAGTTCGAAGAGACCCTGGAGTGCGACTTCTCCTTTGAAGTGCCGAATCTGGCCCGTTTCCGTGTTAATGTGTTCAATCAGGATCGCGGCATGGCGGTAGTGTTCCGTACCATTCCTTCCAAGGTTATCACTCTGGAGCAGCTCAATTGTCCGAAGGTTTTTGAAAAGATTGCCTCCGCGCCCCGCGGCCTGGTTCTCGTTACCGGACCTACCGGCTCCGGCAAATCCACCACTCTGGCCGCCATGGTGGACTATGTGAATTCCACCCGGCACGACCACATTATTACCATTGAGGATCCTATCGAGTTTGTGCATCACAACAAGCTCTGCATGGTTAACCAGCGCGAAGTGCACCGTGATACCATGTCCTTCTCCAACGCTCTGCGTTCTGCCCTCCGTGAAGACCCTGACATCATTCTGGTAGGCGAGCTCCGCGACCTGGAGACCGTTCGTCTGGCGCTGACTGCCGCAGAAACCGGCCACCTGGTGTTCGGCACTCTGCATACCAGCTCTGCAGCCAAGACCATCGACCGTATTATCGACGTGTTCCCGGGCGCTGAAAAGGGCATGGTGCGTTCCATGCTGTCAGAATCCCTGAATGCGGTTATTTCTCAGACCCTGCTTAAGAAGAACGGCGGCGGCCGAGTTGCGGCCCACGAAATCATGATCGGCATTCCGGCCATCAGAAACCTCATCCGCGAAGACAAGGTTGCTCAGATGTACTCCATCATCCAGACCGGAGCCAGCCATGGCATGAGCACTCTGGACAGCGCCTTAAGCAAGCTGGTGTCCCGCGGCATCATCAGCATCGCCGAGGCTCGCAGCAAGGCTCACGATCCTAATGCCATCGTAGCCAGCTCCATGGGCGGTTTCTAAAGAGGAATGGTTTATGATTCAGGATACATTGAAGATTGACCGTTATCTGCGATTCATGAATGATAACAACGCTTCAGACCTTTTTCTGACTGTGGGGCTGGAGCCGGCTGTTAAGCTTGACGGACACCTGACTCCCATTGAGCAGGGCAAGCTCACTCAGGCTCAGGTTGCCGAATTTGTCAGAGAAACCATGTCTGATCGCGCGGATTTGCTTAAGGAATTCAACGAGCAGCGGGAAGCAAACTTTGCTATTCAGCGGCCGGATCTGGGGCGTTACCGTGTAAGCTGCTTCTGGCAGCTGACCATGCCGGGCGTGGTATTCCGCCGCATTGTGGAGAGAATTCCCACCACCGAGGAGCTGCACCTGCCCCCCACCTTTACCAAGTGGGTAATGGAAGACCGCGGACTTCTCCTGTTCGTGGGCGCTACCGGCGCCGGTAAGTCCACCACTCAGGCAGCCATGATCGGTTATCGCAACATGAATTCCGACGGTCATATCCTCACCATTGAAGACCCTATCGAATATGTGCATCACCACAAGAGATCGCTTATTACTCAGCGTGAGGTAGGCACTGATACCATAAGCTTTGACTCGGCGCTGAAATCAGCTCTCCGTCAGGCTCCGGACGTTATTCTTATCGGCGAAATCCGTTCCCGGGAAACCATGGAGTTTGCCCTGTCATTCGCTGAAACCGGTCACCTGGTGCTGGCAACCCTCCACGCCAACAACGCTAACCAGGCGATTGACCGTATCCTCCATTTGGTGCCGGAGAGCGCTCAGAGACAGATGCTGTTTGACCTTTCGGTGAACATGAGAGCCATTATCGCGCAGCAGCTTATTGAAACTACCACCGGCGGACGCCGCGCGGCATTCGATATTCTGGTGAACACGCCGACGGTGGCAGACTGTCTCCAGAAGAATGAGCTCTTCAAGCTGAAGGAAATCATGCAGAAGTCTCCGGAAGCCGGTATGACCACCTTCGACCAGAGTCTCTACCATCTCTATCAGCAGGGTATCATCAGCTACAGCGATGCTCTCCACTACGCTGACTCTGAGAACGAGGTACGCCTCATGATCAAGCTGGCCGGCGGCGTCAAGGAATCCGATGTGATGTCGAATGTGGTATTCGAATAGCAGCGGGAAGGTTTTGCGGAACTGATATCCTGGCATTCGCATACGGACAGGTTATAAAAGGGGAGGACTCGGGGTCTTTCCCCTTTTTGTTTTTGAGCTGCGAAGGATTAGGAAACCGGGGAATTCCTGAAGCGGGGAATTTCTGAAGGGATATATTTAGAGGAAGCCGTGGCAACATGAGAGATGATAACAGGCGGGACGGGGAAGGGCAAATGCCCGGGAGCAGGGGCGGCGTTATTTCCGGTTTCTGGCTTTTGGCCCTTATCGGACTTTGCGGTCTCTTCATGCTGTCCCTTTCTCTCGGGAGCGCGGGATTCCTTCTCCCCTGGGATCTCACGGAAGCTCAGGAGACGATCCTCTGGAATATCCGCTTACCGCGGGTTTTGGCGGCTTTTCTTTCCGGCGGGATTCTGGCAGTGGCCGGAGCCGCCTATCAGGGGGTGTTTCAGAATCCTCTGGTATCTCCGGATCTTCTGGGCTCCTCGGCTGGTTCGGTAATTGGGATCATGCTGGGACTGATCTTCGGAGCGGGCTTCTGGCTTCTGCCGGTGATTTCATTCGTAACCGGCATGCTGGCTATGCTGCTGGTGCTGTTCGTGGCGTTTCTGATGACCAGAAGAGGGGGGTTTTCCGTAGTGCTGCTCATCCTGGTGGGGGTGGTGACATCGGCGCTGTTTTCGGCCGGGCTTAATTTTTTAAGATACTTTCTCCCTAATGAAAGCTCCATCTTCGGGGCCTCCTACTACATGATGGGAGCCCTAAGCGGGGCGAGCCGGGAGGATATTCTGCTTCTTTTGGCGTTTGGTCTTATTCCGTCGCTTATCCTGTGGTTTCTGGCCCGTTCCCTGGATGTGCTGTCCCTTCCTCATGAGGTGCTGGAAACTCAGGGAGTGCGGGTAAAGCCCCTGATATTCATAATTCTTTTTCTGGCTACCATGGCTTCCTCGGCTACGGTGGCGGTGGGCGGGATCATTGCCTGGGTGTCTCTTATTGTCCCCGGCATATTGCGTTTTGCTTTCGGAAGGAGTCATGTATTTCTGCTCCCCTGTTCCTTTGTTACCGGAGCTGCTTTTCTGATGCTCTGCGATCTCCTGTCCCGCGCTCTCATTCCGCACGAAATCCCCATCGGCATTATGACCAGCATCATCGGGGCTCCCGTTTTTCTGGGACTTTTGTATCTCACCCGGAGGAAGTATGTCCAGACTGGAATTTAATGCTCTCGAGCTCATTAACGGAGTCCGCATCCGGGGCGGGATTTCCGAAGGGGAGTTTCTTATTATTCTGGGCCGGAACGGCTCCGGAAAATCTCTCTTCCTGAAGACCCTCGCCGGGCTTATTCCGGCCCGTTCCGGCTCCGTCATGCTGGACGGAGCGCCGCTTTCTGAAGCGCTCCTGAAAAGAAGGAAGGCGGGACTGGTCGGACTCTTTTCCTATGTGCCCCAGAGCTTTCAGACGGGGTTTCCGTTAACCGTGCGGGAAACCGTCATTCTGGGACGCGCCCGGGGGGTTTTTGGGAGACGAGGACATTCCGAGAGGAGTAATGCGAGGGCTGCCGGAGGATCCTCCGGCGATGCCTGCGCTGAAAATGATGTTGACAGTATTTTAAAAAGGCTGGGCATCTGGCATCTCCGGGATTCCTATACCGACAGAATATCCGGCGGGGAGCTGGCTTTGGTTTCCCTGGCCCGGGCTCTGATGCAGGGCGGCCGGTTTCTGGTACTTGATGAACCGGAGGCCAATCTTGATGTCAGCAAAAAGGCAGAGTTTTACCGGCTTATCAGAGGGCTGATGAGGACTGACCGTGGTTGTGGACAAATTTGTGAATATGTTGATGATGACGGGGAGAATTCTGTTGATAATACCGTAAAACCTGTGAATAATATTGTTGATAAGAATGCTGATAAGGGAAAGGAATCCTTGCCGGGCATAGTGTTTGTAACCCACGATCCCCTGTTTGCTCTTAACCTTGGGGATTATCCGGGGTTTATCGGGGCCTTTTTAAGGAACGGCGAATTTCGGGAGTTTCCGGCCCGGGAGCTTACCGCCGGGATTTTGGAGGGTATCTACGCCACCCCGGCGGAGATCCGGGTAAGCGATACCGGAATCCGCTATCCGGTATTCAGCGAGCTTCTGGGGAGTTTGGCATAGTTCGGGAATGCGCAGCTATAATCAGCACTCGATTTTTAAAGGATGTCCCAGAGCCTTAAAGAACTGCGCCAGAGTATCTATATGGGTTTTCCTTCGCAAATCAAGCTGTTTTCTTACTTTTTGTTTTGAGACCCCGGAGTACAGAGCAAGATCCGTAATGCGGCACTGTTCAGTTATCATGAGGTTTCTGAGCATGATTTTTAATGCCACGTGATACGGGAGCTTAACCTCAAACTGTCCCTGCTTAAGAGGAACGGCGGCCGGAAACACCGCTTTTTCCTCAATAAAGCATTCGGCAAGGGTGATAATCAAATCCTTTGCCATATCCACAGCATCCTCCTGATCTTCCCCCTGGGTGTTCCATTCCTGGCAAACGAGTATTTCTTCGGAAAACGGCACATGATTAACCGCAACATAATAGAAGCCGCTTTCCTCCGGGGTGAGCGGAATAAACCAGATAGTCATGAATATTCATAAGCTTTTTATCAATCTCCATTCGAGAGCTTTTTCTTTATAGGCTGCATAAGACATCCAGTGCTGCACAGATTTGTCAGCAATTTTATGCACAAGTAATACCCAGAGATATCAACAGAGTTATCAACAAGCAAAGCCGGGAAATAGCGACAGTGGTTCCTTCCGGCATAAAGAACGGCATCCTTCCTGCGGAAAGACGCCGTTTTCCGGGTTATTCCGGCCGGGGATTACATCTCATATGGGCTGAGAATTGTGGGTCTGCAGTCCTTGGGCGCCTCGGGATGATCCACGTTGTAGTGGAGCCCCACGGAGTTCTTCCGCTTCATGGCGGAACGGACAATGAGGTCAGCCACCTGAAGCAGATTTCTAAGCTCCAGAAGGTTGCTGGTTACCCGGAAATTGGAGTAGAACTCATTGACCTCGCTTTCCAGAAGCTTAATTCTGTGCAAAGCTCTTTCCAGTCTTTTATCGGTGCGCACAATGCCCACATAGTCCCACATCATGAGCCGGAGCTCATGCCAGTTATGGTGAATAACCACCTCCTCATCGGCATCGGTTACCTGGCTTTCATCCCAGTCGGGCACCTCCGGAGGCTCAATGGCAATAGGAAGCCGGGCCAGAATATCCTCGGCGGCGGCTCTCCCGTATACCACGCATTCCAGAAGAGAGTTTGAAGCCAGACGGTTGGCGCCGTGAAGTCCGGTATAGGATACCTCGCCAACGGCATAGAGGCATTCAATGTCCGTTCTGCCGCGTCTGTCCACCATGACGCCGCCGCAGGTAAAGTGGGCAGCGGGAACTACCGGAATCGGTTCCTTCGTCATGTCAACCCCGGCCTTGAGACAGCGCTCGTAGATGGTGGGGAAATGCTTCATGATGAAATCTGCCGGTTTGTGGCTGATATCCAGGAACATGCAGTCCGCCCCCAGCTTTTTCATTTCATGGTCAATGGCTCGGGCCACAATATCCCGGGGCGCAAGTTCGCCTCTTTCATCATAGTCCGGCATAAAGCGGGTGCCGTCAGGTCTCTTCAGAAGAGCTCCCTCTCCCCGGAGGGCTTCGGTGAGCAGGAAGTTCCGATCATTGGGATTGTAAAGAGTGGTGGGGTGGAACTGGTTGAATTCCATATTGGCCACCCGGCAGCCGGCCCGCCAGGCAATGGCGATGCCGTCTCCGGAAGAAACCTCGGGATTGCAGGTGTACTGATAAACCTTGGAAGCGCCGCCGGTGCAGAGAGCGACAAACTTGGCCAGAATGGTTTCCACCTGGTTGGTTTTGATGTTGAATACATAAGCTCCCAGCACCCGGTTTCCGGCCAGTCCCAGCTTCTTGGTGGTGATGAGGTCGATGGCGTTGTAATGATCCAGCAGGGTAATGTTCGGATTCTGGGAAGCCTGATTTAGCAGGGTGTCCTGAATGGTATGTCCGGTATGATCCTGCGCATGGAAAATCCTCCGGTGGGAGTGTCCGCCTTCACGGTGCAGGTGGTAGGGAGACTGTTCCTCGGTTTTGGGTTCTTCCTTTTCATCAAAGGGCACGCCTTCTTTGATGAGCCATTCAATGCTGTCATGGGCGTTTCTGAGGGTGAACTCCACGGCGCTGCGATCGCAGATCCCGCCTCCGGCTATCATGGTATCCTCGATATGTTCCTCCACCGAATCGTCATCATCGCAGGTATTGTAAACTCCCGCTATGCCGCCCTGAGCATAATTGGTCGAACCGGCATTGGCGGTGGCTTTGGAAAGAACCGTAACGCCGGCCTTTTTGGCCAGACAGAGCGCCAGAGAAAGACCGGCGGCGCCGCTGCCAATAATAAGTACGTCAGTGTGGCGAACCACATGTCTGTTTGCAGTATTTTCGTCCATGATAAATGTCCCGGTAGTTGCGATGCTGTTATTTTACAACTGTGACGTGGCCTTGGCGTGACTTTTGGAGCGGGGGAGGGGATTTTTGGGGAGAGAAGAAGAGCGTTCGGGCGGGGAGAGCCGGGCAAAAGTCAGGCACAGCCCCGGAGGCTCCCGGTTTTCCGGGATCCGGGGCGGGGGATCTCCGGTCAGTCCGGCTGATGTCCCAGAAGATGTCCCATGCGGGTTTCCTTGGTGTTAAGGTAGTCGTTGTTGTATTTGTTGCGGCCGACCTCCAGAGGAACCCGTTCCACTACGTTTATGTGGTACTTCTGCATTTCCGCGATTTTGGAGGGATTGTTGGTCAGGAGCTTCACCGCCTTCACCCCCAGTCTTGCAAACATATCGGCGCAGATCTCGTAGCGTCTGGCATCCGGCGGAAAACCCAGCCTGACATTGGCATCCACGGTGTCAAGGCCCTTGTCCTCCAGATGGTAGGCCCGGATCTTGTTAAAAAGCCCGATGCCCCGGCCCTCCTGCCGGACATAAAGGATAACGCCGCGCTTTTCCGCGGCGATTTTCTGCATGGCGGCCTCCAGCTGAAAACCGCAGTCGCACTTAAGACTGAAAAGCGTGTCTCCGGTGAGACATTCCGAATGAATTCTGGCCAGCACCGGCTCCGGGGCGGCCGGATCTCCCATGTAGATGGCGGCGTGCTCCTTGCGCTGGGAATCCCGGAAGGCTTTGATGGTGAAGATGCCAAAGGGTGTGGGAAGCTGGGCAGACTCTGTTTCCTCCACGATAACGGCATTTTCTGTTCCGGCGGGCAGTGTCTCAAATTCTGAATCCATGACTGTGTGTTCTCCTTGAGACGATGATTATGCAACATTGAAGGATTTTTTACAAATGGGAGGAATGCCGGTCTTTGCTAAAGGAGCTCCGCTGAGCCTGCGTCCGAAGCTGGAAATCAGAAGCTGACACCGAAAGATTCACTTGTCAGGGGTGAAAGGGGCATAAATGGCGGGGAGACACTCAGAGATAATGCCAGAAGCCATCCCCGCTTTGCCTGAAAAGAGGACAAAGGCCATTTCGGCAAGCTCTGTCTCTTCAGACTGTCCTGTTTCTCATTTCTCTGCGGCTTTCTCTTTATTCCTTCTTCTCCTTCTTCTCTCCCGCATAATGCTCCGCGGCCTTGAACAGGATATAGTGAACAGGGCTGGTGACTATCGCCGGGATGCCGGCAATGCCGTTTTCCTTTTCGGAATTCATAAGCCTGGTTCTGTAGTAGAAATATGAATTGCGGGCCCGCTGCTCCGGTGAGAGGTACTTGTCCGTGTCGCCGCAGATATAGGTTATGAAGGCATTGGATAAATCCGGTTCCGGAAGCCTGAAATCGGGGGCCGCTTTTTTGAGGAACGATTTTTCCCGGGCCAGCTCTTCATCGGCGTCCCGGGCAGCCTTGAGGGAGCTGCAGCTTACGGTGTACGGGAGGGAGTTTTCCAGATTCATCCGGGATTCCAGTATCAGTCCGGCAATGCCCGTGTTAAGAGCATTTGCGGTGGCTTCGGTGTCCCGCCCCCTCACAAAATCTCCCAGCCGGGGAATAGGATTCAGTATTCTGTTTTTCGCGGTAAGCCGGAAAGTGTTCGCTGCGATCATGCTGTTTAACTCCGGAAGGCTCATAAGGCCGGTAATCACAAAGGCCAGAGTTGCGACGGGGATGGCAGCGCCGCCTAAGGCAAATGCTTCCACGCTCCGGAACTTCGCTGTTTTGCCGGAGTACGGGGGATCGGCCAGAACGGCAAAAATACCAAGACAGAGGGGGAGGATATAGGCCTCCTCCAGGCAGGAGTTAATTATCACTGCGGAAATAACGGGCAGGGACAGGGTCAGAATGCCCAGACTGGCATACAGCCTTCTTTCCTTGCAGAGAGCCGAGCGTACGATGGCATAGGCAAAGAACACAATGCCGATAATGGCCGGCACGCCTCCTTCGATGGCGAGAATGCGCAGAAGATTGCCTTCTGCGGGCGGGGCGTAGGGGAGAGTCGGGATATTCTGAAACAGCCATTCGGCATGCGTCCTGACAAAGGTTCCGAAGCCGTGTCCGGCAAAGGGAGCGTCCTTGATCATCCGATGGACAAAGTCATTTTCGACAGCCACGCCGATGTGCTCGAATTTTGATAAAAATATGGACGCGATAATGCCGGTAAAGGTCAGCGTCATCGTGATGTAAATCAGGGCCTTGTCCCGGGAGATCAGAGAGTTTTCCGACTTGGAAAAGGCCAGAAACCCCAGCATGGCGGTAAGCACGGCTATGTTGAAGAGGGTAATGTCGTGAATATATGTCATGGCCGCAAGAGAGGCGCCCAGAGTGATAACGGTGATGAGGAGCCGCAGAAAGGTTACTCTTTCCGAGGTGATAAGCACCCAGAGAGCCGCAGCCATGGCGGTGTTCAGAAAAATCCCCAGGGTCCACGGAGAGGGAAAGCAGCCCCGGGGAACAGTGCCATGCATGCCCTGCCAGATGCCGATAACCGCCTCGATGATGCCTGAAACGGCGATGATGCTCAGAATGGCCCGGATGCCTGCCGGGGAGAGGCGGAACTGCCCCAGGGCAAAAACAAACAGGGTAATGAGGGAGCCCCAGATGGCCGGTTCAAAGTTCACGAGACCCTTCTGCCAGAAATGCATGAGGGAGGCGGCCAGAAATGCCAGAGCGCCAAAGACGAGGGGCAGGAGCAGTCTGGAAAAATAAATTTCCTTCTGCCTCCGGGCCAGAGGATAGATGAGACCGAGTCCGGTAATAAGGGATCCGAAGGCCAGGGTCAGCAGGTTCCCCGGGCTGCCCAGACCGGGAGCCTGGGCCGCAATGTCCAGGTGCATCACCGCAAAAAAATAAAGACAGAAGATGATTCCGGCCAGAGCCTTGACGGTTTCCGCCAGTCTCCCGGGCTTAGCTGATGCTCCGGTTTTGGCGGATTTTTCGAAATTTTTGCTGTTTTTCAGATCCTCTGCATCACTCATTTTTCGTCCCCCGGTCTCGTTTTTTGCCTCTCTCAAAACATGTCAGTATTCTACTTGAAATGCTTTTTTATGAAAAATTGCCGCCGGATAAAGCAGTTAATTTTTGAGCAAAGTTGCAATTGGAAAGAGGAGTCAGCATTAATATGCTAGAATAGTGCGGTTTTTCGGAGGCGGTTTTCAGGAGCGCGGCGTGATCTGAATCTGGGCAGAATGGCTGACAGCAAGGGCTTGTTCCCTGACAGAACCGGCCCCGGAACGTTGACATTCACCTTTATTTTTACCTGGTATTGAACTTTTTACGTATACACGCGTCTAACTGTGTGTAGCTGAGTTCCAGACAGTTATGGGAACCATATTTCATGAGTGAGCAGGATGCTGATTTACAGTTGGTAAGACTGGTGCAGCGCGGGAACAGGCATGCCTTTGATTTGCTGGTGAAAAAATATCAGTACAAGGTTGCCGGGATAGCTCAGAGATTTGCGGCAAATCCTGCTGATGCGCAGGACATTGCGCAGGAAAGCTTCATCAAGGCCTATCGGGCCATGGAGAGCTTCCGCGGGGAAAGCGCCTTTTACACCTGGCTCTACCGCATAACTGTCAATACAGCAAAGAATTTCGTTGTAAAGAATGCCGGCAGAGGGATATCCGTTGATGTGGATACTCCTGACATTGAGGCTTACGACGGTTCGGAAAGGTTGCATCAGGGAGACAATCCGGAAAATATTCTGGAAAGCTCTGATGTTAAGCGCGTAATTAAGGAAGCTCTTCAGTCTCTTCCGGATGATCTCAGGCAGGCGATTACTCTCAGAGAAATAGACGACATGTCTTATGATGAGATTGCTGATGTGATGGGTTGTCCTGTGGGTACGGTCAAATCCCGTATTTCCAGGGCCCGCGAAATCATCAACAGAAAGCTTACCGAGTCCGGAGAAAGGCTGAACAGCAAGGCTTAAGGGTGTGTTTATGACTAAAGAACAGCAAGAACTTCTTTCAGCTTATTTTGACGGCGCCGCCATTGATGACAGGACGCTGGAATCCCTTCTTGACGATGAAGAAGTCATGAAGGAATTTGCAGCCATGTCTGAAATCCGCGCCGGCCTCAGAGACGAAATTCCGGAAGGAATCGACTTTGCGGCCCTGTCAGATGCTGTGGCTCTTGAGGTTTCCCGGGAACCGGCGCTGCAGCCGAGAGCGGCAAACGATGAGGATGCCGTGCCGTCATCCGAAGCTGCCAGGGCTCAGAAAAAGCGCTTCAGCGGCTTCAGCGGAATGTGGCATGATATGGGCCAGATTGCCGTGGCAGCCGGCGTGGCCTGTCTTTGCGTGTTCGGAGCCTCACTCTGGAACGGCCAAAGCGATACTGCAGGAAAATTTGCGGAACAGAGCTATCTGGGCGGACACCAGGCTGTGATGGCTTCTCCGGTGACCAACACCAGCGTGGCTCCGGTGGTAACGGCAATACCGGACGGTTCCGACAAGCTCTACGGCGGTTATAATGACACTGCCCGGCATTCCCGCGAAGCCGGCGAACTGGAAAAAATCAAAGCGGCCAGGAAGAACCGGGAGCTCACAACTCTGGATGCGATCCTTAATGATCACGAGAGGGTGTTAAGAACTGTCGGTATGTAAGAAGACAGGATGCGGTTACAGATGCGGACATTTTTAAGGTATTTGATGGTTCCTCTTCTGGCCGGGATGGCAGCGCTGGCCCAGGCAGAAGATTATGATATGTCTGCTGACAGCGATGAGGCCCGGGGGCTTTTTGCTGATATGCAGAAGGCGTCCACCTCCAAAAATTACGAACTTCTCTTTACCAGAGTCAGCGCCGGTCAGATAGAGCCGGTGTCATTTTCCCACGGACTTACTGAAGCCGGCAGCATTTCTCACTGGCTTTTTCTCAACGGAGAACCCTCCGGATATTTCACCAAGGGCGGGCTTATCGTCTACTTCGCTTACGGCACGGAGCCTTTTGCGGTGAAGAATGCTCTCCTGCCGTCTGTTTTTGTCAGACTGATGCAGGTGCCGGCTGAAAAAATTCTTAAATCGTACACTCCCATACTGCTGGGAGAGAAGCGCATTGCCGGACGGCTGGCCCGGGAAATCCGCCTTACTGCCATGGATAATTACCGTTACAGCTACATTCTTCATGTGGACTCCAAAACCGGCATTCTTCTTGGCGCCGAGGTGGTGCATCACAATCCCGGCATGGGCAATGACAGCCTGATGGAAAGCTTCAATGCCGTAAATCTCGCGGTGTCTGACACTCCCAATGCCAAGGTGCTCAATGTGGAGAATGCCAGCGAATCCTTCCCCAATCCGGCAGACAACGCCGAGCCGCTGGAAAAGTTTTCCTGGTCATTGAAGGAGCTGCCCCCGGGATTTGAGCCGGTGTTTTCGCAGCGCTATGCTTTGGGAGATGGGCTGGATACCGTGGAGCACATTGTTTATTCCGATGGCATTGCGGACTTTTCCATCTACCGGATTCCCCTTATCGGAAATATGGATTTTCCGGTGGTGCGGCAGGGCAGAACCAATCTTTACCGTCATCAGGCGCCTCCCTATGAGATAGTTGCCGTGGGTGATTTGCCTCTTGAGGCTGAAAAGAGGATCGCCGAATCCTACCGGGGAGGTTGATTTGTCTCAGAAGCATATGACCGAAACTCTGGCTGTTGTCAGAAGCATCTCCGGGGATGGCCTGGCGGTATGCGAGCAGGGAGTGCGGGGGATCTGCGGATCCTGCTCTGACAGAACCGCATCGTGTCCCGAGGACAATTCCGACACCTCTAAAAAGCCGGTGATCTTCAGCGTTCCGAATTCTCTTAATGCCAAAGTCGGCGATGTGGCGCGCATCGGAGTTCCGGAAAGTTCCGTTATGGTAAGCGCCGTTATTGCCTATCTGGTGCCACTTTTGGGACTTCTGGCGGGAGCTCTGGCCGCTGAACTCATATTTCAGAATGATCTTGCCGGTATTGCCGGAGCCTTTGCCGGCCTGACTCTGGGCTTCTGTCTCGCCGTTTTTCTTTCCCGAATCTTTGTAAAAACCATCTGGGCTCCGCGGATGGTCGGCATTTTGCCGGCGGTTCCGGGATGCAAATCTGATGTAAAGTCGTAAGATCCTCAAATGTTCCGGCTCTTATCTGTTATAATCCTCTTTTGTTTTGACAAGCAAAGTGTGTTTGCGCCGGAGCTGTTCCTGAATACCTATGAAGAATATTAGAAACTTTTCAATAATTGCCCATATTGATCATGGCAAATCAACCCTTTCCGACCGTTTAATTCAGATATGCGGCGGTCTGACTGTCCGGGAAATGCAGGAACAGGTGCTGGACTCCATGGATATTGAAAGGGAACGGGGCATTACCATCAAGGCTCAGGCGGTCACGCTGAATTACCGGGCTTCTGACGGTCAGGATTACGAGCTCAACTTTATTGACACTCCGGGACATGTGGATTTTTCCTACGAGGTGTCCCGCTCTCTGGCGGCCTGCGAAGGCGCTCTTCTGGTGGTGGATGCCACCCAGGGGGTGGAGGCTCAGACGCTGGCTAACTGCTACCAGGCCGTGGATCTCAGTCTTGAGGTGCTGCCGGTGCTTAACAAGATCGATCTGCCCACCGCTGACCCGGAAAGAGTCTGCGATGAAATAGAAGACATCGTGGGGATCGATGCCGTTGATGCCGTAAGATGCTCCGCTAAAACCGGAGTCGGCGTAGAGCAGGTGCTGGAGGAGATCGTTTCCAAAATTCCGGCCCCCAAAGGTAATCCGGACGGCCCTCTTAAGGCTCTTATTATTGATTCCTACTTTGATGATTATATGGGAGTGGTTTCCCTGGTCAGAGTGGTGGACGGCTCCGTTAAAGTGGGCGATAAGATAAAGATTATGACCACCGGGGTATCCTGGAATGTGGACAGGGTCGGTATTTATACCCCAAAGAGGGTGGATCGCAAGGAGCTCACCGCCGGCGAAGTAGGCTGGGTGGTCTGCGGTATCAAGACCATTCACGGAGCCCCGGTGGGGGATACCATAACCAATGCCAAGGACGGGGCTCCGGAGCCTCTTCCGGGCTTTAAAAAAGTCAAGCCGCAGGTTTATGCGGGACTGTTCCCGGTATCCACCGATGATTATGAAAATTTCCGGGATGCCCTGGACAAGCTGTCCCTTAATGATGCTTCCCTGTTTTTTGAGCCGGAAAAGTCCAAGGCTTTGGGCTTCGGCTTCCGTTGCGGCTTTCTGGGCATGCTCCATATGGAAATCATTCAGGAGCGTCTGGAGCGGGAATACAATCTGGATCTTATCACCACCGCTCCTACGGTAATCTATGAGGTGGTGATGACCGACGGATCCATTCAAATGGTGGATTCTCCGGCAAATCTTCCGGCGGTTAATTCCATTTCCGAAATTCGCGAGCCCATTGCGGAATGCCGTATGCTGATGCCGCAGCAGTGTCTCGGCGATGTCATGCAGCTCTGTCAGGAGAAGCGCGGCATTCAGACCGGCCTTGTTTATCATGGCGCGCAGGTGGCTCTCACCTATGAAATTCCCATGGGTGAAGTGGTGCTGGATTTCTTTGACAGGATGAAGTCGGTATCCCGGGGCTACGCTTCCCTGGACTACGGCTTCAAGAGGTTTCAGGCCGCTGACATGGTGCGCATGGACATTCTTATCGCGGGAGAGCGTGTTGACGCTCTGGCGGTGATTACCCACAAGTCCAATGCCATGAACCGGGGCAAACTCCTGGTGGATAAGATGAAGGAGCTGATTCCCAGACAGATGTTTGATATCGCCATTCAGGCCGCCATCGGGAATCAGATTATCGCCAGAAGCACGGTAAAGGCTCTGAGAAAGGATGTGCTGGCTAAGTGCTACGGCGGGGATATTACGAGAAAGAGAAAGCTTCTGGAAAAGCAGAAAGAGGGCAAAAAGCGCATGAAGGCCATCGGCCGGGTGCAGGTGCCGCAGTCAGCCTTCCTGGCGATTCTGCAGGTGGGCAGCGACTAGGGATTCCGGGAGAAAATTATGAATACGATTACTCTTGTTCTGATAGGTTCCACGGCTCTTACCGGAATCATGTGGCTCTTTGACGTGTTCTGTTTCAGAAAGCAGCGAAAGGAAGAGCTCCGTAAGGCCGAGGAGGAGGCCCGGGTGCCTCTGACCCGCAAGGAGAAGAGCGAAATTCTGGAGGCCGGCGGTCTCTGGGGCAATCTGGTGAGCTGTTTTCCGGTGCTTCTGGCAGTGCTTCTGGTGCGTTCCTTTGTCTACGAGCCCTTCAGAATACCTTCCGCCTCCATGATGCCGACTCTGACCCGGGGAGACTTTATTCTTATTGAAAAGTTTCGTTACGGCCTGAGAAACCCCTTCACCAATAAAGTGCTCTATGCCACCGGAACTCCGCAGCGGGGCGATGTGGTGGTATTCAAATATCCCGAGGATCCTTCCATTGACTACATCAAGAGAATTGTCGGCCTTCCGGGGGATCGCATTGTGGTAAGCAAGGGGGAGCTCCATATTCAGGAGAAGGGCTCTCATGAACTTAAGCATATCACCGCCAGGGAACTTCCGGAATCTCTGCAGCTTTATCTGGAAAGAAATCCGGCGTATCCCAGCGAGAGCGGCATTATGGAAAACGAGGATCTTCTGGGTGTGTCCCATGAAATTATGAGAGATCGCGGCGTTGTTACTCCCGAAACCTTCTTTGACGACGGCAGCTCCAATGTTATCGGCAATATTCACGGGGACTGGGTGGTTCCGGAGGGGCATTACTTTGCCATGGGGGATAACCGCGAGCACAGCAGGGACAGCCGTTACTGGGGCTTTGTTCCGGATGATTACCTGCTGGGACGGGCCGTGGCAGTCTGGTTCAGCTGCACTATGGACGGCGGAATAAAAATTGACAGAATAGGCGGCATAAATTAAAAAATGAAAGCATCTGGCATGACAGGCAGCAACTCTGCAGACAAACTGGGCGCCTACGAGAAAACCATCGGGTATACCTTTATAAATCGCGATTACCTGATACAGGCGCTGACTCACAGAAGCGCAAGTCCGGTGCATTATGAGAGGCTGGAATTTCTTGGAGATTCCATTCTCGGGGTTATAATTGCAGACGAGCTTTACCATCGTTTTACCAAGGTCGGCGAGGGGGATCTCACCAGAATGCGTTCCACTCTGGTGCGGGAATCCACCTTAGCGGAAATTGCCCGGGGCTTTAATCTCAGCGAATATCTGATTATGGGGCCCGGAGAGCTTAAAAGCGGCGGATTCCGCCGGGAGTCCATACTTGCTGATGTGGTGGAGGCGACTCTGGCTGCTGTTTATCTCGATTCCGGACGGAATTTTGAGAAGGCGCGGGAGCTGGTGCAGACTTGGTTTTCCGAAAAGCTCAGGACGGTGCACCCCGGATTTGATCAGAAGGATCCCAAGACCCAGCTTCAGGAATATCTCCAGGGCCGGCATCAATCCCTTCCGGTTTACCGGGTGGTCAGCATTACCGGCGAGGATCACAATCAGCAGTTTACCGTGAATCTGGAATGCACGTTTATCAAGGAGACTCTGGTGGGTTACGGTTCCACCAGAAGAGGCGCCGAACAGAACGCCGCTCAGAAGGCTCTTGACCTTATTCACGCGCGCAGGGCCGGAGCTAAGGATTAACAGGAATTTTATATGACAGACAACAGCGGATCTGCGAAGCATTTCGGTTTTGTGGCCATTGTGGGGCGTCCCAATGCCGGCAAGTCCACACTGATGAATCATATTCTGGGGCAGAAGGTTTCGATTACTTCCCGGAAGCCCCAGACTACCAGAAACAGAATTCTGGGAATTGATACCGCCGGAAATTATCAGACCGTTTACGTTGACACTCCGGGACTGCACATCGAGGAAAAGCGGGCCATCAATGCTCTCATGAACCGGGCGGCGGAGAGCTCCCTCCGGGATGTGGAGCTGGTGTTTTTTGTGACCGATTGCACCAGATGGACCCGGGATGACGAAATGGTGCTGGAAAAGCTGAAAAAGCTGTCCGTTCCCGTTATTCTGGTGATCAACAAAATTGACGAAATTCATGACAAGGCGGAGCTGTTGCCGGTAATCGAAAAGCTGTCAGCGCTCATGCCCTTCAAGGACGTTATTCCCGTGTCCGCCAAGCAGGGCACCAATGTGGACGAGCTCAGGAAAATTGCCCGGGCGCATCTCCCGGAGGGAGAATTCTGCTTCCCGGAGGATTATGTCACCGACCGTTCCATGCGTTTTATTGCGGCAGAGGTGATCCGGGAAAAGCTGATGCGTTTTACCGGACAGGAGCTCCCGTACAGCGTGGCTGTGGAGATCGAGGAATACACTGTTGAAGAGAGCGGCCGGGTTTCCATTTCCGCGGTGATTCTGGTGGAAAGAGAAGGCCAGAAGAAAATGATTATCGGAACCGAAGGACAGAAGCTGAAAACCATCGGCACGGAAGCCAGAAAGGATTTAGAAAAAATGCTTGAGAATAAGGTGTATCTCGGGCTGTGGGTTAAGGTCAGGAGCGGATGGTCTGATGATGCCAGAGCCCTTCGTTCCCTGGGTTATATGGATTTTGAAAGTTAGTTTAAATGTACAGTAAAGCAAATCAAAAAAATACTGTGGGGTTCGTCCTCCATGCCGTACCGTATCAGGAGAATTCACTTCTGGTGGATGCCATTACCGCTGATTTCGGGAGAATATCGTTTGTCGCCCGGGGCGCTAAAAGCAAGAGAAGCAGCCTGAAGGCGGCTTTGCAGGTTTTTGTGCCTCTGAAGCTGACCCTGAGCGGCACGGATAAGTCCCTGAAAACACTGGCCCGCTGCGAGGTCAGCGGCCGGCAGTTTCAGTATCTTCCCCCGGTGCTGTTTTCCGCTCTGTATGTTAATGAGCTTCTGGCAGCCCTTTATAAAATCGAGGACAGCAGTCAGATTCTTTTTGCCGCCTATCTTGATGCTTTAACGCGTCTGGAGGAGGGCTATCCCGAATCCTGGACGCTCCGGCAGTTTGAGCTGGCTCTTCTGGAGGAGCTGGGCTACGGCATCGATCTGAGTTCGGAAGCTGATTCCGGCGCTCCTATTATGCCCAGAAAGTGGTATCTCTATCAGAGCGGCACCGGATTCCGGGAAATCATGCCGGAGATGATTGGCAGCATTTCCATGTGCGATGCCTATAACGGCGCCGATATCATTGCTCTCAGAACCGGGGAGAATCTATCCCCTCACGCCATGCAGTCCATGAAGAATCTTATCAAGAAGAATCTGGACACTTTGCTGGACGGGAAGGTGCTTTACAGCAGAGAGCTTTACCGGGATTATCTCAATGTGGGAAAAGGCGCTTTGGCCGTGCCCCGTAATCAGAAGACAGACAGCAGCAAGTCTGCGGAACCGGAAGCTGATGCTGAATCTGAAAATTCCGCCGGAACGGAAACGGAGGCCGCTGCGCTTACGGCTGCCAGCTGTCCGGAATCTCTCCAGGAGAACGTTAACCAAGTTCAGGCAGATGTTCCTCCGGAAGCTCCCGAGGTTTCTCCGGAGTCAGGGGAAAGCGATCCTCCGGCCAGTCCGGAATGCTCCGAAGCTGAGGCTGAGCCTGACAATGTTCCTTGTGAAAATGCATCTCCGGAAAATCCTTCCGGGTGCGAATCAGAAAGCCAGTCAGAAGAAACATCTCAGGATCGGGACATAAACTTTGATCTCTGAATAATTTCCGCTGCAGAGCTGACAGCAAAGCCAGCGGGGATCTGACGCAAACAAGACGGAGAAGAGGCACGAGACTGCTGGTTCTTCTCCGTTTTCTTTTTATCGGGCTTTTACCGGTGAAATGCTATGACTCCAGCAGTTTCAGCCATGCCGGACTTTCCTTTTCAATGCGATCCAGGTTATCCTCCAGCTCCAGAAGCTCGGGTTCGCATTCCTCCTGGCTCTGGGTTTCCCGGAGAATTGATTCAATGGTGTTACACAGCTTCTTAATGCCGGGCATGCCGCTGTATACGGCAGAACCGGCGAATTTATGAATGATCTTAGCCAGCTCCAAAGAGGGAATATCTTCCCGGCGGGACAGATTTTCCCGGAATTCCGGCAGGGAGTCCAGGAGCATGGTCAGCATTTCCCGAGCCAGATCCTTCTTGTTAGCGGAAACCTTCAGGGCCGCAGTCAGAGTCCAGATGGCGTTGGCATCTTCTGCGCTCCCGGAGGTCTCAGGCTCCGGCCGATCATTTTCTGCCGGAAATGAGCCGGTATTCTGAGCCAGAGCCGCTCCTTTGGCGCCGCAGTATTTATGCACCAGATTCCGGAGAGCGCTCTCATCCAGCGGTTTTGACAGCACATCGCTCATGCCTTCCTTGATAAAACGCTCCTGCTCCTCAGGCACCGCCAGAGCGGTAACAGCCACCACCGGTGTGTTTTGATTCTGGGTGGACTCCCGGATATTCTTCATGGTCTCCAGACCGTCCATCCGCGGCATTTGGATATCCATAAAGATAAGGTCAAATTCCGTATGGAGACAAAGCTCCACCGCTTCCTCGCCGCTTTCCGCGGTGTAGATATTGGAGGCCATTTCCGAAAGCAGGGTTTTTATAAGGAGAAGGTTGGCCCGGTTGTCGTCCACGGCGAGAACAGTAGCCGGAAGAAGCCGGTGCCGGTCGGCGATGCTGATGCCGGCATCAGGCGCCGGGGCGGCGGTTTCCAGAATCCGGGAATAATCGGTCGAGCCGTTTTTAATGGTGTAAACGCCGGCCGGAGCTTCCTCTAAGGCATTCTCCTCCGTAATTCCTGTCAGGGCATCCAGGAGGTTTTCAGGAATTACGGGCTTTGAAATCACCGAGACTTTGGGGGAGAGCCTGCTAAGCTTCTGTTTTACCATCTCGTCCATGGTGTTTACCGCAATCACCACCCGGTCAAGCTTTTTCAGGGAAAGGTTTGTAAAGTCGGCATAGAAGTGGTTGTAATCAAAATTCTTGCTGAGCCCGATAATGAGGTAGCGGCATTCATCACGATCCGGGAGGGATGCCACCGGAGCCAGCTGGGACAGGGGGATAACGTTGAGATGCCAGTCCTCCAGCATTTTCTTAAGAGATTCCCTGACCCAGGTATTGGCTTCCACTAGGACGATCTGGCGGTGGGTCAGGCTGTCCAGCTCTTTCGGCACCGGGAGCCTGGAAAGCTCTCCCTTCTTGAGCTCCAGGTTGAAGGCAAAGGTGGTTCCTTTGCCCTTGGAGGAGGAGACGCTGATCTGTCCGTGCATTTCTTCAATAAGGTGCTTGGTGATAACCAGGCCGAGGCCGGTGCCGCCGTACTTTCTGGCGATGGAGGCATCTGCCTGGTTGAATGCCGAGAAGAGCTTCATCTGCTGCGCCTCGGTAATGCCGATACCGGTATCCCGCACCTCACATCTGATCCAGCAGGAGTTCAGGGTGCTTTTTCTGGAAGGATCCGGTTCGATTATCAGGGCTACGTTGCCGGTTTTGGTGAATTTTACGGCATTGCCAATGAGGTTGGTCAGGATCTGGCCGATTCTGAGAGGATCTCCCATGAGATTTTCCGGTACCGACTTGTCGATGGTAGCCGTAAGCTCCAGTCCGGCCTCGTGGGCTGCCGGAGTCAGGATGCGGATCACCTCGTAGGAGATTTTCTTAATGGAGATGGGGATATCCTCCAGAGTCAGCTTGCCGGATTCCAGTTTGGTATAGTCCAAAATGTTGTTCACAATGCTGAGGAGATTCCGGGCGCAGCCCTCAATGGTGGTCAGATACTCTGTCTGGGTGCTGGTGGCCGCCTGCTTTTTCAGCTGCTTGGCGAAGCCGATAATGCCGTTCAGCGGGGTTCTGAGCTCATGAGACATATTGGCCAGGAATTCAGATTTTGCCCGAGTGGCCATGGTGGCATCGGAATTTGCCTTTTTAAGGGCTTCGTTCTGCTCCTCGAAGCGATCCAGCGTCTTGCGGAGGTCGTTGGTGGCCGTATCCACGCTGTACTGCATTTCGTTTCTGAACTCCTGCATGGCGCTGGTCATGGTGTTGATATAGGAGCGCAGCCTTTCCAGCTCTCCCAGCATGGTGCCGTCAACCTTGACGTTAACATTGCCCTCTCTTATGGCATAAATGGTAGCGCTGAGCTTGTTTATGGGATCCACAATCACGCTGTTGAGGTTAATGCCGAACAGCAGGGCCACCAGAATGCCGGTGAGTATCAGACAGAGGGTGATAATAAGGTCAGTATGGGATTTTATGATGGCGCTTTCGGACAGGATATAAATGCTGACATATCCCGCCAGGGGCCGGGGATAATTTATCTGGGGATCGGCTATTTCAGCGGCTTTATTGCTTTCCTTGCTGTCCTGTGATAACTCGGTGTCATAAAGAGTCATGAGACTGGCTTCGTCATAGGCGTATATGGGCATTCTCATGATAAAGCCGTCATTGCGGTATTCCACGGTGTTCATGCTGGAGATGAAGGGCTTTTCAGCGCTCTCAAGATCCAGATAGTTCATTTCCGGGGAAATGTTGGAGGTGGCCATCATTTTGTTGTGGCGATCATAGACCGCGATGGCGAGGATTTTGGCGCTGTTCTGACGGAAGGCCTCGTTGATGAGCCCCTGTACCATGGCCTGTTTTTTTTGCTGGATGGCAAAGCTCAGATTGGTGCTCAGGGGATAGATGATCTGCTCTCCTTCATGGACAAGGCGGTTATTGATGTTCAGATAGCTGGTAATGGTAAAGAAGGTGGCGAGTCCGACGCCTACCAGAAATACCGGCAGTATGGAAAACAGCAGAATTCTTGTGCGGAGGCCGTGTCTGTTCATGGGAACCTTCAGCTTGGGAAAAACGCAGCAGGGGCAGCCCCGGGGGTTTTTACGGTATAATCTGTCAAAAGCTTAGTGCAATTTTAACAAGAATAGCCTTGATTAAACCATTTATTAAAGCAAAAACAACGGGCGGGTTTGCGTTCTTCGGTTCTCTCCCCGCTGCTCTGTAAAGTCATAAGGTCTCCGTTTATGGTCAAGTTTTATAAGCCTGAAGCAAAAAAAGCATCTCCCAAGCATTTTTCGGTGGTGATTACCGATGCCGATATCAAAGGAAAGGGGCTGGGCAAAAGGGAGGACGTCACCTGGTTTGTGTCCGGGGCTCTGCCAGGGGAGGAGGTGGTGGTCAGGGAGCTTTCCCGGAAGGGCAATGTGGGCGAGGCGGAGCTTATCAATGTTCTTAAGCGTTCTCCGGAAAGACAGGAGCCGGTCTGCCGGTATTTCGGGAAATGCGGCGGATGCAGTCTCCAGCATATGTCGGAAAGGGAGGAGCTTCTCTGCAAGGTTAACGGCATCAGGAGACTGATGAACAAGGTGTTTCGGCTGGAAATTCCGGAACCGGACAGAGCGGAAACCGGCGCCCGTTACGGCTATCGGAGATCCCTGAGGCTGTCTGTTCAGGGGGATCGCCGGGAAATTCACCTGGGCTTCCGTCAGGAGAAGAACAGCAAAATCGTTGAAATCACCGAGTGTCCGGTGCTGAAGGAGGAGCTTTCGCATTTGATCACTCCCCTCCGGGAGACTCTTCTTAAGCTTTCCAACTACAAGCTTATCGGGCATCTGGAGCTGGTTTCCGGCAACAATGGCACAGCAGTTTTGGTAAGAACCATCAACGTGCTTCCGGAATGCGATGAGGAGCTTTTCCGGGAATTCGGGAACCGGGAGAAAACGGCCGTGTACCTCCAGATCCGTCATGAAAAGGGCCGGGAAGACCTTGTGCAGAGGGAAGAGCTCAAGTTTCTTAATCCGGAGATTTTCGGGGGAGAGCGGCTCTGGTATGACGATGCCGGGGTAAAGGTGTCATTCACTCCCGGGGATTTCATCCAGGTTAACGGCGAAATGAATGCCCGGATGGTGGCTGCGGTGACGGAATATCTGGATCCCTCTCCCGATGATGAGATTTGGGATCTGTTTTCAGGAGGCGGAAATTTTGCATTGGCACTGGCCGGGAAGGTGAAGCATGTATACGGCATTGAGGTGGTAAAAAACATGGTTCAGGAAGCTCGGATGAATGCCGAGGCTTTAGGGATTTCCAATGCGGAGTTTATCCTCCAGGATCTTTCCGATGATTTTGAGAAGACCGTCTGGGCCAAAAGTCAGGTGAACAAGGTGCTTTTGGATCCTGGCAGGCAGGGCGCCGACAAGGTTATGCAGCATCTTATCAGAAAGAAGGTGCCCCGGGTGGTTTATGTTTCGTGCAATCCCCTGACCATGATCCGGGATTTGAAGCCTCTTCTGGAAAACGGGTATGTTTTTGAGAAATGGAGCGCTTTCAATATGTTTCCGAACACGGAACATGTTGAGACGGTAGTTCTGCTATCAAGGTGAAAATAACTTGAAATCAAAGGGCAGAGCTTTTTTTAGCATGGCTGAAAAAGCTGCTTTTGGCTGATAAGTTAATGGCAAACCGGGATCGCAGGATAGACAGGAGCCGGTTATTGAACCTTGAGAGGGTGAGTTTAACTATGCTAGAAAAATTAAATGTGAAAGGTTTTAGAAAGTACAATGATTTTACTGTCTTTGATTTAGCAAATATCAATATTGTGCTTGGTGATAATAATGTGGGTAAGACCTCATTTTTAGAAGCTGTTTATGTATGGTGTTGCGGTTGCAATGCTGGTTCTTTTGTTAATATCCCGCTTTCAAGAGGCAGATATGGTTTCATTCAGCAACCGTTCTGGGTCATGGAGGAACTTCTATCTGCAGTGAATGATGCTCAAAATGTCCCGATGAAAATGTCATTTGAAGGGCAGTTTGACGGAGAACAGGTTTGCTTTGAACACGCTATCTGGCCGTCAGATTTGCTTGGAGTATATAATTCTTCATATCAATATAATAATCAAAATTCATTACTTTCTTCAGAACTGACAGTGAACTCAAATCAAATGAACAGCAATCAGACAAAATTGATTGCTAAATGGCAGATTACACAAGGGGAACAATCAGTCATCACTGATATTACGATTCCTGCAAATCTAATTGCATCAAAATTCTATCGACCGGTGAAATTTATTGATTTATGGTCGCATACTATAATATTAGATAACCAGCAAATCTATTCGGCCCTTAAGAGAGAACAAAAATTACAGAAATTTACTGACGAGTTAAAAAAGGTGTTTCCTGATATTTTGGGATTTGACATGATTCCATATCCTGACGGTTCTACGGCACCTGTTTCGGTAATAATGAGTGGTGATAAAGTATTACCGTTATATGCATGCGGAGACGGTGTTCAAAGATGGTTTTATATATTAGGTATAATGATACTGTATAAGAATTCAATAATCTGCATAGATGAAATTGATACAGGCCTCCATTATAAGGCACAGGCCGAGTTTTCGGTAAATCTTGTAGATTATGCTTTGAAGAACGGGGTTCAGCTTTTTGTAACAACCCATAACATTGAATTTGTTGATGCATTTCTTGATGCGGTCAATGATAAACGAAATGATAAGATGGATAAAATAAGGGTTATAACTCTTAAAGATACTGTAGATGGAATTACGTCACGAACCATGAATGCACGTGAAGCTGTCGAGGTCAGGGGAAATTATAATCTGGAGTTGCGGTAATATGGGTATGAGCATTATTCTTTGTGAAGGTAAAACTGATCAAAGCCTGCTTGGCAATTATCTTGAAAAAGTTGCCTTATGGAGCCCGCTTAGTCCGGAAACAAATAAAGTCTTTTTTAAAAAGAACAACCCATTTGCGTTTGCTGGTAATAGTATATCATGGTATGAGAATGCGCAAAATGAATACAGGGGGATCTGGCAGGTCAGAGGATGCGATAATTTTGTTAAAGCAATTTCCCGCATCTTTGACAGAGAAACAAGAGAACATTTAATCGACAATGTGATTGTTCTGACTGATTATGATGATGCATCAGCGGCCGACGATAGATTAAGCGGAATTAAGAATGCCATCGGTTCAGTTTTGGGTGAACGGTTACTCTCTGAATCTCTGACCGCCAATCAATGGTCTATGGTTGAATTTAACAGTGATTTTGCCACCGCTGTAAAAGTACAGATGGCATATCTGCTGATCCCCCGGGATAGCTTTGGAACTTTAGAAACGTTTCTTGTTGATGAAATTGCAAAGCAGAGCAAGGATAACGAATCGGTTGTTAAGCAGTCAGGAACCTTCATTGATGAGCTTGAATCAGAATGTTATTTGCAAAAGACAAGAGAGAAGATTAAGGCCAAACTGGGAGTTGTGATCTCTGTGATTTATCCTGATAGAGCTTTTGGAACTCTGGATTCTCTGGTTAAAGCTGTTCCATGGGAAAATTGTCAGGTGTGTGAACAGTTTGAGTTGCTGAAGAAAGTTTATTAGCATGATAGTGATTACATTGAGTTACCCTAAATTCATTTAGGAGCGCGGTGCAAAAAGTCGGTTTTGAATAAAATTTAAAGGAGTAAATCAAAGGAGCGAAGCCTTTGTTTTAACTATTCGTGTTATCGCAAAATGGCCTGTTTTCACTTTTTGTACCAGACTCATTCATGAGCAGGCAATGCCATGGAATTTTGTAAAGGCCAATAGCGCCGACTTTAGAACTGATGCCTTTCTTTCAATCCCCAGAGTCCGGAAAAGCGCTGCCAGGCAAAACATCGGAAAAATGTGTTCATTTCATTTCGGGAACAGTCCCCTTTTTTGATGTCTCAATATGGGATAAAATTACCCGTCCCTGCTTTCACATCCCGCAATATTTGCGCTTTCACTGGTATTTGGTCGTCCGAAGTTTTGGCCCCCCGAAGTTATAGCGGCATGGTGCTGCGAGGGATGTGAACGGATCATACTGATTTGAGAGTTTATGGAATTTTTACAAAATGACGCTTGCAAAAAATGAATACGGCACAACTTGGTGGGGTGAAAGATGGCTTAATGCCCTTACCGGTATCGATTACGAAAACCGCATTCCCCGCGGCTTTGCCTACGCTAATGAAGGAAGGGTTAATTCTCCGAACCTGGATCCGGATCAGAACATGATCAAGGCCCGGGTTGAAGGTCAGTATGATCCGTTCTATTCTGTAAAAATCCGGCTCCCGAAATTCACCGAGGAGGAAAAGACGCGTCTTCTGGATGCTATTGCCGAAAACCCGGTGATTCTGGCGCGTCTGTCGGCGCGGGAACTGGCGCCGGAGATTGACACTCTGGCTCAGGAGCAGGGGATAAACATTTTTCCCGAAAAGTGGAGCGATCTTAAGGCATCATGCTCCTGTCCGGATACCGCAGTGCCCTGCAAGCATATTGCAGCGGTAATCTATAAATTCAGTCAGGTGATTGACGCCAACCCGTTTGTTATTTTTGAATTAAAGGGGCTGGATCTGGTGGCCGAGCTTGCCAAGCGCGATGTCAATATTGGTCAGGTAGAGGAATCCGAGATGCCCACCTGGGCGGAAATAATTTCCTCCCGGAATTCCGGACTTCAGCCAAGCTCCATGGACGAGTTCAGAAAGGCCACCTTTAAGGAAGTTCCGGAGCTTACCGATTCCATAGTGGGACTTTTCAAGCCGTCTCCTGCAGGTTACATACAGGCCAATCTCCGGGACGTGATGAAGGAATGCATGCAGCGCGCCGCCAAGCTTGCAGATGCTCAGCTTAAGGATAACGAGGATCGGGATCTGCCGTCCTACGATACCCAAAAACCGATTCTGACTTTTGATTCCTGGGGCCGGATCAGGCTTAACGAGAGTTTTTCCTGGAAAACCTATTCCATGGAAAACAGCGGCAGGGAGGCCTCGGTTTATCCGTTTGCCGTCTGGAAGGAAAAATATGACGGCGCGGCTTATTATGAAATGTTTTCCGGAGCCATTAATCAGAAGGCTCTGGAAATTGCTCCGGTCGAAATCGAGGCTTTGTACAATGCCTGGGTTCTGGCCGCCAAGCTGGTGAAGAGCGGCGCTCTGATACCGCAGATTTATGAGCCGGTGGATGATTTCTTTGCCGTGCGCTGGATTCCGGCGGTGATGTCGAAAGAGGTGCGGGATATTGTAACGGCGGTGGGGCGTTTCTTTATGACCATCGACAACACCGTGATCAGCGTGGCCCGCCGGCCCGAGAACATGAACCCCTATGTTCTGGGCGAAATGATTCTGAGCATGTATCTCGGGAGCTATATCACCAAAGCATTTATCGAGCTCCATGATGATTATGCCAGCGAGGATCTTCCCCTGGAATGTCAGAGCATATTCCTGGGCAAACTGGTGGATCTGGAGGAGGGCTTCCATGCCAGAGAGAGCGTCAAGAAGCGTCTGGAGTCCTGGATTGCTCCGATTTATCTCCAGAATCTCAAGGTGCAGCCGGTTATTATTCTCGAGGATCAGTCCGCCGCGGCCTTGGCGGAAGTGATCAATGAAGCCAGAACTGTTTACGAAACCGAAAGCGACGGGGATGCCGATATCGACCTTGAATCATCTCCGGTTTATCAGGCTGACAGAGGGGAGGTGGTTACTGCTCCGGAAGCTGATGAGGAAGACCTGACGGAAGCCAAAAAAGGCCATAGAAAGGGCCTTTTTGACAATACTGCCGGAATTCAGATTTCCATGGGCTTTAATCGTCTGGATCAGCAGGGAACTCCCGAGGACACCTTCATTCCGCTGTCTGAGATTATTGAAAACCGGGAGTATCAGAAAATCCGCTTTGAGTGTCTGAGAACAGTGGCCCGCCTGAGTTCTGTATGTCCGCCCCTCACCGAACTTCTGGAAAACCGGGGCGGAGTGGGGATTATTGCTCTTGATGATCTGGCTCCTATCATCCAGTCTACCATTCCGGCTATGAAAATCCTTGGCGTCAGACTGATTGTGCCGAAGGCTCTGAAGTCGGTCATTTATCCGAAGTCTTCCATGACAGTGTCCATGAGAGACAGATGGGACGACGGCACGGGGTTCACCGGGATTACCGATCTTCTGGATTTCGACTGGAGTATTGCTCTGGGGGATCGCTCTATTTCCCCGGAGGAGTTTGCGGATCTCCGGCTTCATGAGGGTAAGGTTGTCAGATTCGGCGAGTCTTTCGTTTATGTCGACCCCGCTCTTACTTCCCGTATTGCCAAAAAGCTTGCCGGCGGCTCTCAGGCTCCCGGCAAGCAGCGGCTCATGGCCGCCGCGCTCACCGGACGTTTCGGCGAAGACAATGTGGCAATTACAAAGGAGCTTCGGGACTGCCTTCAGAATATTCTTTCTGAAAAGAGCATTGAGGTTCCTCCCACCTTTAAGGCGCAGCTCAGACCATACCAGCTCAGAGGGTATAGTTGGCTTACCAAGAATCTGCGGACCATGATGGGTTCTATTCTGGCCGACGATATGGGACTGGGCAAGACCGTTCAGGTCATTGCCGCCATAGAAAAGCTGCGCTATGACGGAGAATTGCGGGACAAGCAGGTTCTGGTGGCGGTGCCGGTTTCGCTTCTGGTAAGCTGGGACAAGGAGCTTGCCAAGTTTGCTCCTGAGCTCAGGGTCAATACCTTCTATACCGAACGGGATCTTTCGAAGCCCGCCGATGTCGTGCTGACTTCCTACGGCGTTCTCCGATCTGAAAACAAGCTCTTTCAGAAGCTGAAGCTGCGTCTTATCGTTATTGACGAGGCTCAGAATATCAAGAACACCCGGTCGCAGATTTTCAAGGTGGTACGTTCCATCAAGGCGGATTCCATGATTGCCATGTCCGGCACCCCGGTTGAAAACAGGCTTCTTGAGTACTGGTCGATTATGGATTTTGCCAATCCGGGACTTCTGGGTTCTGCGGAGGCCTTCAAACGCGAATTTGCCAACCCGATTGAGCGTACCAGGGATCCGGCTGCCGTGAAGAGCTTCAAGCTGATAACGGCTCCGTTTATCATGAGACGTCTCAAGTCTGACAAGTCCATTATCAGCGATTTGCCGGACAAGATAGTGATCGACAAGTACTGTACGCTTACTCCGGAGCAGGTGGCTCTCTATCAGGAGAAGGTAAATCATTCCATGCTTGTCATGGAGGAGCTTGATTCATTGCAGCGCAGTTCGGTGGTGCTCAATCTGATCCGCAGTCTCAAAATGATCTGCAATGCTCCGGCTCATTATTCTCAGGAGGATTCGCATCAGGATGCCAGATATTCAGGGAAGATGGAGGTGCTGTTTGATCTTTTGGACGACATGTTTGAGAACAACAAGAAATGTCTGATATTCACCCAGTTCAAGGTAATGGGAGATCTGCTGCAGAAATGGATCGAGGAGAGAACCGGTTTCCGTCCCGAGTTTATTCACGGAGGACTCTCGGCTTCCGAACGGGCCGCAATGGTTGACAAGTTCCAGAATCGCCGCGATGAAAGATGCATGATTCTGTCTTTGAAGGCTGCCGGAACAGGACTTACACTGACGGCGGCATCAGCAGTAATCCACTATGATCTGTGGTGGAATCCGGCTGTGGAGGATCAGGCAACCGACCGGGCTTACCGCATCGGACAGAAGGAAAATGTTCAGGTCTACCGGCTGATCTGCGCCAATACCTTTGAGGAGAAGATCAACGATATTATCAAATCCAAGAAGGATCTGGCAGATATTGCCATAAATGTCGGTGAAAAGTGGATTGGAGATCTGTCCAACCGTCAGATAGAGGAAATCTTCGCTTTCTCAACAGAAGAAGCCGAGAAGGAGAAGGCTCAGAAAGACCGCAGGTTCTGATATCACGGGGGACGGCCGTTTTCGGAAAGAGCATTGATTAACAAGGGATAATCAATTTACATGGCAGGGTAAACTGTCCTGTGAAGAGATATTATCAGAAATCAATGCCGCAATCGTTAACGGCCCATTCGCTAAATATCCTGATACCGGAGAGGGCTCAGTATGAGGAGCAAAAAGTGAGCAAGTACCAGCCGCCGTTTCACATGACGGACAAAATAATTAATTTGACCGCTGCTATCAGTGAGCAGTTAGGGCAGATCAAAATTTTGTCCAAAGGCAGCATTACTCCTCATCTCAGAAAAGAGAACCGTATAAGAACAATTTATTCCTCATTGGCCATTGAACATAATTCTCTCTCGTCAGAACAGGTTACTGCTATTCTTGAGGGTAAGAGAATTCTCGGCAATCCTGTGGAAATCAGGGAAGTTAAAAATGCCTACACAGCTTATGAGATGATGCTGACCTTAGATCCTTATTCTGTTGATGATCTGTTAAAGGCTCATAAAGCGATGATGAATGAACTGATTTCTGAAAATGGCAGATTCCGAAGCGGCGGGGTTGGAGTTTTTAACGGCAAAGATCTTGTTCACATGGCTCCGCCGGCAAATATGGTTCCCGGTCAGATGCAGGATTTATTCACTTGGTACAAGACATCTGAAATCCATCCCCTCATAAGAAGCGCCATCTTTCATTATGAGTTTGAATTTATTCATCCGTTTGCTGATGGAAACGGGCGCATGGGAAGGCTGTGGCACAGCCTGCTGCTGGGCCATTGGAATGAGATATTCTACTGGCTGCCCGTAGAAGAGCTTATAAGATCACGGCAAAACGAATATTATGAAGCTCTGGGTAAATCGGACAGCGATGCCGACAGCAGCGCTTTTGCAGCATTTTTATTGCAGGTGATTCTGGATACTTTGCAAAATACAGCTGTTGTCGGAAATGGGGTGGAGGAACAAACAGATCCTTTGATTGATAAGCTGCGAAAGGCTATAGGAAAAGATGTCCTTTCCGCTGCGGGAATAATGAAACGGCTGGGATTATCTCACAGGCCAACGTTCAGACAGAATTATCTGAACCCGGCACTAAGGCACGGCGTTATAGAAATGACGATCCCTGATAAGCCTAATAGCAGGAATCAGAAATACAGGCTGAAAAAATAATTTGATCGGCAAAGCCACAGGATTCCGAGGTACCTCGGTTGGTTTACCTTTCCAATATGATTCCGCACGGAACACGCTGAGATCGTACTGGCACGGGCAAAACAGAACCGGCTCTGAAAGCCCTTGAAATCAAAGGTGTTGCGGGAATGATTGCTGGTTCTGCAACTGGCAGTGTACGCAATTTGATCCTGCAAAGACCATGGAATATGCCTTGACCTGTCTGTTCCTGAACTCCAGAGCAGACTTGTATTTAAGAACCTGATCCGAAGCTTCCTTTATCAGACTCTGAATTCTTGATTCCGAGGCATCTGTCTTTGCAGCATACTTTAATTCAATAAGATAAGTGCATTCATTATTTTTATCTTCATTTACAGTGATTCTTCCGTGCGGATGTCATTCATAATGGTCATGGCCACCTGCGCATAGGCGTAATCAGCATTGCCGCGGGACATTATAAAATCGCATTCCAGTTTCCCAATGCGTCCGATGCTGACGTTATAGCCCTTTGATCTGGCATAAACGTAAACGATGTTTTCCAGAGCGGGTCCGTAATTGATGCGTTTGTCTGTATTCATGGCGAAGTAGAATCCCAGGTCAGCAAGATAGTACTTTTGTTCTCCGGCTATTGATTTTCGGGACTTCAGATCGAAGCGAGCGCAGGGGTGAATAATTTTAGCCTCCTCCAGGATTGCGAGATAGCGTTTCAGAGTCTCCCGTCGCACCGGACAGCCGTTTTTCTTCAGATCCTGCAGAATGCCGGTGAGGCTCATGGTGACGCCAAAATTGCTGATAATGTAACGCTGCGCCGTTTCGAATGACGGCACATTGCGGATTTTGGCCCGGCTGCGGATATCCTTTTGGAATATTTCCGTTATGATGCCGCGTATGTAGCTCTCCTTGTCAGATCCTTCATACTCCAGAGCTTTTGGGAAGCCGCCTTCGGAAATGTAGGAATCAAACTCCCTGGTGAGATCCGGCTCTGCCGTTTTACCCAGAAAGGCTTTCATTTCCAGATACTCCGCAAAGCTTAAGGTGAAGAGCTCAAACTCCAGATAGCGTCCGGTCAGTTTGGTGCCCAGTTCACCGCCCAATAGGCATGAAGCGGAACCGGTGATGAAAATCGAGTACTCTTCCTCTTCCCGGAATCCGTTGATGACCTCTTCAAACCCGGCAACGTTTTGCACCTCGTCAATGAAGAGATACTTAACGCCGGCTCCGGAAGATTTGGCTGCTATAAGCGTATCCAGAGCTTCCGGGGTTTTTATGCTGCGGTATCCCCGTTTGTCCAGATTCAGGAAGATGATATTTTCTTCCGGAATCCCGGAAAGATGTAGTTCTTCGGCAATAGTCTGCATCAGGCATGACTTCCCGCACCGGCGCACTCCGGTGATCACCTTGATAATGCCGGTATCATGAAAAAATCACCGCATTTTCCTGAGGTAGTTTTCCCGTCGGTAGAGTTTCATGGCTTTATCCTGTCAGGAGATCTGGTATGGTCAGACAATTATATGTTAGGAGTCAGAGTTATTTTGGGGTTAAGGCGGCATCTTTTGAACTTTTTGCAAAATTTACCCCCTTAACTGCCAAATAACGCAGGAAGTGTGCACAAAGTTCATTTCGGAAGACAGTAATTCCTGCAGCTACTACAACTCCTTTTGCCGAAGACAACTCTTTTTGCACTCAGGAATGATGAACCTGCCGGAAAAGCCTGATTTCGGAAAAGTTCGGTTCCCCGGCAAGCAGAAAGCTGTAACCCGAAACTCTGCGCAGATGTTACTGAAAAAAACCGCCGAAACCGGAACAAAAGGATCTCTTGTGATAAGATTATGGCAAGGCTAATATCAGTTAATAACAGTTGCAGCGTCAGGAGAAACGACATGGAACTTATACAAAGCTTCTCGGTAGACCATACCCGCATTGTGCCTGGTATTTTCACCAGCAGAGTCGATCATCTGGGAGAGTATTCGGTTACCACCTATGATATCAGGCTTAAAAGACCGAACCGGGAGCCTGTCATTGACGTGGCGGCCATGCATTCTCTGGAACATATCATTGCCACTTACCTTCGCAACGATCCGGACTGGAAAAACGAGGTTATTTACTGGGGCCCCATGGGCTGCCTTACCGGCTTTTATCTCATCCTCAAGGGCAGCCGTTCTTCCCGGGAGCTTTATGAACTCATGCTGAGCGCCTTCAAGTCCGTAAATGACGTGAAGGAGGTGCCCGGAACCGCTCCCGAAAACTGCGGTTACTGCCGCATGCATAACCTGGAGATGGCTAAATGGTATGCCAATGAGTTTGCCGCTTATTTGGAAGGAAATGCCGATAACAGCACCATATTTGAGTATCCCAAGACTGAACGCCTCGTAACTGAGGACGGGCAGCATTTCTACGATTCATAAGCGCGGAATCATGCGGCGGTTTCGTCTAGATGATTTTGCCTGCCTGATTTCGGACAATTTTTCGGAGGATTTATGAACACACTGCGTAAAATTCTTGCTGCCGGCCTGTTATCCGGTCTTTCCCTCGGCGGATCAACTGCTCTGGCGGCGGAAACCGATACTCTGGTGGTGTACTTTTCCGCCACGGGGAGAACCGAGGTGGCGGCAGAGGCCATTGCCGCAGAGCTCAAGGCGGATACCTTTGCCCTGAATCCCGCGGTTCCGTATTCCGTGAAGGATCTGGATTACCGGGATCCTGAGAGCCGCTCCTCCAAGGAGCATCAGGATCCGTCCATAAAGCCGGAATACATCGGGGACGTGGCGGACTGGAATAAGTACGGCACCGTCTACATCGGCTACCCCATCTGGTGGGGGGAGGCTCCCAATATTGTGTACACCTTTGCCGAGAAGCATGACTTTTCCGGCAAGACCGTTATTACCTTCTCCACCTCCGGAAGCAGCGGCCATGGTCAGAGCTCCGAGCATTTGGCAGCAAAGGCCGGAGCCGGTGCCTGGAAGCCGGGGAAGGGCTTTTCCAGCAGCGTGAACACTGCCGAAGTCAAAAAATGGGCCAGGGAAAGCCGGTAATCTGAACAGGCAGAGGGAGAATGTCAGAGCCTGATTAAAACTGAATGGAGGGCCGGTGTTTTCTTCCGGCGGTATTTTGAAGCCTTTCCGGGTGGGGCTTTTTTTCTTTCCCGGAGCGTTTTTTTCAGGATCACAGAAAAATGTTGCAAAAACACAGGCCGTATCGGGGTTTTACCGGCAAAAATATAATAGAATCAGTGTCACGAGCTTTTCCGGGGCTTTTCGGATTGCAGATTCAGGGGCCTAAAGAGGTACAAAAAGGGAGCGTCCATGGTAGCCGTAAGAACCAATCACGTCGGTCAGGACTTCAATCTTAAGGTCTGGGCCCGCGGCCTTCATGTAAAAGACTCGGATCGCGAAGAAATTCTTAAGGTGTTCGCCTACTGCCGCGATCACATGCCAGAAACCCTGGCCGAGGAAGAGAAGCTCACCAGAAGAGCGGCCGAAATAGTGGGCATCCTTCTTACTCTCCACATGGATCTTGATACCTACAAGTCCGCAATTCTCTATCCCCATCTTGAGGAGCATTTCTTTACTCTGGAGGAGGCCAACAGAGATTTCGGGCCGCGCATTTCCCGCATTCTCCATGGCGTGAAGGACATGGAGGCCATTAACTTCATGCATAATCTGTCCTCGGGAGCTATGGTTTCCAATGAGCAGGTGGACACCATCAGACGCATGCTCATCGCCATGATCGAGGACGTGAGAGCAGTGGTAATCAAGCTTTCCGAGAGAATTGCCGTGCTGCGGGAAAGCAAAAACATGGACGAGGAGGTAAAGGTGCTCCTGGCCAAGGAAAGCGCCAATATCTACGCTCCTCTGGCCAATCGTCTCGGCATCGGTCAGCTCAAATGGGAGCTTGAGGATCTCTCCTTCAGATATCTCCAGCCGGATACCTACAAGCAGATTGCCCGGCTTCTGGATGAAAAGAGAATTGACCGGGAAAACTACATCAATAATTTCGTGGCAGAGCTCTCCCAGGCCCTGAAAAGAGCCGGCATCGAAGCCTCTGTATACGGCCGGCCCAAGCATATCTACAGCATCTGGCGCAAAATGCAGAAAAAGCACCTCGCGTTTTCCCAGCTTTACGATGTGAGAGCAGTGCGGATTATTGTAAAGCACGTCCGGGATTGCTATGCCGCTTTGGGCATTGTGCATACCCGTTACCATCTCATCCAGCGGGAATTCGACGACTATATCGCGAACCCCAAGCCTAACGGCTATCAGTCCATTCATACCGTGGTTCTGGGGCCCGAGGGCAAGGCCGTGGAGATCCAGATCCGTTCCGAAAGCATGCACAAGAATGCCGAACTGGGCGTGGCAGCTCATTGGAAATACAAGGAAGGCGATACTCCCGGCATCAATTCCGAGTACGAAAAGCGCATTGCCTGGCTCCGCAAGATCCTCTCCTGGCAGGAAAACATGATGGAGACCGGAGCCATTGTGGAGGATTTCAAGAATCAGGTTTTCGAGGATCGGGTGTATGTGTTTACTCCCAAGGGCGATGTGGTGGATTTGCCGGCCGGAGCCACTCCTTTGGATATGGCCTACCAGATCCATACCGCTCTCGGACACCGCTGCACCGGCGCCAAGGTGGGCGGCAGCATCGTGCCCTTTACCTACAAGCTTCAAACGGGCGATCAGGTGGAGATCATCACCCAGAAGGAGGAAAATCCCAGCAGAGACTGGATGAATCCGGCCTACGGCTACATTGCCACCAGCAAGGCCCGTAATAAAATTGCGGCCTGGTTTAAGAAGCAGGATCGGGATAAAAATATTGAAGAAGGCCGGGCTCTCCTCCAGAAAACCATGGATCAGCATGGCATTAAGCTGGAGCGCGGTGAAATTCCCGGACTTCTTGATGAGGTTCTTAACAAGTACAACGCCCGGGATCATAAGGATATCTATGCCAAGCTGGGATCCGGGGACATCAGAATCAACCAGCTTATGAACTTCCTTGAGGAGAAGTTCAAGGAGAAGTACGAAGAGCCTGACAATACCGAAGAGCTCCAGAAAACCATCGAGCAGAATCAGCAGCAGTGGCTTAACAGTGCCAGACAGGCCAAGGGCAAGAGTCAGGTGATGGTTAACGGCGTGGGCAATCTTCTCACCCATATGGCCCGGTGCTGTCATCCGGTGCGGGGGGATGACATTGTGGGCTTTATCACCCACAGCGGCATCACCATCCACCGCCGGGGCTGCGAGCAGCTGAAGCACATGGCCCAGAAAAGTCCGGAGCGGCTGGTGGAGGCCGAATGGGGCGAAAATTATTCCCAGGGCTATGCGGTGACCATAGTTATTGAAGCTAATGACAGATCCGGTCTTTTAAGGGACATTACTACCATTATTGCCAACGAAAGAATCAATGTGCTAGGGGTATCCTCCAGCTCCAACACCAAAATGCAGCTGGCCAAAATCGTCATTAGGATGGAGGTTTACAACATTAACGATCTCACGCGAACCCTGTCCCGCCTCAATCAGATGCCGGATGTGCTGTCGGCCCGGAGAGAGTAGGGCTTGAAGAGAGCAGGACTGAAGTGAAGGAGCTTTCAGGAGCTCCTTTATGCTTTTCAGGACAGGGCTTTAATAAAGCCGGTCACCACAAAGGCATTAACAAAGTCAATAAAGAGAGCTCCCACCATGGGCACCACGAAAAACGCCTTCGGAGAGGTGCCGTTGGCTAAGGTGAAGGTGCTCATATTGGCCATGGCATTGGGGGTTGCTCCCATACCGAAGCCGCACTGACCGCAGGCAATAACTGCGGCATCGTAGTCCTTTCCCATGATGCGGAAGGTTATGAAATAGGCAAACAGGGCCATAATGACGCATTGGGCGCCCAGAATGGAAATAAGCGGCAGGGCCAGATCTTTAAGTTCCCAGAGACACATGGTCATAAGAGCCATGGCCAGGAAGAATTCCAGAGAAATGCTGCCGATAGTGTAAATGGAAGTAATGGGAATGCTGTGCTTGGTGAGATCTGAAATGTTGCGGATAACCGAGGCAATCACCATAGGTCCCAGATAGGCCGGAATAATGATATCCATGCTGTTAAGCCAGCTAATAACGAGGCCTCCGATGGCTATGGAAACAGTCATGAGCAGTGCTCCCCGGAGGAGAGAGCGGTCTGTCAGATGGCAGTTTTTTTCTTCATGGCGTTTGTCCTTAAAGGATACGTCAGATTTCTCTTCTTTGTACACAACATGATGTTTTGCCATGAGGAGTTTCCCTATGGGGCCTCCGATAACGGATCCCGCCACGAGACCGAAGGTAGCGCAGGCCACGGATACGGAAAGACCTCCGGAAAGACCGTATTTTTCCAGTTCCGGGCCGAAGGCTGCGGAGGTGCCGTGTCCCCCGGAAAGGGATATGGATCCGGCTGCCACGCCCAGCATGGGATGTTCGCCGCACAGAGCGGCAATGGAAACGCCAGCCGCATTCTGACAGAGTATCAGCAGAGTGGAGCATATAAGAAACAGGAAAACGCCGATGCCTCCATGAATCAGCATTTTGGCGGAAGCCATGAAGCCGATGCTGGTGAAAAAGGCCATCATGAAAAGATCCTTAAGCTGCCCGTCATAGGTAAAATGACAGATCCGGAATTCATAAAGGAGCAGCGTCACTATCGAAAACAGTATCCCGCCGATAACCGGAGATGGGATGTAGAATCGTTTCAGGACTGGCAGGAGCCATTTTACACCGCTTCCGGCCAGAAGAAGTATGGTGGCTATTCCCAGCATGGCGGTCATATCAAGGTGACAGGTGAATATTTCTTTTTCTGGCATTGTCTGATCCTCCCGCTTTAGGTTGATGCCGAGAAGCTGTTTTCAGGGCATTTTTGTTTAAAGCTGCATATTTTATCAGAAACCGCCGGTTTTATCTTTCGTCAGTATGTTCGGTTTTCGTCATTTTTCCGCAGTATTTGATCTGGCTGTAACCTGATAACGCGACAATCGTTCATCATAAGTGTGATGAATATGTCATTTTACGCTGGTGCCGCGCGGATGCGATGAGCGCTGCAAGTCAGCAGACTGTTCTATTGAAGAAGGTGCCCCCTCTCTTCGGCCTGCCTTGATTTCATGATAGCTGTCCGGACAGGTAGTTTTAGTGTGTAATCATTTTTCGATAATAGTTTTTGTAATTAACCTGAAAATATTTTTATTAATTGTGTATCAGTGGTTTATATGAAATATTTAACCATGACCATTGCCGCTGTTTCAGTGTTTTTCTTCCTGGGCTTTTCCGGGGTCAATGCCTACTGCACCAGAGGGCACCGTGATGTAACTCCTCTCTGTACAAAATATATAACCCTTCAGGAGGGAGTGAAGAATTCCTGCAAGCAGTGTGGCAGCAATGCGAAATGCAGGGCCGAAGTGAATCTTTATGCCACGGATGCGTTAAGCAATGATCTGGATCTGGTTGACTATATGAAGAAAGAACGGCTTTCTGCCATTAATTGCCTTTAATCAGATAGCAGGTTGTGTTTTTATGGCTTAATCCGAATCCTGGTTGTTGAATGCCCGAGCATTTGTTAAAATAGAGCCTGTTTTAAATTCCCTGGCAGCATAGTTGGAATCTCTTTCTTCAATTGTGCTGTTTTTTGTTTTCAGAATGTGGTTTTCTATGGTCAGCAAAACAAGCACTAAATTTATTTTTGTTACCGGAGGAGTGGTTTCATCTCTGGGGAAGGGCATTGCCGCAGGTTCTCTGGCAGCTCTTCTTGAAGCCCGCGGCATTGACGTAACCATGCTTAAACTGGATCCCTATATCAACGTGGATCCGGGGACGATGAGTCCGATTCAGCACGGCGAGGTGTTTGTTACCGAGGACGGCGCGGAGACGGATCTGGATCTCGGTCATTACGAGCGCTTTATTCGCACTAAAATGACCAAGAACAATAATTTCACCACCGGCAGAATATACTCTGACGTTATCAGAAAGGAGCGGCACGGCGACTATCTCGGAGCCACCATTCAGGTTATTCCCCACATTACCAACGAGATCAAGGAAAAGGTGCTGCAGGGCAGTCAGGGGCATCAGGTGGCCATTGTGGAAGTCGGCGGCACGGTGGGCGATATTGAATCTCTGCCGTTCCTGGAAGCTCTGAGACAGCTGGCAGTGGAAATCGGCCGGCAGAATGCCATTTTTATGCATCTTACTCTGGTGCCTTACCTCAAAACCTCCAACGAGATCAAGACCAAGCCCACCCAGCATTCCGTAAAGGAACTTTTAAGCATCGGCATTCAGCCGGACGTGCTTATCTGCCGTTCCGATACCAACATTCCGCTTCCCGAAAAGAAGAAGATCGCGCTTTTCTGCAACGTGGGAGAAAAAGCGGTAATCTCCTTGCGGGATGTGGATTCCATTTACAAGATCCCCACCCTGCTCAGGAATCAGGGACTGGATGACTTTATCGTGGAGCGCTTCAGCATTGACTGCAAGCCTGCGGATCTTTCCGAATGGGAGCAGGTGGTGTATCAGCAGGCCAACAGCGAAGGCGAAGTGGTGGTGGGCATGGTAGGCAAGTATGTGCAGCTTCCCGATGCCTACAAGTCTGTTAACGAAGCCCTGAAGCATGCCGGTCTCAAGAACCGGGTGCATGTGAAGATCAAGTACATTGACTCCCAGAGCGTGGAAACCAACGGCGAGGAAACTCTCGAAGGCATCGATGCCATTCTGGTGCCGGGAGGTTTCGGGAACCGCGGCATAGAGGGCAAGATCATGGCGGCCCGTTTTGCCAGAGAACACAAGGTTCCTTATCTGGGTATCTGTCTCGGCATGCAGGTGGCCATTATCGAATATGCCCGGAATGTAGCCGGCATGACCGGAGCCAATTCCACGGAATTTGACCGGGAATGCCCGTATCCGGTTATCGGTCTTATTACCGAGTGGGTCAACAAGGAAGGGCAGATCGAGGAAAGAAGCGAAGAGTCCGATCTGGGCGGCACCATGCGTCTGGGGGCTCAGCAGTGCCATCTGGCCGATGGTTCCCGGGTGCGGGAGCTTTACGGCAAGCCGGAAATCTACGAGAGACACCGGCACCGCTATGAGGTAAACAACAATCTGCTGCCGGATCTGGAATCCGCCGGCCTTAAGGTTACCGGTCTTTCCGCTGACAGACAGCTGGTGGAGATCGTTGAGGTGGCTAACCATCCCTGGTTTGTGGGCGTGCAGTTCCATCCGGAGTTCACCTCTACCCCTCGGGACGGTCATCCGCTGTTTTCCGGATTTATCAAAGCGGCTATGGAGTATCAGGCTCAGACCCGGCATAATCAGCAGTAGTAACAGCAGACAGAGAGACTCCGCTTCCGGAGTCTTTTGAGAAACGGACGGTTCCCGGGGATTGTCCGTTTTTTTTATTCTCGCCCCCGTAGCTTCCTTGTATCTGCTCTCATCTTTCACATCATATCGTTATTATTTCATGGGTTTTCCGGTAGTCCCTGCCTCAGCAGGAGTCCGAGAGGGCTCCTGTATTTCAGTGATTTCCATTACTTGCATTCTCAGATCTTAAAAACCTATTGACATACTAGGTGACTATGTTTATATTTGAGCAAGGTCGGGATCGGGGCTGTAAAATGCCGGAGAGAGCGGCCGGCAGGAAATATGAGTCTTCTGAAGGGCGATATGAGAGTTGTGAGTGCGGTTTTATGAAAGATTGCGGTTTTACTACGTTGCTTCTCCATGGAAAAAACTCCCGGAGTTATCCCCAGGGGGCCATACTCCCTCCGATTTCTCAGGTAACAGCCTTTCAGTATGAAAGCATGGAGGATCTGGAAAGGGTTTTTGCTCATAAGAGTCCCGGTTTTGCCTATACCAGAATCGGCAATCCCACAGTTTCCGCTTTTGAAAACAGGATTAATGAGCTGGAGGGCGGTTTTGGCGCCGTCGCCACGGGGAGCGGGATGGCGGCTATAGTCACCGCTATCCTGGCAGTGTGCGAAAGCGGCGATGAGATTATTGCCGGGGCCGGACTGTACGGCGGGACAATTGATCTCTTTCATGATCTGGAAAAGCTTGGCATTCATACCGTGTATGCCGACAGGCTGGATGCTGATGCGGTCAGGAGCCTCGCGACCGACAAAACCAGACTGGTTTTCGGGGAGCTTATCAGCAATCCGTCTCTGGCGGTGCTGGATGTTCCGGCCCTGGCAAAAGCAGCTCATGAACTGGGGCTTCCGCTTTTTGTGGATTCCACCACGGCAACGCCGTATCTGGCAAGGCCTCTTAGTCTGGGAGCGGATGCGGTCATCCATTCCACCTCCAAGTATATCAACGGCGGCGGAAACTCCGTGGGCGGCATTATTGTGTCCGGGGGCTCCTTCAGCTGGAATTTTGAGCAGCATCAGGCGCTTTCCGGCTTCAGACAGTATGGGAAGCTGGCCTTTCTGGCCAGACTGAGAGCAGATATTTTTGCCAATCTCGGCACCTGCCAGAGTCCCATGAATGCCTATCTGACATATATCGGAGCAGATACCCTGGGTCTCAGAATGGACAGGATTTGCCGGACTGCCGATGCTCTGGCCCGGCGTCTCGCCGAGGAGCCCGATATTACGGTGAACTACCTTACTCTTCCTGATCATCCGTACCATGAATTTGCGGAACGGGAGCTCGGGGGCCTGGGGGGCGGCATTCTGACCCTGAGAGCCGGAAGCAAAGAGAGAGCCTTCAGGGTAATAAATTCCCTGAAGTATGCCCGGATCGCCAGCAACCTGGGAGATCTCAGGACTCTGGTTATCCATCCGGCCTCCACGCTCTATGTCAGAACCAGTAAAGCCGAGGCGGAAAAGGCCGGAGTCTTTGAGGACACCATCCGCATCAGCGTAGGGATTGAGGATCCGGAGGATCTGATTCAGGATTTTCTTCAGGCGGTGGCGGTCAGCAGAGACGCAAGGGATTAACAGAAACAGGGCTTAAAGAAAAAGTGATTAACAAAAAAGGGCCTTAGCAGAAATGACAGCCGCAGTAAGAGCTTTGATGGCGGACAGCGTCTGGGCCGGAATCACGCAGCATGCCGGTACAGCCTATCCGGAGGAATGCTGCGGGGCGCTTTGGGGAGTGCCCGGAGAGGATGGTTCCGTTGTTATTGCCGGCTTTCGGCCCCTGAGAAACCTGGCGTCCGGAAAGCCCGGCGCCTGGGACAGCAGGCAGCGAAGCTACCGGACGGATCCCCGGGAGCTTCTGGAGCTTGAGCGGGAATGCGGCAGCCAGGGCTTTACAGTGATTGGTTTTTATCATTCCCATCCCGGAGCAGCTGCCGCGCTGTCCAGACGGGACATGGAGGGCATGGTGCCCGGATGCGTATATGCGGTGATTTCCGTATATGGTCATGAATTACAGGATATTTCTGATATCAGATTATGGATGAAGCCTTCAGTAGCAGACAGGCCTTCTGAACTGAAGCTGGAATTATTTAAGGAGACAGGACTGTGAAGGTTTTTATTTCAGCGACACTGCGTTCGTTTTTCGGTCGAAGTACCACCGAGGAGGCGCAGGGCAATACAGTAAATGAAGCTTTAAAGGAGCTGAGTGATCGTTTTCCCGAGGCCAGACAGGGACTTTGGGATGAAAAGGGCGAACTCCGGAGCTTTATCAGAATTTTTGCCGGGAAAAACGACTGGACAGACAAGAACATGCATGACACCCCGGTGCCTTCAGGAAGCTCGCTCCTCCTCCTTCCCCTTATTGCCGGCGGCGCTCCGGAGGAGGGGATAATTTCCGAAGTTCGGAGAAAACAGGTATCTCTGGACAATGCTGAGGTAGATCAATTCAGCCGGCATCTTCTGCTCCGGGAGATCGGCGTCAAGGGGCAGAAAAAAATAAAGGCTGCCCGAGTAGCGGTTATCGGAGCCGGTGCCCTGGGCGGGCCGGTGCTGCAGTACCTGGCCGCAGCCGGGGTGGGCACTCTCAAGATTGTGGATTTCGACACGGTGGCTGTTCCCAACCTGCAGAGTCAGGTGATCCATGGTTTTCGGGATATTCGGCGTCCCAAGGCGGCTTCGGCCCGTGATAAGGTCAGGGCCATTAACCGCAGAACAGAGGTAATTGCCGAGAATATAAAGGTTGACGCCGGCAATGTTCTGTCAGTCATCGACGGTTTTGATCTCGTGATTGACTGCACCGACAACTATCAGGCGCGCTACATCCTTAACGATGCCTGCGTCATTTGCGGGATCCCTCTGGTATACGGCGCTGTTTACCAATATGAAGGCTGGGTCAGCATTTTTAACTATCAGGGCGGCCCGTGCCTGAGGTGTCTCTTTCCGGAGCCGCCGGAGCCGGGGCTGGTACCCACCTGCGCCGAGGGCGGCACCATAAGCCCGCTTTCCGGCATTATCGGGAGCATTCAGGCCACAGAAGCGCTGAAGCTCATTATAGGCATTGGCGAGCATCTTTCCGGGAAACTCCTCCGGGTGGATACCATGGGACTCAGATCTGAGGTGCTGGAGGTAAGACACCGGGATGACTGTGAGGTTTGCGGCAGCGCTCCCGCTATCAGAGAACCTAAGAACTACGACTATGAAGAGCTCTGCGGCCTCAGAGAGGATCCTGCGGAGGAGCCGGTGGCCACTATCGCTCCGGAGGATCTGGCCCGGCGCATCGAGAACGGAGAGCCTCTGACCATTGTTGATGTCAGAGAGCCGCACGAGCGCTCAATTCTGCGCTTCTCGGGGGCTATAGTCATTCCGATAGGTCAGCTGGCCCGGAGACAGCGCGAGCTTAATCCGGAGCACGATACCGTGTTTATCTGCAAAGAGGGCAAGCGGAGCATCCTGGCGGTGAAGACCCTGCGGGAGGCCGGCTATGCGGGATCGGCATACAGTCTCAGAGGAGGACTGGATGCTATGAAGGATATTATTCTGTCCAATGAAGGCGGCTGGATCTAGGCCGGCAGATTTGGAGGGAATGAGTTATGAGAAGCAATTTTCTGATTTTTTTAGGAGAATGAAATGTCAGCAGAAAATGTAAACAGCAACGGGATTAATGCCCTGGGTGCTCAGGCGGCCTACAATTTGGCCAACGTTACCAAGACCAGACCGCAGTTCGGCTCCCTTACTCCCAAGTGGCTCACCAGATTTCTGGAGTTCAAGGGGCTGGAAACCGGGATTTTCCGGGTGAACCGCGTAGTTGAGGGCGATACTCCTCTGGATGTGCTGTGCAGCCAGACCAAGAAGTCTGACACTATTCCTGAGGGCTATGTAGAGTATGAGACTCAGCCTCGGGAGTACCGGCTTAACTCCATTTCCACCATTATCAATGTCAATACCGCCATTGAGGATGTGTACAGTTCGCCCTATGATCAGGTGCAGGAGCAGCTTTCCCTTGCTGTTGATTCGCTGAGAGAGCGTCAGGAGAGCCAGCTTATAAACAATGATGACTACGGCCTCCTTAAGAATGTGGCTGATTCTCAGAGAATTCAGACCAGAAACGGAGCTCCCACCCCTGATGACCTGGATGAGCTCATTACCAAGGTGTGGAAGGAACCGTCGTTTTTCCTGGCTCACCCGAGAGCTATTGCCGCATTTGAAAGAGAATGCACCAAGCGCGGTGTTCCTCCGGTGGTTATCAATCAGGCCGGCGGCACCTTTGTAACCTGGCGCGGCATTCCCCTGATCCCCACAGACAAGCTTCTGGTGGACGGTCTTAAGAATCCGGTATCTCAGAGCGGCAAGACCAATATACTTTTGGTCAGAACCGGCGAGGCCAGGAGAGGCGTTATCGGTCTCTTCCAGGCCGGTCTCAAGAACGAGCATTCCAGAGGCCTTTCGGTACGGTTCCGCGGCATTGATAACAAGGGCGTTGCTTCCTATCTGCTGTCTCTTTACTGCTCCGCTGCCGTTCTTGCTGATGATGCTCTGGCTGTTCTTGAGGATGTAGAGGTTGGCGAATACCATGACTACAACGATTAATGCCGCAGGTTCCCCGGAGGCTCTGTACGGAGTTCCTGCCGCGGCGGAGCTGGAGGCCCTGGCGAATCAGCTCTTCCCTGATTTAATCGGGGAGGCGGCGGTTCCCTCCGGGACAGTTCCGGCCGCGCCGGCAGAGGCTCCGGCAGCAGTGCCCGAGGTTCCCGCCGTCGGGTACGGTATCCCTGCAGGAAAGTCCTTTGACTGGGAGCATCCCTTTGCTGCAGCGCCTTCAGGAACAGAGACCGAGAAGCTTGCCCCCGGCTACGCTCCCGTGGTGCTGTCTGCCAGCGATGCGGCATCAGGGAAGGTTCCGGAGCAGACAGCGGCTCCCAGCGTCGTCACGCCCCGGGGCAGCAATGACTCCATTCGCATCGGCAGCAAGACCCTGGCAGAGATCCGCGGCGATTTTCCGATTCTGGGGGAAAAGGTAAACGGAAATAGTCTGGTATGGCTGGATAACGGCGCTACCACTCAGAGACCGCAGCAGGTAATAGACCGGATCTCCTATTATTACCAGCATGAGAACTCCAATGTGCACCGCGGAGCTCATACTCTGGCAGCCAGATCCACGGATGCTTATGAAAACGCCCGGGACATTGTACGGGATTTTATCGGGGCAGGCTCCTCCAGCGAAATTGTGTTTGTGCGGGGCACCACCGAGGCCATAAACCTGGTGGCCAATGCCTATGTAAAACCGACTTTGAAGCCCGGAGACGAGATCATTGTTTCCATTCTGGAGCATCACGCCAACATTGTTCCGTGGCAGCTTATCGCTCAGAAAACCGGTGCGGTGCTCCGGGTTATCCCCTGTGATGAAACCGGTCAGCTTATTATGTCGGAGTACGAGAAGCTCTTTACCAGCCGGACAAAGTTTGTGGCAGTAACCCATGTATCCAACGTGCTGGGCACTGTTACTCCGGTGGCTGAGCTTATTGCCGGAGCGCATCGGCACGGGGTGAGAATCCTGATAGACGGAGCGCAGTCCGTGGCTCATATCCCGGTTAATGTCTCGGCTTTGGATGCGGATTTCTTTGTGTTCTCTGGACATAAGATCTACGGTCCTACCGGCATCGGGGTGGTTTACGGGAAGAAGGAGCTTTTAAGAAGCGCCGAGCCCTATCACGGAGGCGGCAACATGATCGCCGATGTTACCTTTGAACGGACGCTCTACAATGACGTGCCCAATAAGTTTGAGGCCGGCACCGGCAGCATTGCCGATGCGGTAGGGCTGGGAGCCGCGCTTTCCTATCTGTCGTCCATCGGAATGCCCTGCGTGCACCGCTGGGAGCATGATCTCCTGCAGTATGCTCTTAAGGAGCTCCGCACGGTGCCGGGACTTACTCTGGTAGGCACGGCCCGGGACAAGGCTTCTGCTCTGGCCTTCAAGCTTAATGGCTATTCCGATGACGAGGTGGGGCGGAGACTGGACAGCTTCGGCATTGCCGTGCGTACCGGACATCACTGCGCCCAGCCGGTGCTCAGGAGATTCGGCTATGAGAGCGCGGTGAGACCGACACTGGGCATCTATAACTCTCCGGAGGATATTGATGCTCTGGTCAGAGCGCTGAGGTCTTTCGCCTGACAGAGGCTCCGGACGGCATGCCGTCCGGGGTTTTCAGGGGCTTTCAGGTAAGATGACATGAAGACCGAATACAACGTGGATGAGATCCGGAAGCTGGTGCAGGGGATCATTGCCGATATCGACGGCACCAAGAATATTGACGATATCGATTTTTTTCATAAGCCGGACAAAGCAGAGGTAAGGGAAATCATCGATAACCTTTTCCGCATTGTTTATCCCGGCTATTTCAGGGATCGCTCCTTCAAGATTTACAATCCGGAGCATGGCTTTGCCGTAATTCTGGAGGACGTTTTTTACCATCTTAACAAGCAGGTGGCGCAGGCTTTGGATTTTTGCCGGCTTCGGGGCGTTATGACCGGGGAGGAGCGGGCCCGGGAAGCTTACCGCATTACCCGGGAATTTATGAGACGCCTTCCCGCCATACGCCGTCTGGCGGAAACGGATCTTCTGGCCGCCTATGACGGGGATCCGGCGGCCGGGTGCCTGGAGGAGATTATTCTGGCCTATCCCGGACTTATGGCCAGCACCGTATACCGCCTGGCTCATGAGCTTTATCTTCTGAGGGTTCCGGTGCTGCCCCGGCTCATGACGGAGTACGCGCATGCCGAAACCGGTATTGATATTCATCCGGGAGCTGTTATCGGGAGAAGCTTTTTTATTGATCACGGCACTGGTATTGTTATCGGGGAAACAGCGATAATCGGCCAGAATGTGAAGATCTATCAGGGGGTTACCCTGGGAGCTATTTCCACCCGGGGCGGGCAGAAGCTTTCGGGAAAAAAGAGGCATCCCACCATCGGCGACAATGTGACCATTTATGCCGGCGCATCCATTCTGGGCGGGGAAACGGTAATCGGCGAGAGCTCCATTATCGGCGGGAATACCTTCATTACCTCCTCGGTGCCGGCCAATACCCGGGTTACAGTAAAGAATCCTGAAATGGAATACCGCTCTCAGGACAGCCGCCGTCGGAAGGAGGAGGTAAAGCCCGGGGATGAGTGGTGCTATGTGATTTAGCTTTATTGTTACTTTTGATGTCAGTGATTTGTATGTAAGGAAAAACGCAAATGATAATAACTGTTGCCGGAAAAAGAAAGGAAGTGGCTGCGGGAACTACCGTGGCAGAACTCATTAAAATTGAAAATGTGGAAACCCCGCAGTATGTGACCGTGTCGGTAAACGGCGAGTTTATCAAGTCTGATACCTTTGACTCTCATGTGCTTAATGAAGGGGATGAGGTGGAATTTCTGTATTTCATGGGAGGCGGACAGTAATGGCCTTTACAAATGAACAGCTGGAGCGTTATTCCCGGCACATTATTCTCAGGGAGATCGGCGCCAAGGGCCAGAAGAAGCTTCTGGGAGCGAAGGTGCTGATTATCGGCGCCGGGGGTTTAGGCTCTCCTGCCGCTCTCTATCTTGCAGCGGCCGGCGTGGGCACTATCGGCATTGCTGACGCTGATACGGTGGATCTCTCCAATCTGCAGCGGCAGGTAATTCATACCACGGCCGATGTGGGCAAAAAGAAGGCAGAATCTGCGGCTGAGACTATGAGGGCCATAAATCCGGACGTTAAGGTTAATACCTATTACACCTTTGTGAACAGCTCCAATATTCTGGATCTCATCAAGGACTATGACTTCGTCATTGACGGCACGGACAATTTTCCGGCCAAGTTCCTGATAAACGATGCCTGCGTCATGGCCAAAAAGCCCTTCAGCCATGCCGGCATTATCAGATTCAAGGGGCAGCTCACCACGGTGATCCCGGGACAGAGCCCTTGCTATCGCTGCATCTTCAAGGAGCCGCCTCCCAAGGATGCGGTGCCTACCTGCCGGCAGGCGGGGGTTATCGGGGCCATGGGCGGGGTTATCGGATCCCTTCAGGCCATGGAGGCCATTAAGTATATTACCGGGGTAGGGGAGCTTCTTACCGGTTATCTCCTGACCTATGACGCGCTCACCATGGAGTTTCATAAGATCAGGCTGCCGTCCCGGGGTGCCGGCTGCGCTGTCTGCTCCGCGAATCCGGTGATTACCGAGCTTCATGATTATGAGCAGGCTGTCTGCGAATTAAAGCAGCATTGATTTCGGGTGGCGTATGAAGATAACCATGCTTAGGGCCGACTTTGACAGGATTTACCGGCATGCTCTCGCGGAAAGTCCCCGGGAGGCCTGCGGGCTTCTGGCCGGCATTGATAGTCCGGATGGTGTCCGGGAGATCAGAAAGGTGTATCTCCTGACCAATACGGATCATGCGGAGGAACATTTTTCCATTGACCCCCGGGAGCAGCTTGCGGCCATTAAGGACATGAGAGCAGCCGGACTTGCCCCTTTGGGGAACTGGCATTCCCATCCCGCAAGTCCCTCCCGGCCTTCAGAGGAGGATATCAGACTGGCCAATGATCCCCGGGCCAGCTATCTCATCCTTTCCCTGGCGGAGCAGGATCATCCGGTGCTGAACGGATTCCATATTGAAGGGGCCCAGGGAAGCAGAACCGTAAGAAAGGAAGATCTTGTTATTCTTGAGGAGAGTAAAAACCATGACTGATGCAAACATTACCGCGGATGACAAAATTGACATCACCGATGTAAACTGCCCCATTACCTTTGTAAAAACCAAGGTGGCTCTGGATGAGCTTGATGACGGACAGATTCTGGAGGTGCGGCTTAACAGCGGCGAACCCGCCGAGAATGTTCCCAGAAGCGTGAAGGAGGAGGGCCATAAAATTCTGGCTTTCCGGGAAAACGGCGATGGCACCTTCGAGCTTTTTATTCAGAAGGTCGGAGATTAAAGGGACGCCTGGGCTGACCCGGCCGCGCTGAAGAAGACGATTTTGCCGGGTGCCTGAGCCCGGTTTTTTATCGGGGCGGGCCGGAACCCGGGGACTTCGGTCTGATTCCCGAATTTGTTGTTTTTTAGGGATGGAGACATTATAATCAGAAGTCAGGAAGGAGCGGTTTAATGTATCTGCTGCTGTACTTGCTGTAATGACGCCTCTCGTTTCCTGTCAGATTTTTAAGATGACTGCCTCATGCAGTCTTTTTTATAACCTCCATAAGGACTTACATATAATGGCTAAGATCACTAAGGTAATTGGTCGTGAAATTGTTGATTCACGTGGTAATCCTACTGTAGAAGCTGATGTTTATCTTGATGACGGCTCCATGGGCCGCGCTGCAGTTCCTTCAGGAGCTTCCACCGGTGTTCGCGAAGCTCTCGAGCTCCGTGACGGAGACAAGAGCCGTTTTGGCGGCAAGGGTGTTCTTACCGCTGTTAAGAATGTTAACGAGATCCTGGGACCGGCCATTGTAGGCATGGATCCTGTTGATCAGCGCGCTGTTGACAACGTTATGCTGGCCAAGGACGGCGATCCCTTCAAGAAGAACCTCGGCGCCAATGCCATTCTCGCCATTTCTCTGGCTGTAGCCAAGGCTGCCGCTCAGTCCAAGAAGGTTCCTCTCTATGAGCACATTTCCGACCTTAACGGCACTCACGGCGTTTACTCCATGCCTCTCCCGATGATGAACATCATCAATGGCGGCGCTCACGCTGCCTGGTCCATGGACATGCAGGAATTTATGATTCAGCCTGTTGGCGCCAAGACTGTTAAGGAAGCCATCCGCATGGGCGCGGAAATTTTCCACGAGCTTGCCAAGGTGCTCAAGGCTCTTGGTCAGCCTACCACTGTAGGTGACGAGGGCGGCTATGCTCCTAAGCTTGCCGGCACTGCCAAGGCTATGGCTGCCATCAAGGAAGCTGTGGAGAAGGCTGGTTACAAGTTCGGCGAGGACGTTACCCTGGCTATGGACTGCGCTTCCTCAGAGTTCTATGACGCTGAAGCCAAGCTTTACAGAATGAAGGCTGAGGGCAAAGATTTCACCTCTACTCAGCTGGCTGACTTCCTGGCCGACCTCTGCGATCAGTATCCTATCATTTCCATCGAAGACGGTCAGGCCGAAGGCGACTGGGACGGCTGGAAGTATCTTACCGACAAGATCGGCAGCAGATGCCAGCTGGTAGGCGACGACCTCTTCGTAACCAATCCTTCCATCCTCAAGGAAGGCATTGAGAAGGGCATTGCCAATTCCATCCTCATCAAGGTTAACCAGATCGGCTCTCTCTCTGAGACTCTTGATGCCATCCAGATGGCTCACAAGGCCGGCTACACCGCCATCGTTTCTCACCGTTCCGGCGAGACCGAGGACTGCACCATTGCCGACATCGCCGTTGGTACCGCTGCCGGCCAGATCAAGACCGGTTCCCTGAGCCGTTCTGACCGTATGGCCAAGTACAACCAGCTGATCCGCATCGAGGAAGAGCTCGGTTCTGAAAAGGCTCCTTTTGCCGGCCGCAAGGCAGTTAAGGGTCAGTAATCCTCTGATACGCTGAGTTTTCAGAAAAGCTAAAAGATAAGAAAGACGCCTCCGGGCGTCTTTTTTTGTGCCCTGCCGGTTCATGACCAGAGTGCGAATCTGCGGGATCTCCTCCCCCGTAATGTTCAAACCGGGCGGCATGGATTATAATATCCCCGGTCTTTCAGGGTGATGCTATGCGCTACATTAATGTCATTTTAATTCTGGTTATTATCTATCTCGGACACACGCTGGTGCACGGCCCAAATGGTCTCAGACGCTACCAGGAGGTAACCGCCGAGCTTCGTCAGGCTAAGGAATATACCCGGAATCTGGAGGAGCGCAATCTCATGATGAAGGTCGACATTGAATCTCTTAAAAAAACTGACGGCTCCCCCACGGTTGAGAATCTGGCCCGCTCCAATCTGGGCATGATAAAGTCAGGTGAGGTGTTTTACCGGGTAATTTTTCCCAGCCGGCAGGAGGCCTCCGGAAAATAAATGTCTGACATGATTGACGTGGTTATCCCCGCTGCCGGTGTTGGGAAGCGCATGCAGTCCCGGTGTCCCAAGCAGTATCTTCCCTTTGCCTCCAGCACCATCCTGGAGGAAACCCTGAAGCGCATTTTCCGGTTTTCAGCGCTGGGCCGGGTCATTCTGGTTCTGAGTCCTGAGGATCAGTATTTTCAGGATACCGGGCTTTACGGCGATCCCCGCATTGTAACGGTGCCCGGCGGAAAAGAGAGGGGGGACAGCGTGCTTTCCGGGCTTCGGGCAGCCGCCTCGGAATATGTCATGGTTCACGATGCGGCGCGGCCGTGCATTATGATGGCAGATCTGGAAAGACTCCGGGATCTGGCCATGAATGACAACGGCGGCATTCTGGCGGTAAGAATTCCCGACACGGTAAAGCGCGGCGACAGTGAAAGCCGCATCACGGGCACCGTGCCCCGGGCCGGACTCTGGCGGGCTCTTACCCCGCAGCTTTTTAAAAGAGATCTTCTGATAACTGCTTATGAAAAGGCCGCCGCCTCGGGCATGACGCTGACGGATGAGGCTTCGGCCATGGAGTTTCTGGGCTATCACCCCTTGCTGGTGCCGGGCTCCAGCCTTAACATTAAGATTACCGAGCCTCAGGATCTGGCCCTGGGGACGCTTTTTTACCGGGAAATGGATTAAGAGGGAAGCAGCATGATATTCAGAGTCGGACATGGTTTTGATGTGCATAAGTTCGGCGGCGCGGGGCCGGTTACCCTGGGCGGAGTAAAGATTCCTTATGAAACGGGCCTTATCGCTCATTCAGACGGCGACGTGGTTCTTCATGCCCTTACGGATGCTCTTCTGGGAGCCGCTGCTCTTGGCGACATCGGCCGGCTTTATCCGGACAATGATGACCGATTTTTGAACATTGACAGCAGAATTCTCCTCCGGGATGCCTGGAAAAGAGTGCAGGATCTGGGCTGGAAAATCAGCAACGCGGATATCACTATTATGGCCCAGGCCCCGAAAATCGCCCCTTATGAGCATGAAATGCGGGTCAATATCGCTCAGGATTTGGGCCTTGATATGGATGCTGTGAACGTCAAGGCCACCACCACCGAGAAGCTGGGCTTTACCGGAAGAAAGGAAGGCATTGCCGTTACCGCCGTGACGCTCATTTACAGGGATTAAAGGATTTAGTCAGGACGTTATGAGAATTCTCATAAGCAATGATGACGGAGTTTATGCAGAGGGAATTTCCCGGCTTTATGACGCGGTTTCCGCGGAATACCCCGATACCTTTGTGGTGGCTCCGGATCGGAACCAGAGCGCTGCCAGTCATTCCCTTACTCTGGACTATCCCCTCCGGACGCAGGAAATTTTAAAAAAGAATTTCACGGCGGTAAGAGGCACTCCCACAGACAGCGTCTACCTGGCCCTGAATTCTCTCCTGAAGCCCCGGCCGGACGTGGTGGTTTCCGGCATCAACGAGGGGGCCAATCTGGGGGATGACGTCATCTATTCAGGTACCGTGGCCGCAGCCATGGAGGGCCGGGGCTGCCGGTATCCGGCTCTGGCGGTTTCTCTCTGCGGCTCCCGCCATTACGATACGGCAGCTGCCTTTGTGATGAGGATTCTCCGTAAAATAGAGGAAACTCCGCTTCCCGGACAGCAGATCCTGAATGTGAACGTTCCGGATTTGCCGCTGTCTGAAATAAAGGGGATGATGGTAACCCGGCTGGGCCGCCGCCAGAATGCCGAGAGCATTATCGAAGCCCGGGATCTCCGCGGCGTTCCCATTTACTGGGTGGGGCCGCAGGGAAAACCGGTGGACAGGGAGCGGGACACAGATTTCTGGGCGGTGGAGCATGGCTATGTCTCGGTAACGCCCCTCCATATTGATTTAACGGCGTACAACAGTCTTGACGATCTCACGGGCTGGGCTGATATGGTATGACACGAGGCCTATGAAGTTATTTACCGGTATCTATGATTATTGCATAAACCTGTCAAAGCACCGTCTGGCACCGGTTTTTCTGACGGGAAACAGCTTTATTGAATCCATTTTCTGGCCGATCCCCGTGGACATTATGCTGGCTCCCATGTGTCTGGCCCGGCCGGAGCGGGCTCTTCACTATGCCTTTCTGGCCACCGCGGCCTCCGTTATGGGGGCGGTTTTGGGGTACGGCATCGGATATTATCTTTACGATCCCTGGATTCAGGATCTCGTGGCGCGCTTTAATTATCAGGAGACCTTCAGCCGGGCCTCCGGATATCTGCAAAGCTATGGCGTGGCGTTTATTGTTATCGGTTCCTTTACGCCGCTCCCCTACAAAATTGTGGCCATCTCAGCCGGTCTTATTGCCTCCCAGCAGGTCAGCATGGGACTGGGGGCCGGGCAGCTCCATCTGATACCGTTTATTCTGGTATCCTTTGCGGGCCGGGGACTGAGATTTTTTCTGATTGCCGCGGTTATCAAAATCGGCGGCGCCAGAATGGAGCAGAAGCTCCGGCGTTACATTGACATTATAGGCTGGGTGACTCTGGTTATTCTGACGGCGGTTTTCGGCTATTACATGCTGCAGGACTGAATTGCAAAGGACTGAATAATGCTGCGCAAATCTGTATTTTTGGTTAAGACGGGACTCCTGGCTGGACTTATGGCATTGTCCCTGGGGGCCTGTACCACGTATACCGGCACCGGTTATTCAGCCGGGGATCTTACCGGAGACACTGCCGGTTCCGCCCGGGGGGTGAACGGCGTCTATACCGTGCGCGCCGGGGATACCCTGCATTCCGTGGCCTTTGCCAATAACATCGACCTGAAGCTCCTGGCGTATATCAACGATATTAAGAAGCCCTACAATATCAACAAGGGGCAAAGGCTGATTCTGGATCCCGCCCGGGTGGGAGTGAGAACCCACAGGGTGCAGAAAAACGATACGGTTTACGCACTTTCCCGGAAATTCGGCATTCCCATGAAGGATCTGGTCAGCATTAACGACATTGATTCCAATTACACGATTATGGTGGGACAGCTTCTGGCGGTGAGCCGCAAAAGCAAAAATCCGGTGCCGGTTGCCGCTTCCGGAAGCGGCAGCGCATCTTCCCGGAGCACCGCGCCCACGGTCATAAGCACTGCTCAAAAAACGGATTCCGGCCGGGTTAACACTCCCGCTCAGAAGCCGGTAACTCCCGTAAATACTTCTGCAGCTTCTGCTTCCCGGGGAGACAATGCTCCGGATATGACAGTTTCCGGCAGCCGTAATAAGAAGGAAAACACCCGGGCTGTGGATGATGTCCGGATTCCGGCCCAGGCCCGGGGCAGCGTCAGCTGGAAGTGGCCGGTTCAGGGCCGCATTATCGAAGGCTTTTCCAATTCGGAGCATGGCAATAAGGGCATCGACATTTCCGGAGCCCGGGGATCTGATATCAAAGCCGCCTCCGGAGGCAAGGTGGTGTATGCCGGAAATGCCCTCAGAGGCTACGGGAACCTGATAATCCTGAGCCATAACGATGATTTTCTGTCCGCCTATGCCCATAACGACTCTATTCTGGTGCGGGAAGGGCAGCAGGTGTCCCGGGGGCAGGTAATCGCCAAAATGGGGGATTCCGAGGCCAAGTCCGTGAGATTGCATTTTGAGATCCGCTACCGGGGACAGACGGTAAATCCCATGAAGTATCTGCCTCAGAGCCGGAAGTAGCAGACTGCAGCGTCCCAGTTCTGAAAACAGCGCGCCGTCAGGAATCCGCTTACCGGTTTCTGACGGCGCTGATTTTTTCCTTTCTTAATTTCCTGTCAGCTCCGGGAGCCTTCAGAGGTAAGAGACTTCCTCCGTAAGATCATAAATGAGGTTCAGAGCTTCCCGGGCGGTCAGGGTGTCCGGCTTTACCTTTTTAAGGGTGGCAATGATCTTCTGGTACTCCTCGGAAATTGTCGGAGTTTCGGGCGCGGCAACGTTTTCCGGTTCTGCCGCTGCCGTGCCTTTGATCTTCCCAGCCAGCATTTTCATGCGCTTCCGGGCGGTCTGGATAACCTTTTTGGGGATGCCGGCCAGCTGCGCGACTTCAATGCCGTAGGAGCTCGTGGCCGGGCCGGGCTCCGCATTGTGGAGGAACACCACGGTTTCGCCGGATTTCACGGCGGAAAAGTGCATGTTCCGGACATTTTTGATTTCCGCAGGAAGCTCGGTAAGCTCAAAATAATGGGTGGAAAACATGGTATAGGAGCGGTTGCCGTCTGCCAGCTGCTCTGCCGCCGCCCAGGCCAGGGCCATGCCGTCATAGGTGCTGGTGCCGCGGCCGATTTCATCCATGAGCACCAGACTGTCTCTGGTGGCATTATGGAGAATATTCGCGGTTTCCGTCATTTCCACCATGAAGGTGGAACGGCCGGAGGCCAGATCATCGCTGGCTCCGATTCTGGTGAATATTCTGTCGATGTCGGGGATCACCGCCTTTTCCGCCGGGACGAAGGATCCGCACCAGGCCATCAGCGCGATGATGGCGCATTGCCTCATATAAGTGGACTTGCCTCCCATGTTAGGGCCGGTAATGAGCAGAAGCTGATGATCTCCGGCAATGGAGATATCGTTGGGAATGAACCGGGAGGAGCTCACCTGTTCGATTACCGGATGGCGTCCCTTTACAATGGAGATTTCCCGGGCGGAGGTGAATTCCGGGCGGGTATAGCCGTTTTCCAGCGCCGCCTCCGCCAGTCCCGCCAGCATGTCGATATAGGAGAGATGGCAGGAGAGATCCTGAAGATCCATGAGATGGGGCAGAAGCAGGGCGATAAGTTCATCATAAAGCTGTTTTTCCAGAGCCAGAGCCCGGCTCTGGGCGGTCAGCGCGGTTTCCTCGAATTCCTTGAGCTCCTGAGTGATGTAGCGTTCATTGTTTTTCAGGGTCTGCCTTCTGATGTAATCTGAGGGCAGGGCGTTCTGGCCGGCCTGAGCCCGGGAAATTTCAATATAGTAACCGGAAACCTTGTTGTAGCCTACCTTGAGGGTGCTGATCCCGGTGCGGCTTCTTTCCCGGTTCTCCACCTCCTTAAGATAATCATCAGCTCCGGAGGACATGCTGCGGAGCTTGTCCAATTCCGGAGAGTAGCCGGAGGCGATGACGCCGCCGTCTCTGATTACCGCCGGCGGGATATCGCAGACGGCTCTTTCCAGAAGATCCCGGACATCCGGCAGGAGGGGGAGCTTTTCCTGAAATTTCCCCAGCTTGCCCCCGGCGGAGTTCAGAAGCTCCCGGATATGGGGCGTTACCTGAAGAGCAGTGCGGATCTTGGCGAGATCCCGGGGCCGGACGTTGCTGAGAGCCAGTCTTGCGGTCACTCTTTCCAGATCGCCGATTTCCCGGAGATAGTCCCGGAGCGTATCGGCCTGAGAGAATTGCTGGATTTCGGAAATAAGATCCAGCTTTTTTTCTGCTTCTTCCCGGGAGCGTACCGGGTTCAGCAGGGAGCGCTGCAGAAGCCGGGATCCCATGGGAGTAGAGGTGCGATCCAGCACGGCCAGGAGGGTATGCTCCTGCCCGCCCTGAAGATTCTCGGTAATCTCCAGATTTCTCTGGGTGCAGGCATCCAGCACCAGATGGGTGCTTTTGCTTTCCAGACGGAGAGAGCGGATATTGAGGAGGGCGGTTTTCTGGGTTTCCCGGACGTAGCTTAAGAGAGCTCCGGCGGGGCAGAGACCGATGGTGACGCCGTCCAGCCCGAAACCCGATAGCTCCCGGGTATGAAAGTGAGAGGTCAGGATGCGGCGGCAGGTTTCAAAGTCAAATTCCCACACCGGACGTCTTCTGAGGCCCTTGAATTCGGAAATGGCATCCAGGGAGCGCACGTCCTCCGCATACAGGAGCTCCGCCGGCTTCAGCCGTTCCAGCACGGCCAGAATGCCGTTTATGTCATCGCTTTCCAGGCAGCAGAAGTCTCCGGTGGAGAGATTGAGGTAGCTTAGTCCGAAGGCGAACTGATCGCTGGCCAGACAGGCGATGACGTTATCCTGCTTTTCCTTGAGGAGGGCTTCATCGGTGACGGTGCCGGGGGTGATAATTCTGGTGACCTTTCTTTCCACCGGGCCCTTGGCGGTGGCCGGATCGCCGATCTGCTCGCAGATAACGGCGCTTTCTCCCTTTTCCACCAGGCGGGCGAGGTAGGAATCCACGGCATGATAGGGCACCCCGGCCATGGGTATGGGCTGACCGTTCATGAAGCCTCTTTTGGTGAGGGTGATGTCCAGAAGCTCGGAGGCTCTTCTGGCATCATCAAAGAACATTTCGTAAAAGTCCCCCAGTCTGTAGAAGAGCAGGGTGTCCGGGTATTGTTTTTTGAAGGAAAGATACTGCTGCATCAGCGGGGTGATGCCGTTATTGACTGATTCTGCCATTTTCTGATACTGATATTCTGATTTCTGTTTAATAAGACGGGGTTTAGTTTATCATATTGGCCCGTTAAAGCATAAGCGGGAGCATAGGAGGGGGAGTAATGACTTTTTCTGAAAATGACGGGATCGGCGAAGACGGGGTTTTCCGGCTGGCCGCCGCTACCGGAGCGGAACTGAAAAGACTGGGGCTTCTGGCGGTCACCGCGGAGTCCTGCACCGGCGGGCTTATCAGCGCGGCCTTTACTGCAGTTCCGGGATCCTCGGAGTGGTTTGACCGGGCCTTTGTCACCTACAGCAATGCGGCTAAAACGGAAATGCTGGGAGTGGGGGAGGATACTTTGCGGGAGCGCGGAGCTGTGAGCGAGGAAACCGTCCGGGAAATGAGTCTGGGAGCGCTCCGGCATTCCCGGGGCGATATTGCGGTGGCGGTAAGCGGCATTGCCGGTCCCGGCGGCGGCACGCCGGAGAAGCCGGTGGGCACTGTTTATCTTTCCTGGGCTTTTCGGGGAGAGGTTTTTGAAACCTTCCGGGCGGCGTTTTCCGGGGATCGGGAAGCGGTCAGAAAACAGACAGTGATAAAAGCGCTTTCTGTTATTTTGGAATTTTGTAGAAACAAAGATAAAAATAATTTGCAAGCTTAGCAAAATTATGTATAATCTCCGCAAAGTTTAATGCTTTGATTTTCGGAGAGAACCGCATTTTGCGGGTTATCTTTGTGATATCAGGCATGGAACAGCTCAGGCAAATGCTCTCCGGCGTCAGACCGGCGCCTCCGGGTGTTATAATGCCGGAGCATTTCAGAGGTTCAGGTTTACCGGATGGTTTACTGAAGGCCGTGAATTTTAAGTTTTTTAGCTAGATAAAGTAAGGAAATAAGTATGGCAGCTAAAGAAAAGGACGAAGAGAAGAACAGTAAGGCAAAGGCACTTCAGGCTGCGATGGATCAGATTGAAAAGCAGTTTGGCAAGGGCGCGATCATGCTTCTGGGCGAGAACAAGCACATGAGCGACATCGAAGCGATTTCCACCGGCTCTCTTTCTCTTGACATCGCTTTGGGCATCGGCGGTCTTCCGCTGGGAAGAATCGTGGAGATTTACGGACCGGAATCCTCCGGCAAGACCACTCTCACTCTTGAGGTGATTGCCCAGGCTCAGAAGAAGGGCAAGACCTGCGCCTTCATTGATGCCGAGCACGCTCTGGATCCGGTATATGCCGCCCGTCTGGGAGTGGATGTGAATTCTCTTCTGGTATCGCAGCCCGATACCGGCGAGCAGGCTCTGGAAATCTGCGACATGCTGGTAAGATCCGGCGGCGTGGACGTGATTGTGGTGGATTCGGTAGCCGCGCTGGTGCCCAAGGCCGAAATCGAGGGTGATATGGGTGAATCCCATGTCGGTCTCCAGGCCCGGCTCATGTCCCAGGCGCTCCGCAAGCTCACCGGCAATCTGCAGCAGGCTAACTGCATGTGCATCTTCATCAACCAGCTCCGCATGAAGATCGGGGTGATGTTCGGCAATCCGGAAACCACCACCGGCGGCAATGCTCTTAAGTACTATGCCTCCGTGCGTCTGGACATCAGAAAGGGGACGCCTATCAAGACCAAGGATGGCGATGTTCTGGGGAATGAAACCAAGGTTAAGGTGGTTAAGAACAAGGTAGCGCCTCCCTTCAAGGCAGCCGAATTCCAGATCCTTTACAACAAGGGCATCAGCAAGGGCAGCGAAATTGTGGATCTGGGCGTTAAGATCAAGGCCATTGTCAAGTCCGGCGCCTGGTTCTCCTATAACGGCGAAAAGATCGGCCAGGGCAAGAGCAATGTGATTGACTACCTGGCGGAGCATCCTGAGGTCAGCGATGAAATCGAGGCCAAGATCCGGGAGTTCTACAGCAACAAGGATGATTACAATGCCACCGCCGATGTGGGGGGCGAGGTATTCTCCGAGGACGGATCCGGGCCCGATGACATCGAGGTGGCTCCGGAGTTTGAAAAGGTGGAAATTCCCGAGGATCTGTAGCATAGGCCGGGATTTTACGGGATAATACCGGAAAACGCAGGGCATCAGAATTCGTTCTGGTGCCTTTTCCGTATCCGGATTGTGATAAAAAGCGAAAAAGCGGGTTTTTCCGGTCAGTGAGGGAGGAGTTATGACAGATGCCGCTTATGACAAGGATATTGATAACGGGCCTGATAACGGAAGTGACGCCGCTTTAGCGCGAGCCATGTATGCCGCGGCCGTTAACATGCTGGCTCTCCGGGAGCATTCGGAAAAGGAGCTCCGGGACAAGCTTGTCAGGAAATTTGCCAATCGCGCGGCTTTGGATGAGGTGATTTCAAGGCTTATTGCCCAGGGGTATCTCTCCGACAGCCGCTTTGCGGAAACGGCCGTGCGGCACTATGCCGGGAAGGGCTACGGCCCCGGGCGGATCCGGATGGAGCTTCGGAAACGGGGGGTTAACCCGGAGGAGCAGGAGGCCGTTCAGAATCTCAGCGCGGAGGATTTTATCGCCCGGGCCCGGGATCTCGCCGCGCGGAAATACGGCAGCATTGCGGAGATGGATTTTAAGCAGAAAAGAAGAGCCCTGGCCTTTCTGGCCCGCCGGGGGTTTTCCGGAGAACAGTGTCTCCGGGCTCTCAGCATGTCCGAATGGGATTCCGGGGAGGATGGGTAACGGGCTTTTATGTGCTCCTTACTATAATTTGCCCCCTCATAATGCTATAATTTCAGGGATTTTTTCGGGAGCCCAAGGGTTTCCGAAGCCGTGCCTTTCGCCGGGGACAGGTCTGTTTCGGGCGGGGGCGACGATATATTGATAAAGGTTTTTTGTATGTACATGACAACCTCTGAGATACGCTCCGCGTTTCTCGATTATTTCCGGTCGCAGGGCCATGAGGCAGTGCGTTCCAGCTCTCTGGTGCCGGTGAACGATCCGACACTGCTGTTCACCAATGCCGGCATGAATCAGTTCAAAGATGTTTTTCTGGGCAAGGAGACCCGCAGCTACAAGAGAGCCACTACCGCACAGCGCTGTGTCAGAGCCGGCGGCAAGCATAACGATCTTGACAATGTGGGCTATACCGCCCGGCATCATACCTTTTTTGAAATGCTGGGAAATTTCAGCTTCGGCGACTATTTCAAAAAAGATGCCATTCATTTTGCCTGGGGCTTTCTTACCGGAAAGCTGGGGCTGCCTCCGGAAAAACTGACGGTTACCGTTTATGAGACCGATCAGGAGGCCTATGATATCTGGAACAAGGAGATAGGCATTCCGGCCGAGCGCATTGTCCGCATCGGAGACAACAAAGGCGCTCCCTATGCTTCCGACAATTTCTGGCAGATGGGGGACACCGGTCCCTGCGGTCCCTGCTCCGAAATTTTCTACGACCACGGCGCCGACATCTGGGGCGGCCCTCCGGGATCCGCCGAGGAGGACGGGGATCGTTTTATCGAGATCTGGAATATTGTGTTCATGCAGTTCAACCGCAAGTCTGACGGTACCTTTGAGCCTTTGCCGCATCCATCGGTGGATACCGGCATGGGGCTGGAGCGCATTGCCGCGGTGATGCAGGGGGTGCATTCCAACTACGATATCGATCTGTTCCGGGATCTGATTGCCGCAGCGGCTGAAACCCTTCAGGTGACCGACCTTTCCAATAAGTCCCTCCGGGTCATTGCCGATCACATCCGTTCCTGCTCCTTCCTTATCAGCGACGGAGTGATTCCCTCCAACGAGGGCCGGGGCTATGTGCTCCGCCGCATTATCAGAAGAGCGGTGCGTCACGGCAGGCTTCTGGGAGCGCAGGAGGTGTTCTTCTGCAAGCTGGTGCCCAGTCTGGTGAAGCTTATGGGAGATGCCTATCCGGAGCTCCGGGATTCCCAGGCTCATATCGAAAAGATTCTGAGAAAGGAAGAAGAGCAGTTTTTGCGCACTCTTGACCGCGGTCTTGAGCTTCTTTCCGGAGAACTCCAGAAGCTCGGGGACAGCAAAACCGTGCCCGGCGAGGTAGCATTCCGTCTTTACGACACCTATGGCTTCCCGGTGGATCTCACCCAGGACGTGGTGCGAGATAACGGCTACACGGTGGATCTTGCCGGCTTTGATGCCGAGATGGCCAAGCAGCGGGAGAGAGCCAAGGCCGCTTCCAATTTCGCCGTGGACTATAATCGCGAGCTCAGAGTGGCGGGAACCACGGAATTTACCGGCTATGACCGCCTTGAAGACGAGGCGGAGGTTGTCAGTATCTTCAAGGGACTGGAAAGCGTTGCCTCCGTGGCTACCGATGAAGAAGCCGTCATTGTTCTTGATAAAACCCCGTTCTATGCAGAAAGGGGCGGCCAGGTGGGCGATACCGGTCTTATTCTGGGGGGCGATAATTTCGAGTTCCAGGTTACCGATACCAGACGCGCCGGAAATGCGGTGATCCATGTAGGCAAGGTGCTTTTAGGCGAGTTCTCTGTCGGGGATCATGTCCGGGCCCGGGTAGATGTCAAGGCTCGAAGCAGCATTGCCCGTCATCACAGCGCCACCCATCTCCTCCAGTCCGCTCTGCGAGAGGTGCTGGGGGATCATGTGGCTCAGAAGGGCTCCTTCGTATCTCGAGACCGGCTCCGTTTTGACTTCTCCCACGGAGAGGCTGTGACTGCGGAGGAGCTCCGCCGCGTTGAAGCTCTGGTTAACGGGTATATCATGGCCGATCTTCCGGTGGTTACCGAGGTGATGGATCTGGAGGCTGCCAAAGCCACCGGAGCCATGGCTCTCTTTAACGAGAAGTATGAGGGCCGGGTCAGAGTGGTTTCCATGGGGGATGTCTCCCGGGAGCTCTGCGGCGGCACTCATGTGTCTCGCACCGGTAATATCGGCTTCTTCAAGGTGATCTCTGACAGCGGTATTGCGGCTGGTGTGCGGCGCATTGAAGCTGTGACCGGTTTTGCGGCTCTTGATTATGCCAACAGTCTGAATAGCGAGCTGGAAAGGAGCGCCTCTCTTCTCAGAAGCGAGACCTTCGGCGTTTACGACAAGGTGTCCGCACTGGAGCAGCATGCCAAAGATCTGGAGCGGCAGAATACCCGGCTTAAGGAGCAGCTGGCTCTGGCTGAGGCCAAGGGACTCCTGGGCTCCGTGGTCTCCGTTAACGGCGTTAAGACTCTGGTGGCCACTCTGGATGGGGTAGCGGTTCCGGAGCTCCGCATTGTTATGGACGATCTCAGAAACCGTCTCTCCAGCGGGGTGATCCTCCTGGCATCCGTTAACGATGGCCGTATCTCCTTCATTGCCGGGGTTACCAAGGATCTGGTGTCCCGGATCAAGGCCGGAGAGCTGGTGAAGTTTGTGGCAGCGCAGGTTGGCGGCAAGGGCGGCGGCAAGCCGGATATGGCGCAGGCCGGCGGCACGGATGTGGCCAAGCTGCCTCAGGCCATGAACAGCGTGGCCGGCTGGCTGGAGGAGCATCTGGGCTAACTTCCCGTTCTGCTCTTCATGAGCTTCTGAAAGAAAAGGCCTCCGGTGTTCCGGGGGCCTTGTGATTTTCAGAGGGGCTTAATAAATGCTCCTCCGAGGGTAACCTGTTTTACCGGACGGTGTGTCCGCACAGATCCTGAGAGAAGCAGGAAGACTGTTCCGGAACGATCTGCCAGTCGATAACCCCGGTTTTCTTGTCCGGAACCGGCTGAATGGTGAAGGTGGCTCCCTGGAGGCCGCTCCCTTCAATAGCCTTGGCGGTAATAACCCCTTTATTTACGGTAATGTTCGCCACGTATTTGGTGGCATAGTCATTGGCGCCGGCGATCCGCCACCCTTTGCCTTCCGCGCTGTTATTGCATTTGCTTAAGTTTTCGGTATCAAAGAAGCAGAGTTCAACCTGCTTTTTCACTCCGTCTGCCGCAGAGGTAACCTCGGTAAACCGGGCCATGGCCATATACCGGGCATAAGCGGGGAGGGCAATGGCGGCGAAAATGCCGATTACCGCAATGGCGATAAATCCCAGCACGCCAAGGACAATGCCGACGATGAGACAGGTGGAAGACTTCTTAGAGGATGCGGGTTTGTTCCGGGACGGCTGCGGAGTCTGATTGGCGCCGCAGAAGGGACAGAAATTGTCCGTGCCGATTTCCTTGCCGCAATTATTGCATAGCATAGCTTTCTTCTCCTTGATGTTTGCCCCTTGATGTTTGGCGGGGCGCATTCAATATTCCATAATAGCAGATTTAGATTTAGAGTATCCTGATGTGATGTAATTGTTTTTTACTTTTCTGATAAAAGCAGATATTATTTGTAATTACCGGAGCGAATGTTTTTTGAGCAGCAGAGTTCCGGAGTCCGGAGCATCCGATTTAGCGCTCTTGTTTTGGCGGAGTTGAAATATGCTGATTCTGACAAGAAGACAGGGAGAATCCATCATTGTCGGGGACAATGTCAGGATTACCGTGATTTCCGTTAAGGGAAATCAGGTGCGCATTGGCGTGGAAGCCCCGCGCAGCGTCTCCGTGCAGCGTCAGGAAATCGCCGGCAAAAAGGATCCGGCTCAGGACAATGATCCCGAAAAAGTTCCGGAAAAGCCTCAGGATGCGGCCGGGGATTAAATTCTTTCCGCAGGCTGTGGCAGTAATTGTGGTATTATTGGCGCGGCTGTTGTTTTTTCTTTTTGACTAATTTAAGGATGACATATGAAAAAGTTACTTGTTGCAGCTGTTGCCCTGACTCTGTCAGCTTCTGCCTTTGCCGACTGGGAAGTTGTTGAGCAGAATGACAATTCCATCACCTTTGCTGAAAAGTCAGCTGGCGTAGCCATGAACGTAACCGCTGCCGGCAAGTCTGGCTCTGCTCCCATCAAGGACGTTGCCGAGGCTGCTGCCAAGGATCTGGGCTGCGGTGATGTTTCTGAATCCACCATCGGCCAGTATCCGGCATACCACCTGGGCAGCTGCCCTGATGACGTGCAGGTATTCGTTGTAGATGACGGCAAGGACATTGTTGCCATTTCCGGCAAGTGCTCCTCCGCTGAGGCCTGCGCTGCCGTAGATACCCTGCTGGACAAGATTGTTAACGAATAATTGCTGATCCCCGGCCCCGGGGGAAAACCCCGCAGACCTGAAGGCTGAAAGAGACCGGATCTCAGAATAAAGGCGCAACCGGAACATGGCGGCGCCTTTTTTTTATGCCTTGCTTTTTTTGCCTTCCTGCCGCCGCTTTAGCTTTCTCTGCCCGAGGACTGGTCAGAAAATGAGCGAATTACGGCCTCTCCCCGGAAAAAAAGTTACTATTCACAGCCTGTCAGA
>DFFT01000100.1 GCA_002372325.1 Succinivibrionaceae bacterium UBA3769 | reverse complement strand
ATATATCATGGCCACATGGGGCAATTATGTTACCGATCATGAATTCAGCAAATACCGCGCCCCGCAGTTTTATCTGCCGCCCTCACGGTGCTGCCTGATATATACCGGAGACGAAAAAGCGAAGCCGGACGGCACGATGAATTTTACCCGCATGTATCATCCGAAGATAACCCGGATACCTGCGTATCTGAATTTCGAGATAAGCGTGTTCTCCGCGAAGGAAAACGGCACCATCGCAGGTCAGTACATCTGGTTTTCCAAGCTTGCCGCAGTTCTCAGAACTGAATGCAGGAATGGTGTAGAATTCATAGAGACTTTCAAGAGGGAGTGCCTCAATGGGGGCTATGATGTCATGGCGCAGTTTATTGAAAGATACGCAAGAAAAATGGAGGATGCTATGGAACTGTCAATTACTTCCAATGAAATTTTTGATAACTTTCTTCAGGGCAAATGCAATGATGCTGCTGAAAAGGGCAGAGAAGAGGGCAGAAAAGAGGGCAGAAAAGAGGGCAGAAAAGAGGGTGAGGAAAAAACCGTTGTCTATTTTTACAAAAAAGGCTTAATCCCAAGGGGTGAGGCAACAGCAACACTTGGCGTAACGGATCAGGAATTTGAAGTATTGCTGCAAAAATATCGCTGACAGTATTTCCGCTGACTTTTTTTGCTGATGAGGACAGCGCTGTATCCGGTGGTGATTTCCGATGCTTGCGCTGTTTTTTTTGTTCTTTGGCATTTCAGTTTTTGCGGCTTCCTGCAGAGTCAGACCTCAGGTAAATAGTTAATGACATCATGGCCGGAACACTGAGTAAATAAGGGATGCGGATTGGCAGTGCTGATCCGGAGCGCAGAATGTGCAGAAGCCCTCAGGAACGCATGCAACGATGAGGGCTATGATGTCATGGCGCAGTTTGTTGAAAATACGAAAGAAAAATGGAGGATGCTATGGAACTGTCAATTACTTCCAATGAAATTTTTGATAACTTTCTTCAGGGCAAATGCAATGATGCTGCTGAAAAGGGGAGAGAAGAGGGCAGAAAAGAGGGTGAGAGAATAGGCAGAAAAGAGGGTGAGAAAATAGGCAGAAAAGAGGGTGAGGAAAAAACCGTTATCGATTTTTGCACAGCAGGCTTAATCTCAAGGGAGGTGGCAATGGCAAGACTCGGCGTAACGGATCAGGAATTTGAAGTATTGCTGCAAAAATATCGCTGACAGTATTTCCGCTGACTTTTTTGCTGATGAGGACAGCGCTGTATCCGGTGGTGATTTCCGATGCTTGCGCTGTTTTTTTGTTCTTTGGCATTTCAGGTTTTGCGGCTGCCAGCAGAGTCAGACATCAGGTAATCGTTAATGAAATCATGGCCGGAACACTGAGTAATCAGGGGATGCGGATTGGCAGGGATGATCCGGAACGCCGCCTTCCGGGCAGGCATTATTGTCAGAACGTTTACGAACCAGGCGGAGTCTTTTCCCTTTGCGAACAGTGAGGATCACGCATTTCACAGGGGCCGAATTTCCAATCTCCGGAATTATTCAGGCAGTTTTCCGAAAAATGCACCGGCGTTGTCAGTCCCGGCCCCGGATGTCTTCTCGCTGTTATCCTGCGGACAAAAAAAGGACGGGGACTCGTTTTGAGCCCCCGATGACACCGGAACATCTGTTCCAGGACGAAACCGCAACCTCAGTCGCCGGTTTCTGCGGCGGCGCCTCTTTCTTCCCTGAAGATCGCCTGGGAACGTCCCTGTTCCAACTTACCGCTATGGTCATTGGAGATCCCTGACCACGCAAAGCAACCCGCAAAAAAACTCCCCTTAATCCCGGTCTTACAGGGAACTTTGCGCATGATTTCTGCTGAGCCCCGTAATTAAAGAGCCCGCTTCGGGTTTTCCGGCATCAGGGGCATTTATTTTCCGAAAAATCTCCGCCATAACAGGGCAAATGTCTCACAGCTTAAGGCTATCTGGTGTAGGATCTCCCGCTAAGTCTTGTTCCGGGAAGCCCGAAGACGCAATATGATGCCGGCGGCAAAGCATGACACTTTGCCGGGAGGCGTTTAACACCATCCGGAACAATTTTCCGAAGCGGTTTTCGGAAAGGGCTTGGGGCGCGATGAGAGGCGCTGAGATAAGCCATGTCCGAAAAACCGGACGCAATGATTAGCTGTTTACATAAGGAGAACCAATAAGTATGAAGTGCGCTGCCTGCGGTAATGATGCCAGGGATGATGATAAGTACTGTCGCGTTTGCGGCAAATATCTCTTTGGAAATGCGTCGGAGTCTCAGGCCGGTGAAGCAGCGGCCGAGTCCGCCGTATCCGGGAGCACCGGCGTTTCCGAGGAAAGGCTTTGCCCCTGCTGTCAGACCCCCCTGAAGCCGGGCGCTTCCTTCTGCGGCAAATGCGGACTCCCTGCGGACGGGCGGGGCGGAAATCCCTATGCCGTAAATGCTAAGAGCGAAGGAGCCGGCGGTTCTGACAGCGCTATGGCCCAGTCCCTGATGAAAGAAATGAACACCATGACATGGTGGATTATCTCCGGTGCGACCTTTATGGCTCTGACAGCGCTGACTTGCGCTTTGCCATGGCTGACGCATTTGAAGCTGCTAATCTCGCATGGCTATAGTGTTTTTGTATTGTTTTTGGGATCCGGTTTTTTTATTACGCATGGCGGCATTCTGTTAAAAACGCAGTCCCTGGCCCAAAAATGCGGGGAGCTTTGCCGGAATGACAGAGATCTTGCGAAAAGAATTTCCATGGTGAGACGGCATGTAAAGGATCGCTGGATATTGTTGATTCTTAACCTGGTGTTTGTGACGGCGTTTATCGCTTTTGCGTTATTGCTTGCGGTGCTGTCATTTTTGGGACTTATTAACGGTTTTATGTATGCTTTTACCGGGGATCTGCAACTGCCTATTACCTGGAACGTGTTAATACTGCTGCTATGGGCAGCAGTTATTTCCGGAGCGCTGTTTCTGGTGAGCTGTATTGCTGATCTGGTTGTTCAGGCGTTTATGCTTTTCGACTTCTTCAAGGTGAAGAAGGTTATTGGCAGAATGACCGTCCGGGGCATTAAGCCTCCGGCTCCGCTTTGAAATCAGCTCCCGGTTGCTCGGCTTTTGAGGGGAGCAGCGGCCTTTTTCAGGGACTGAGCTTTTGCGAGCTCTGTTCCGTTATCTTCTTCTGTTTCTCTTATTGTTTCCGGGATGGTTTATAATGGCGGCTGAGCTGTATTCAGCCGTCCTGCAAGTCACGAACGGCTGCCTATGCGGCTTTTACGAGTTTTTTTTGAGCCTTTTTTGAGATAGCCGGGGAAAACGAAAACGGCGTTGTTTTACGAATGGAGATCAGCAGATATGAAATGTCCAGCCTGTGGTAATGAAATTGCGGATGACGCCAGGCACTGTCCCCAGTGCGGCAAGTATATCTCAAAAAATGCCCCGGAGTTCAATGCCGGAGAAACAGCGGCAGAGCCAGCAGCTGAGCCTGCTGCAGCGGAGAGTGTCAGCGGTTCCGCAGAGCGGCTCTGTCCCTGCTGTCAGACTCCCATGAAGCCGGGAGCCACCTTCTGCGGCAAATGCGGAGCCTCCATGGACGGTCAGGGCGGAAATCCCTATGCCGGCAATCCCTATAACGGCAATGTTAAGAGCGGGGGATCCGACGGCGGTTACGACAGCGTTATGGCCCTGTCCCTGATGAATGAAATGAACACCATTATGTACTGGATCATCGGTTACGTGGTTTTGACGGTACTGTCGCAGATGTTTCAGATTTTTGCCATCGGTGCTCTGATTGCGTTTGTTTATATCATGATAAAGACGCCGTCTCTGGCCGACAAATGCGGCGAAATTCTGGAGAATGACAGCGATCTTTCTTCCAGAATCGCCAAAGTGAGACCGCGGGTAAAGATACTCTGGATCCTGTTTGCCGTGCAAATTGTCGTGACTATTGTCATGATTGCCGGGATAGTTATAGGGCTGGTGGCCCTGAACAGCAATCCCAACGACATGCCGGCGGCTCTGATTGTGGGAGCTTGCGTTTTCGGGGTGTTTTTCCTGGTGTCCATTATTGCTAATCTGGTTTACGAAATACTCCTCCTGATTGACTTCTTCAAGGTGAAGGAGGGGGTTGAAAGAGCGGCCAAGGGGTATTAGTCTGCTGTTTTTTCAGGTGTTTAAGGGACTCCGGTTTTGCCGGAGTTCTTTGTTTTGAGGTCTGCTTTGCCGTTCTTCTGCGGCTCCGCGCTTATTTCGGGGCTGTCCTCCGGAGCCTTCCGTTCTGTTATCACCCCCATTTCCCTAATTTTTCCCGTAATGGATTATAATGAAGCCGTTAAGTTACAGTTTTCCTGCCGTTTTCAGTAAATACCGGCCCGTTTGCGGCTTGTTATGAGTCCCCTGTCAGGTGATTACCGGGAAAAACGAAAACGGCATTCTTTAATTCAGGGAGATTAGCAGATATGAAATGTCCGGCCTGCGGCAATGAAATTGCGGATGATGTGGCGTTCTGTCCCCGCTGCGGGAAGCCTATCCAGGAAAATCCTCCGGCAGTAAATGCCGGAGGGACGGGGGCTTCCTCTCCCAGAACCGATATTTCCGGCGGCAAAATGTGTCCCCGCTGCCAGATTCCCCTGCCGGCCGGGGCAGCTTTCTGCGGCCACTGCGGTGCCGCCGCGGACGGGAACTCCTCTCCCCGGCAGGGCGGAAATCCCTATAACGGCAGCATGATAAAATCCCGTCCCAGGAGCGATTTTCCCGAAAAAGCCGTTGCCGTGATGAACGATATGGATTTCATGATGTACTGGATCATCGGCTATCTGGTAGCCCAGTTCATCCCCGGCCTCAATATGCTGAGCCTGATTGCCTTTATCTACATTCTGGTGCAGACCCCGTCTCTGGCAGACAAATGCGCCGGGATCCTTAATGATGACCGCGATCTTATGAGCCGGATTTCCCGGGTCAGACCCCGGGTGAAGGCTCTGTGGATCCTGCTGGCCCTGATAATTGTTTTATGCGGGGTGGGAATTGTCATGCTGATTATCGGGGGAGCGATTTCTCGCCATGAGGCTTCGGTGCTGCTTATTCTGGGGCTTCTGGTTCTTTTGATAATGGGCGTGCTTTGCATAGTAAGTCTGGTTTACCAAATCCTCCTCACCATTGACTTCTTCAAGGTTAAGGAGGGCATTGACAGAATTGCCCGGGATTATTAGTCTCCGGGAGGACGGGCGGCCGGGAGTTCAGTTTTTTTTCGGAGTTCCCGGTTTTGCCCGCCCGGCATATTCTGTATCAGAGCCTGTACGGCATGTCGCCGTAACTCCGTTGGCTTACAGTTCGGCGGAGCCCGGGAAGATCGCAGCCTTTCATGATCTCCGGAAGGATAAAAGAGATCTCATGAAATATCATTATCGGAGCGCAGACTTGCGGGAAATCAGCTTTGCGCAGCGTTTGAAGTTTTGGCATATTGCGGTATGGTTTATAATGCGCCGCTGAATTCACAGCCGGCGGTTCCCCGGGAGGCGGGCAACGGCTGACAGCGATAACTGATGACAACTGCATGTTTTAAAAGGAGAGCAGCAATATGAATTGCTCATTTTGCGGCAAAGAAATCGATGATGATGTTAAGGTCTGCCCGTTTTGCAGAAAATACATCGCAAAAAATGTTTCCGGCGTCAATTTAGAAAAGCCTGCGGAGCCCGCCGCGGCAGAGACGGCATCTTTTGCAGAAGAAAAGCTGTGTCCCCGCTGCCAGACTCCCTTAAAGCCGGGAGCTTCCTTCTGCGGCAAATGCGGCGCCTCACTGAATGGCAGTTCCGGAGACTATCAGGGCAATAATCCCTACAGCGACCAGGGAAATTCCGGCGGCGGAGACAGAGCCACCGGCATCAGAGCGACCGCTCTGATGAAGGACATGAATATCATGCTGTACTGGATAATCGGGTGCATTGTGGTGAATTTTGTGCCTTATATCGGCAGCCTCCTGACCTATGTGGCCTATATCTACATTCTGATCCAGACACCGTCTCTGGCTGACCGTTGCTATCAGCTTCTGGACGGCGAGGGTGATCTTATGGCCAGAATCGAAAAGGTCAGACCCCGCATCAAGCTTTTGTGGGGCCTGTTCGCGGGTTATGCTGTTACGGCAATACCCGGGGTGATAATAATGTATAATCTTGTTGCCGAGATGAAGGCGCTCCAGGCAGCCGGAGGGCATCTTGATGCTTTTCCTCCCATGTTTATGCCGGGGCTGCTGCTTATTCTTATCGCCATGGTGTTCTGGCTGGTTTCGCTGATTTTCCTGATCATCATGCTCATTAATTTCTTCAAGGTTAAGAGCGCCGTGGAAAACATAGCCCGAGGCTATTAAGCCCTCCCGGCGGTCTCATCTTTTGATGAGGTTTCAGAAAGCTCCGGTCTCCCCGGAGTTTTTTGTTTGGCGAGCTTACGCCACTCCTCCTGAAAGTTCCCCCGCAAAGTTCGTCCGGGGGGCATGGCCAAGGCAGGGCGGGCCGGAATTCCTTCCGTCCCGCCCGTTATTTAACGCCGATTTCCTGCCATATCCCCCGGTTATGGAGTATAATGCGCTACTGATTTTTTTTAACAGCCTCGCACAAGGCTGCAAACGGACGTTTTGAAACGTAAAAGGTTAATCTATGTCAATGCGCTCAATCTACTGCGGCGACGTCAATGAACAGTATCTCGAAAAGGAAGTAACTCTGTGCGGCTGGGTGCACCGGCGCCGCGATCTTGGAGGTCTTATCTTTATTGATATGCGTGACCGCGCCGGAATTGTTCAGGTTTATTTCGATCCGGATCAGAAGGAAGCCCATGAGAAGGCCTCCGAGCTTCGCAACGAGTTCTGCATTAAGGTGCGGGGTATTGTGAAGGCCCGTCCGGAGAGTCAGATAAACAGCAAAATGGCCACCGGCGCCGTAGAGGTTCAGGCCCGGGAACTGGAAATCATTAACCGTTCCGCGCCGCTGCCTCTGGACTTCAATCAGGACAATACCGAGGAACAGCGCCTCCGTTTCCGCTATCTGGATCTGAGACGTCCGGAGATGCTGGAGCGTTTTAAGCTGAGAGCCCGCATTACCGGCTATGTGCGCCGTTATCTGGACGACCACGGTTTTATCGATACCGAAACCCCGGTGCTGGGGAAGCCCACTCCGGAAGGTGCCCGGGACTACATCGTGCCCAGCAGAATCCATCACGGCAAGTTTTATGCACTGCCCCAGTCTCCCCAGCTTTTTAAGCAGCTCCTCATGATGAGCGGCTTTGACCGTTACTATCAGATCACCAAGTGCTTCCGGGATGAGGATCTCCGGGCCGACAGACAGCCGGAATTCACCCAGATCGATATTGAGACCTCCTTTATGACGGCCCGGGAAGTGCAGCTGGTGGCCGAAGATATGATCACGGGACTCTTTAAGGAGATCATCGGCGCGGATCTCGGGGTGCTTCCGGTAATGACCTGGGACGAGGCTATGAGCCGCTATGGTTCCGATAAGCCGGATCTCCGCATCAGCGCCGAGATGAAGGACATCGCGGATATTGTCAAAGACAGCGAATTTGCCGTATTCCGGGAGCCTGCCAATACCCCGGGCGGCCGGGTCTGCGCTCTTGCCTTCCCGGGGCTTCAGGACAAGATCACCCGGAAGAAGATCGATGAGTACACCGCCTATGTGAAGGTGTTCGGCGCCAAGGGGCTGGCCTGGATGAAGGTGCTTCCTAATGCCGAGGTGCAGTCTCCCATTGCCAAGTTCCTGACTCCGGAAATGATTCAGGGCATTCTGGAACGCACCGGAGCCGCTGCCGGAGACGTGATTTTCTTCGGGGCTTCCCAGGACAAGGTGCAGATATCCACCGCCATGGGCGCTCTCAGACTTAAGGTGGCCAAAGAATTCGATCTCGTTTCTCCCGGCTTCCGGGCTCTCTGGGTGGTGAATTTCCCCATGTTCGAGAAGAACGAAGACGGCTCCATTGCTGCCATGCACCATCCCTTTACGGCTCCCGAGGGCGTTTCCGCGGAGGATCTTAAGAAGGATCCCTACAGCGTTTATGCCGATGCCTACGATATGGTTATCAACGGCTATGAAGTAGGCGGCGGTTCCGTGCGCATTCACCGGGAGGAGATGCAGCAGGCGGTGTTCAATGTTCTCGGCATTTCCCCCGAAGAGCAGCAGCGCAAGTTCGGCTTCCTCCTTGAGGCTCTCAAGTACGGCGCTCCTCCTCATGCCGGTCTGGCCTTCGGCCTTGATCGTCTCACCATGCTCCTTACCGGCACGGAAAACATTCGCGACGTCATCGCCTTCCCGAAGACCACCGCCGCCTCCTGTCTCATGACTGAGGCTCCGAGCCAGCCCTCTGATGAGGCTATGGGAGAACTGGGCATTCAGATTGCCGATTTCGAGGAATAATCATAAAAGGGGCTTTGGCCCCTTCTAGCAAGACATTTAGGAGATATTACTATGTCAGGACATAGCAAATGGGCGAATATCCGCTTCCGCAAGGCGGCGCAGGATGCCAAGAGGGGCAAGGTATTTACCAAGCTTATTCGTGAAATCACCACCGCTGCCCGTCTTGGCGGGGCTGATGAGTCCTCCAACCCGAGACTGCGCGCTGCCGTGGCTGCCGCTCTTTCTCAGAACATGACCCGTGACACCATTAAGCGCGCCGTGGATCGCGGCGCCGGCGGCGGTGACGGCGCTGAGCTGGAGACTGTGATCTACGAGGGCTACGGTCCCTGCGGCACTGCCATTATGGTGGAATGCATGACCGACAACCGGAAGCGCACCGTGGCTGATGTCAGACACTGCTTCACCAAGTTCGGCGGCAATATGGGCACCGAGGGTTCTGTGGGCTTCCTGTTCACCAAGAAGGGTGTTATTACCTTCGATAACGCTGATGAGGAAAAGCTGATGGAGGTGGCTCTGGAGGCCGGCGCTGATGACGTGGTGAGCAATGATGACGGCAGCTTTGATGTTTATACCACTCCGGAAAGCTTCGGCGATGTGCTGGATGCCGTGGATGCCGCCAAGCTGGTGCACAGCAATGCCGAGGTAACCATGGTGCCCTCCACTGAGGCCCAGCTGGACAAGGATCATGCTGAAACCTTCGTGAAGCTCATTGATTCCCTGGAGGATCTCGATGACGTGCAGCAGGTTTATCACAACGGTCAGATCCCTGACGAGATTGCCGAAAGCATGTAATCTGTGATTATTTTTTGCGGCGGAGCTTTATCCGCTGCATCTTCCTTAAAAAAACAGTCCCGCATCAAAAGTCCGAGACTGTTTTTTTTGTGTCCGTTTTACCCCGCAGCGCCTGATTGCGGCTAAAACCTTCCGGGGCATGTTCATGGGCTGGTCTGGCGCAGGATGGGGTATGGCGCAAAGAAGGCGCGGAAAAAGGCTCAGGCGGTTTCGAGAAGCTTTAAATAGTTTTCCGGATGGGGGTGGCCGCGGCCTATCACGAAGTTCAGGGTTTTCTCCATGGAGGTGTTGATAACCTGCTCCTCCGGAATCCCGGCCTCATTGATGAATTCAATGGCATGCCTGAGATTTCCGATATTGGTCATGAAGTGCGCATCGGATCCCACGCTGACCAGGGCATGGTACTTTTTGCAGAGCTTTGCGGTTAAAAGACAGAATTCATTACTGCCGATACGGGAACCGGCACCGCTGGCCGCATTGATTTCCACAGCCACGCCGCATTCGGCCGCGCAGCTCACGATGGCCTCCAGATCCTTGGGGTAGTTGGGATCTCCGGGATGGGCAATCACGTCAATAAGTCCGGAGCGGATGGTTTTGAGGGCGATTTCGGTGTTTTCGTCCCGGCCCTGACTGGGCATGGCTCCGTTATGAAAGCCGCACAGCACCAGATCCAGCGAGCGGTAAAGCTTTTCAGGACAGTCGGTTTTGCCGCCGGGCAGAAAGTTCGCCTCGATGCCTTTAAGGACAAGGACTCCGTTAATGGTGTCCGGGAGCGCCTTCACCGAATTTTTGAAATGCAGAATATCCGCAGAGTCAGGAAGTCGGGGGCCGTGATCGGTCATGGCCAGAATCTTGAGTCCCTTTTCCCGGGCTGCCAGAGTGTTTTCATAAATGGTGCTGTAGGCATGGGTGCTGGCCAGGGTATGACTGTGCAGGTCGGCAATGAGCTTTTCTATCATGGGTATCCGGAAGATCTGTGTCTGGTGTTTTTGCAGGTGAACATTGCTATTTTACTATGTTCAGGATGCCCTCTCAGATTTTTTTAGCCTGTCCGGACATCCTTCAGACCCCAAAGAGCCAACGGGACATGTTTTGCGAGGCATTGCAGAAGGGGCATAGTAAGAGTGGCATGCCTGGCGGGGTATAGCCGGGAAATCCCGGTTTAATCCGGAGGGGACTCGGGATTCCGGCTTCCCGGCATGGGCAAAACTTCCGCAATAACCGAAAACACGGCCGTGATGCGGTGCACGGAAATCCCGGCCGGGAAGAGAATACTGGAAGCAACCGAAAGGAACGCCTATTTCCCCGAGATGCCATGGTTATTTTTGCCGGAGGGCTTAGGGGGCTTTTTCTTCTGGGGTTTCTGGGAGATGCCGCTTTTTTCCGGAGCCGGGGAAATGGCGTTAACCGGCGGCTTTTTAGCGCCGGGAGCGTCTTTGCCGGGGGGCGGATTAGCCGGGGCGTCAGGGGCGGCCTTGGGGGGCTCCGGTTTTGCGGCCGGATCCTTAGGCGTGTCCCGAACCACCTTGTAAAGGTTCAGGTGTTCCAGATTGATAATGCCGTCCTTTACGGAAACAATGCAATGAAAACTCAGGTTATCAGGGCCGTCTGCATTTCCCGCTACGGAGTATTTGGTCTGATCCGTATCCGCGGGGGTGGGCACTCTTCTGTCGGTGATTTTGATGTGATAATCCTGGCCCAGACGGAACTGCACCATGCTTTTACAGTACTTTTCCGTGCTTTTGACGTGCTTGTTGTCCTTCTGGAGCTTCTTCTGCTCCTCGGCGTCCAGAGCTCTCCGGGCGGCCATAAGCTGGCCCTCGTCCACCGTGTTTCTCAGGGGGATGGCCGCCGCGTTCATCACCGCGGCAAGAGAGGCTCCTAAGGCGAGTAATGCTATCTTGTTCATGCGCTAACCGTTTTTTATCGTTTTTTCCTGACTCACCGGCCATATTAATGGGATCCGGCGGAAAATGCAAAATCCCAAAACCAAAATCAAAATCCGGGCGGCTTAGGACGGATCCTCCGGATGCGCGGCCATGTCCGTTACGATGCTCCGGATAAAGGGGATTCTTTCGCCGGGATCCTCCGGAACCTTCAGGATGCGAATGCGGTTCGGGCCGTCCATGCCGTAGGCGCCCGGGTTCTCAAAAATCATTTTGGTGAGATAGTCAAAGCTGACCCGCACCGTGTCCCCGAAGGTCAGGGAGCCGTATTTCCGGTTCATGTCAATGGAGGCAAGGCCCAGCTTTCTCGCGGCAATGCGGATCTTCTGGATCTCAAAAAGACTGGCGGCGTCCTTGGGCAGCGCCCCGAAGCGGTCAATGATTTCCGAGCGGAGGTCATCCACCTCGGCATCGGAAAGCGCCGAGGCGAGACGCTTATAGAGGGTCAGCCTGATGGTGACATCGTAAACATAGCTTTCCGGCAGGAGGGCGGGGATATGAAGCTCCACAGAGGTTTCCCGGGATTCCATGCTTTCCGGAGAGAGCTCCCGGCCCTCCCGGAGGGCTTCTATGGCATTTTCCAGCATTTCCATGTAAAGAGAAAAGCCGATGCCCTCGATCTGCCCCGACTGTTCCGCTCCCAGAATTTCTCCGGCACCGCGGATCTCCAGATCCTGAGTGGCCAGAATAAAGCCGGAACCCAGCTCCTCCAGAGAGGCGATGGCATTAAGTCGTTTTTTGGCATCATCGGAAATTTCGCCGTGTTCCGGAGTCAGGAGGTAGGCGTAGGCCTGATGGTGGGAGCGGCCCACCCGGCCCCGGAGCTGATGGAGCTGAGCCAGCCCCAGCTTGTCCGCTCTGTCCATGATGATGGTGTTGGCGGTGGGGATGTCAAGGCCGGTCTCAATGATGGTGGAGCAGATAAGCACGTTGTAGCGCTGATGGCAGAAGTCGTGCATGATCCGGGACAGGGCCTGCTCCGGAAGCTGGGCATGGGCCACGGCGATGCGGGCCTCCGGCACCAGGGCGGCAAGCTTTTCCTGTATGCCGCTGATGGTCATGACGTCGTTGTGGAGATAATAGGTCTGGCCGCCGCGGTTAAGCTCCCGGAGAATAGCCTCCCGAATAAGCCCTTCATCGTATTCATGCACGAAGGTGCGTACCGCGAGGCGCTTGGCCGGCGGGGTGGCGATAATGGAGAGCGAGCGGACATTGTTCATGGCCAGATTGAGAGTCCGTGGGATGGGGGTGGCGGTCAGGGTCAGGATGTCGATCTCCGCTCTCATCTTTTTAATCTTTTCCTTCTGGGCCACGCCGAACCTGTGTTCCTCATCCACAATGAGAAGCCCCAGATCCCGGAATTTGATATTTGCCGAGAGGAGCTTATGGGTGCCGATAACGATATCCACCGTGCCCTGAGCCAGCTTTTTTATCAC